>JAILMX010000256.1 GCA_024692205.1 Desulfovibrio sp. | reverse complement strand
TGGTATTTGCTTGCCACGAAGAGCTTCAAGAATGGAAAGTTTTCTGGTTACCATAGTTCGCCTCCTGTCATGGAGGAATCTTACAATACTGATACAAAAAAAGCGAACAATTTTTGGGATTAAATCAGTACGTCCCTAACTTTGCCAGATCCTAGATGCAGTGGAATCGGAGATAATGGTTGAATACAGGTAAAAGGCTTTTTCTTGAATTTATATGGTCAAATTTATAGACAAGGCGAACATGTAATTAACTTATACGGAATAAGGCCAGAGAACATTATTAAATAGTCTTCATTTGTTGCATTGGTTGCGTCAGAATTGATTGCAATGGGCATTCCGTATATATCTCATGATAAGGCTATATTGGAGAGCTTACGCAACAACCCTTCTTTTGCGGCAGAATACCTCAATTCCGTACTTGAAGATGGCGACCAATAGGTAATCATGGTTGCGATTCGCATCCTTGCAGATGCCTTTTCCATCTAAAACATTTCTGCCTGTCCTCATGCCGGGCCTGGGGGCAATCGAAGTGCCCCCTGCAGGCAAGTACGGGCCGTCAGCATGTGGGCAAGCGCAGGGAGAGACCGTTCTCCTCCATTGCCAAAGCGGCGAAAACAACATAAGCAGAAAGTGCGCCGCCTGCGCGCCCTTGGCATCCCATGTTTTCAGGAGACTGCGATGGATATCAGCCTGTATGATTTTATCGTTCTTTTTATCATAGTGCCGTTCCTGCTCTTCCGCTTTACGGATATCCCCCGATGGCTTTTCAGGTGGGCTAGGAAAATCAGCCCCAAGCGACTTCTGCTCGCCGCAGCGCTGCTGTTTTTCTTCCTGACCGTGGGCATTGCCACGGTCCGAGACTCTGTCTGGAATGTGCGCTTTGTTTCGTTGAGCGTGGCCGTTCTGGCCTGCGTGTTGCATTATATCTATACGGATAAATCGGACAGGGCCGACGCCGGAGCGGACGGGAATGACCCCGAAGAGGAATGACCCGCCGCCGAAGCTGCGCCCTGACGCGTCGCGGGCTGCATCGCGCATGCGGACAGGGCTGTCGAGCACGGCCTGCGGCGCCCGCCGGGCACGGCAGGGAACGGCTCTGGGAGGGCCTGTCCGCCGCCTTGCTATCTGACCCAGGCGTTGAAGGTTGTGTTTCATACGTTGCTGCATACGTTTGCCTCGTGGGTTGTGCAGGCGGGTATGCCTCTCTACACGGTACAGCGGCTCATGGGCACAAGTCGATCATCATGACACAACAGTATGCGCACTTGGTGTAAACCTGCAACTAAGAGTTACCAACTATTGGCAACGAAAAATAACCACCCCAGAGGGAGTATAACAGCCTGTATATACGACGAATATACACTGTGGGGACAGTCATTTTTACATGCGTTTCTTCTCTGAAAACTGGTGGTTCATCCGGATTTAGCGTAGCCGGGGGATGACGTGGATGAACCAGAAAACTTTCCATTCTTGAAGCTCTTCGTGGCAAGCAAATACTCATGTATATCCCGACCCTCGGTGTCAAGGAAAAGTTTGATAAAAACGGGAAGAATGCTGCCATGTATTCGGCATGAAGGCTATCCTTCTGCCAAGATGAAATCCGCGCTTCAGGTTCCTATCAAAACCACGGCGTTTTATACGCCTTTGGGTATTCCGGAGTGCCATGAAGCAGGTTCAACCGTTTTTTTCATCTTTTCCTTGTTCACTCTTTGGGAGATGGCGGCTGGCGCGTCGCTTGCGCTGACAGCCGTCAAAAAATGTCGGAATGCAAGTGGCGTGTCAGCCGCCATCCCTTATTTGTTAAGGCAGGGCCATTGAGTACTCCACCCCTTTTGCCAAAACATTCCAGATTATTCGGGCGGTTTTATTGGCTTGCCCTACTGCGGCAACAAATTTCCCCCGTCGGTGAATGACCTGTTGTAGCCAAAGCTTTCGCCATTGATCTGGCGTTGCAATCGTTCGCCCCCACCAGATGCAAAGCATCCGGGCACCTTGGATAAGGAGTTTACGGATATAGGTATTCCCGCGCTTGCTGATGCCAAGCAGCTTTTGCTTGCCGCCTGAAGAATATTCCCTCGGCGTCAGTCCGAGGCATGCAGCGAATTGACGGCCGTTTTTGAATTGTTTCGCATCGCCAAAATGCGCAACTACAGCGGTGGCCGTCAGTAATCCAACCCCGGGGATTTTCAACAGCCGGGTGCAGTTCGGGTCTGCCTTAGCCATAAGTTTTAAGTTCTCCTCAATTTCCTTGATTTTTTCATCCCACATACGCAATTCACCAAGAAGATTTCCAATCAGAATTCTTAATGTCCCACTAAGATTTGTGGATTCATCAGAAAGTATTGTCGATAGATCGTTGCGTATATGCGTGATTCCCTGTGGAAATACAACTCCTTCTTCCTGTAGGAGACCTCGTATTTGATTGACAAGGGCTGTCCTGTTTCCAACATATCGTTCCCGAACACGGTGCAAGGCCGATATATTCTGCTGTTCCACGGACTTTACCTGTACAAACCTTGTAGTGGGACGCCGCACAACTTCGCATATGGTCTGGGCATCGACAGCATCTGTTTTGTTGTTAATGACAAAGGGCTTCACCTGCCGCGGTGGAATGAGCCTCATCTCATGCCCAAGCTTCCTGATCTCGCGCGCCCAATAGTGAGCACCGCCACATGCCTCAACCCCGACAAGGCAACCTGGAAGGTTGGCAAAAAAAGAACGAAAGAAGGCGGAAGGCTTGAATCTTACACGTCATGAAGACGGCTGTCTTGATTCCCGCATCATGCAGCGTACGCAGGATGAACATGCGGTGAACGCATCCGCAGCGAAGCCGATCTCCCGGCTGGCGCAGTGGCCGTTCCAAATACAGCTGGTGCCTTCTCAGGCTCCTTTCTTCGACGGAGCAAGACTGCTTATCGCCGCGGACTGCACCGCTTTCGCCTACGCCAACATGCATGATGGTTTCATGAATGGCAAAGTCACTGTCATCGGCTGTCCTAAACTGGACGCGGTGGATTACAGCGAGAAGCTTACCGCGATTATCAGGGGCAACGATATCAAGAGCGTTACAATCGCGCGGATGGAAGTCCCCTGCTGCGGAGGGCTGCAGCGCGCGGCGGAGAAAGCTCTCAAAAACTGCGGCAGATTCATACCGTGGCAGGTCGTGACAATCTCACGGGACGGCAATATCCTGGCGTAGCGTATGGACATAACTGCGTACAATTCCATTGAAGAAAAGCCGCATGATACGGCCGCACAAATTCGCAGGTTTCGCTATTTTCAGCGGTACACTTTTTTCATGACCCAGCTCCCTTTTTTCTGGTGAAAAAACTCTTCCGGTTGGAATTACACTTGACGAGCTATGCAATCCCTGTCACTTCAAGAATCTGGGGATTATTGCGCACTTAGTTTCTTTATCAAACAGGAGGAAGGGTGATGGGAGCCTCTCGACACGGACCCCTCAAACTTCTCACGGCAGGTATCGTGATCGGAGCGGGCCTTGTGTTTGCGGCAGCGGCAGGGATGCGTTTCAGTGACTCACGCCCTTTCTGCGGTGCCGCCTGCCACATCATGAACGAGGCGGCGGTCACGCAAAGCCGCTCGCCCCACGCATCGCTGGCCTGTAATGAATGCCATGCGCCGCACAATCTTTTGCACAAGCTGCCCTTCAAGGCGAAAGAAGGCCTGCGCGACTTCATCGAGAACGTCA
>JAILMX010000167.1 GCA_024692205.1 Desulfovibrio sp. | reverse complement strand
AAATGCACTTTACGCCAACGTACGCATCTTGGCTCAATCAAATTGAAATATGGTTCAATATATTCGCAAAAGCAGTGCTCAAAGGCGGAGTATGGCATTCCAAACAACAGCTAGTTGAGTAAATTATGAAATATATCCGTTGTTACAACAATGAACAGGCTCACCCTTTTCGATGGACTTATGAAGGAAAGCCTTTATCAGCATAATCAAATATTATTTCGTGAACGCGACACTAGCGATAGTCTTCCAGCAGAAACATGGGCTTTATGGCGGTTATCTCGTCGTATTCCTTCCGGGATACGGTCACGGAGGAATTGATCGCGCGCAGAACGGCCTTCATGTCCTCATAGGCCTCGGCCGCGCTTTCGGCCCTCCCCATGCGGACGGAACGTATCATGCGCGCCAGCGTCGACGGGTGCGCATAGCGCGCGGGAACGGGAAAACCTTCATACCCTGCGAGATAGTCCGCCATGTCGGCGCGGACCTTTTCCAATTTTCCGGCAAGGGCCTTTTTATTGTCCCGCATGGTCGGCAGCACACGCGCGCCCGAAAAAAGAAAGACGATGGCGAAGCCGATGAGGGCGATGTAGATGCCGTCCTCGCGCGTGCCCGCCCACCATTCCCATGCGCCCCAGCTGCCGGCGGCGAAGGCCATCAGGGTGATGGCAAGTGCCACCCATTTGTAGGCCGGATTCACCAGCCGCCCCACCCAGCTGCGCCGGCTCGCCTCGGCAAGGGCAGTGACCAGGTCATTGCGCTTCCCGAGGAAATCCGCCGCCTTTTCCAGCTCCGCAATGGTCGCCCGGGCATCCGCCCCAAGATTTTTCCGGTACTGCGCCTCTTCGGCGCGCGTCTCGTCCTCGATCTTCTTATCCGCCGCGGCGGACATGGTCGGTATCCTGGGAAAGGCACGCCGCACATGATCGAGCAGGGCGTCGACCTGTCCTTCATGCCGGTACTGGGTCGTGACCGTGCGGCCGTCACGGCACTCCACCACGCAGTAGGGGATGGAGGCGAAAACGCCCCTGCCCGTAAATCCGCCCTTGCTCATGGCCACTCGCTTGAAGATACGGCTCACCGCCGAAAGGGGAACGTAACGGCAGCAGTCGAAATACCAGCCGCCCATGTAGACGGCCTTCTTCCCCACGGAACAGCGGCCGAAGCGGAAAGCGTTCTTTTTGTCGGCACGCAGGGCCGCCTCGTCGTTGATGGAAAGATCCGGCAGGGCCGGGCGCGTCAGCAGCATGACTATCCTTTATCGCAGAGGGTTGCGGGGAATGCAGAAGGGGGAGGAGGCACCGCCCCCTCCCCGCTTGCGAAGACAGCAATCAGCCTGGGGCGGCGAGCCGCCCCTCAAAAGAGCCTAGGCCAGGGCGCGCTTCTTCGTCGCCATCAGGAACAGGGCGAGGAAAAGCACGGCCACACCAATGCCGATGCCGTAGGAGACTGACAGCGGCATGGGCAGGACCTTGCCGAGGCACTCGGGCGCCATGCAGAAATACGTGGCGGACACGGCGCTCATGAAGGTGGCCGGCACGGCCGTGATCCAGTAGTTCTTCTTCTCAAGGAAGAGATACATGGACGCGGTCCACAGCACGATCATGGCGAGGGTCTGGTTTGTCCACGAGAAGTAGCGCCACACGATGTTGAAATCGATCTGGCTCAGGCCCGCGCCTACGAGCAAGAGCGGCACGGCGATGGAAAGGCGCTTCACTATCTGCGCCTGGGGGATCTTGAACCAGTCGGCCACCGTCAGACGGGCTGAACGGAAGGCCGTGTCGCCCGAGGTGATGGGGCAGGCCACGACGCCGAGCATGGCGAGGACGGTACCGATGCCGCCCATCGTGCTCTTGCAGACCTCATAGACGACGCCGGCGGGCTTGACGCTGCCGAGCTTTTCGGCAAGGCCCACCATGTGACCGTCGGCGACGGTGTAGATGGCGCAGGCGGCGGAAGCCCAGATAAGGGCGATGATGCCCTCGCACACCATGGCGCCGTAGAACACGAAATGACCCTGGCGCTCACTCTTCATGCAGCGGGCCATGAGGGGCGACTGCGTGGC
>JAILMX010000166.1 GCA_024692205.1 Desulfovibrio sp. | reverse complement strand
GCCTACAGATTCTTGATGACAGCCTGCGCGAATGCGTCGACGGCATCCGGATCGGCAGTCGCATCACCCTCCATCTTGAGGCCGTCGGCTATGACAGTGGCGCCGAGTTCCCTGGCGCGCTCCTCAATGGCGTCCACCGCGCCGCAGAAATGGGTGTATGTCTGGTCGCCGGAGGCGAAGGCGGCAACCTTGCGGCCGGAAAGGCCGGCCTTGTCGAACGCCTCGAACAGGGGCAGAAAGTCGTCCTGCATCTCCAGTTCCTCCTCCCCCCAGGCCGAGCAGCCGAAAAGGGCCGCGTCATAGCCTTCCGTCAGATTATCCGGGGCCACTTCCCCGGCATTTACCACATTCGCCTCATGTCCGGCAGCGCGGATCAGCTCGCCGACTTTTTCGGCGATGCTTTGCGTGTTGCCCGTGCTTGAACCATAGACAATCAGAACTTTGCTCATTGAACTGCTCCTTGCGTTATCGGTTATCCGCCTCAATGATGATGGTGTCCGCATGCGCAATGGGCGCAATTGCCTTTGCAGACATGCCTGCCCGGCTCGTGCTTTTGTCGACTCGCGTCCTTGACAATGAGAACCCTGTTGCCGTCGATGGCGAGGTCGAAGCCGAGCCTTCCCTTGAAATACACCCGCTCCGGGCCGACGCATTGCGTGCTCAGGGATGTTTTGAAGGCCGCCACCGCCGAAGGCTGCGAATGGGTCACCTTGCTCACGTCGATGAATATCCGCTTGCAGCGTGAGCGGTTGCCGTGCAGCATTGCAATCAGGGCATCGGCCTGCGGCTGCTCAAAACAATCAGAAAGGGCAATGTGCAAATCGTCGTGGGTGAAGTGGTGGGTAAGCCCGCACGCTGTGGACATGGACGCTCCTTTGTTTGGTTCAGAGAATACCGGGATTGGTATCGCGGCGATGCCGCATCCGCCTCTCAACGGCGCTACGCCCTGCCAAGGCATTCCCGCAGAGAGGAAACGCCGCAGGAATGCACAAGCTGCACGGGAATGCTTTTTGACCGCGCCACACGCACCGCCTTGCGCCTGGCTTCGTGGGAAACTTTGTTGGTGAACACGATCAGCGCATCGGGGTTGCCGATTTTCTGCGTGAAATTTCGCTCATTTCTCGCTATGAAGCGCAACGTATGGCCCGCGTCGGCCGCCGCGGCCACATAGTCCTTTTCAAGTCTGTTCATTCCGCCGATAAGGGTGACGCACATGGATGCCTCCTTGGGTTGTTTCGTTAAAAACATAAATAATGAAATTCAATTCCAATGTCAATACATTTTGGATTTCAATTTCATTGACGCTGCTGTCGTTGCTCCCTTGTTTTTCTAGGGATGGGCCAGGGGCAAGGTAGCGGCCGTTGCGGCGCAGGCAGGGGTCTGTGCAGACGGGGCAATCCCCTGACCGCCGAAGGTGAAGCGTCAGCGCAGGAAACGGGTTCGACTGCTGCGGAACGTGCCGAGCATCAATAATCGACAAAGGAGTTGCTGAAGAAAGGCGGCGGAACTCTCGCAGCTTCGCCGGGCCTGCGCCAAGCCCTCCTGAACGCGGGATTTCGCGAGGCGGCCTTCTCGATTCTCCGGGAAGAAATGGGGATCACGTCTCGCAGGCGCCCTCGCCTTCCTATTTCTCCGATGCGGCGGTGTCGGGTTCCAGATGGATGTTGACGCGGCCCAGCCGGGGAACAGCCATCCGCAATGATTCCTCCATGCGCGCACCGACGTCGTAGGCCTGTTCCACGGTCAATCCCCGCGCCACGATGCAATGGAAGGAGAAACAGGTTCCCGCTGCGGGAATTTCAAACAGGGAAAAACTGTGCGGCTCCCGCGCCAGAGGTTCCCTCTCGGCTGCTCGCAGGGCCTCCCGCCGGAGCAGATCTCCCCATGCGATGGAAACCGGCGCAGTTCCTGCCTCACGGGGCGCTTCCGGCTCCAGGCGGCTGACGATGCTCACGCCGGGAAGCTGCGGTTCCAGCGCGGCCTCAAATGCCGCCACGCGCTCATGCGCCGCAGCGAAATCCATCCCGCCGGGCAGCTCCGCATGGAGTTCCAGATGGCAGGGCCTGTCCTCTCCGAACACATGGATGCTGTGCACGCGCAGACCGTGCGCGGCGGCCGCGGCGCGCGTCAGGGCAAAAGGATCGCCTCCGGCGTGCCCTTCGCGGGGCTCGATGTGCACGATAACGTCCGCGCCGGGCAGCATCGCCCGTACGGCACCTTCCGCCGCGTGGGCCAGGGTATGCGCCTCCTCCACGCCCTGCCGCGGCAGCACGCCGAGGCTCAGTTCCACGAAGTGCTGCGCCCCGCTGCGGCGGACGCGCACGTCGTTCACGCCCTCCACGCCCGGCAAGGCCAGCACGGCCTTTCGGACGGCGGCGGCGGCGCCGAGGGGCGCGGCATCCATGAGGGTGTTCACGGCGGCGCCGGCCATTTTCAGGCTTGTGGCAAAAATGATGACCGCCACCAGCAGCGCGGCAACGGTGTCAGCCTGCGTCAGTACGCGGGCCAGCGGAGCGGGAACGCGCATGGCCTCGGCCAGCCACGCCGCCAGCACGCCCGCCAGCACAACGGCGGAAGAAAGGATGTCGGTGGAAAAATGCAGGGCGTCCGCCTCCAGCGCCTGGCTCTGGCTTTCCCGCGCAACGCGTCTCAGCACGCGCACCCGATTGATGTCAACAGCCATGGAAAGAAGCATGACGCCCACGCCCCAAAGCGATGGTCGCATGGGGCTGCCGCCCTCCATGAGCCGGTGCGCTCCCTCCCAGACGATCCAGCCGCAGGTCAGGAAGAGCAGAAGGGTCTGCGCAAGGGCCGACAGATTCTCAGCCTTGCCGTGGCCGTAGGCGTGCCCCTCGTCCGCCGGGTGCGCGGCCACATGCACGGCCAGCATCGTCAGCCCGGAGGCCAGCAGGTCAAGACCGCTGTGCAGGGCTTCGGACAATATGCCCAGACTGTCGGTGGCGAGGCCCACAGCCAGTTTGACAGCGGTGAGGACGAGCGCGGCCAGAAGTGAGATGAGCGCGGCTTCGCGCTTTGCGTTGTTGAGATTGTCCAGCTTCATGATCACCTCAGGTTTCAGGGAGAAAGGCCGAAAAGCAACCGGAACCATACCGGGGTCACAACATCAAAAGGGAGCCGGATCCGGCGATGCGGGCGGCGCGCGATGGGCGTATCCGAGGTGCCATCCTTTACGCAGCGACGCGTTTCTCATTGGCCGGCATACCCTATCCGAGTTTTTCCGTATCCGCAAGGAACGGCGCGGCGGGGCAAAGCTGACGAAGCCCCCGGCGCGGCTGCGTCGGGGGCCGAGGTAGGAGGGCGCTGCCGGCGACGCCGTAGGTGGAGGGGTGCGCTGCCGGCTATGGCATTGCCCGGTTTTTCGCCGGCTCAGCTTCCGATGGCTGGCGAACCGGGCCTGTTTCCGTGTGTTTTTGAAGCGCCCCCCCGAGGGGATGCGAGGGGGCGCCTCAGGCTGTTCATTCCCTGCGGCACTGAGAGGAACGGCGATTCCTTGTGGAGGTTCGTGCTTGGGAACTCGTGAAGTGAATATGCAGCTGTTTAGGGAAAATGTCAAGAAAAAAGAAAACGGTTTTCATTTTTATATCATTCTCCGCCTTGGCAGGACGAACGCTTGTCTGTTTTCCTGCAAGGCGCACCTCAAGTATTTCTTGTCTTTTTGGCTTTCCTGCCCCACACTTCTCTGTGTCGGCAGGGCGTTTCCGCCTGCCGTTCGAAAGCTGCTGCAAACGCGAAATCAGCGATTGTCCTGCAGGCGTTGCGCCGGCAGCGCCTAGAAGGTCGACACCGCCCCCTTGGGACGGTGGCAGTTTCACAGGGAGGCTGGCAGAGAATGAACATCATCAGCATCAGCGACCGAAAACACGAGCAGAAGCTCGTCCTGGAGCATATCGCCGGGTACGAGCTTTTCTACGACGAGAAGAAGCACCTGTGGCAGTTCGTCGTTCTGACCTGCGCAGGTACGAGTGCCTTCTTTTTCGAGAAGGAAGAGGATGCTCGTGCTCTGGAGAAGAGGATGGACACGCTGCTCGGCTATACCGGGACCACGCTCTAGCTCTCCGATGATTGGAAAAAATGCCCTGGAGATTGTATGGATTCTTTTACCCTGCTTTTCAAGCAAGCCTACAGCACGCTCTTAAAGAAGTGGATTCCAGGACTTCGGTATATTTATGTTCGTAATGACAAAATTATTCCGTTTAAAAAAAAATTGAGAAGCGAAAGCAACAAATATTATTATAATACACGAGGAACAACTCAATATCAAAATTCCAAGCAGTCCCATCTTAAAAATGTTTATCAATGATTTTGAAAAAGACAATATTTTCTGGAATAAGACCCGTGAAATACGCCAACGTTTGTTATCTGTTGATGGTGCCGTGCTTCTTGAA
>JAILMX010000232.1 GCA_024692205.1 Desulfovibrio sp. | reverse complement strand
CGGCCTGCGCCGCCCGGTCGGCTTCGGAGAGCCTGCCAGTGTAGGCCCGTGACCATTCAAGTGCGTGCGGCATAGGGTTTTCCTCCGTTGGGTGCGATGGTTACAAATTTTTGTCCAGAATAGCGCATGACAGGCCGGCTTGCAAATCACGCGGCTCCTCGCAAAACTGACAGGCTTTTGAGAACAGTTCGAGGCCGCCTCTGCAAACCTGCCCGGCAAGAGAATGCGTGAATAGCTGCCCACGGCTCGCCACGTCCCGCTGCGCCAACGCCGCGACAGATGCCGTTGTTGAAAAAGCTGCCGAACAGAGCATCGCTTGACACTTCGCCAACCTGCCCCCATACTTATTCTTCACGCCACAAATCATTTTTCGCGTACTCTTGCGCCGTACAGGGTCCAGTCGGTACGGCGACGGCCAGGCAGACGGACGTATCGCGCCGCCCCTACGTCAAAAAGGAGCATCCATCGTGAAAAAACATCTCCTGAGTGTTACAACGGCCCTGTTCCTCAGCATTCCCCTTGCTGTCGC
Source organism: Desulfovibrio sp. (assembly GCA_024692205.1). Lineage (GTDB taxonomy): Bacteria > Desulfobacterota > Desulfovibrionia > Desulfovibrionales > Desulfovibrionaceae > Desulfovibrio. Next base: position 3,912 of record JAILMX010000232.1, on the reverse strand, counting down.
CGCGCAGCAGCAATCCTACATCACCGGAACGGTGCAGGGACCGGACGGCGCCGCTCTCGACGGCGCGACCATCTACGTCTGCACCGGGCTGGTCAAGGCGGAAAGGGAGGCGAGGGAAAACGGAAAAACACGCATGGTGCTGTACTACAGTTCCGCCCAGCCAGGAAGCGGCAAATGCGAAGGCACGGGCAAAACAAGCAAGGGCGGCCTCTTCAAGGTGCGGTATCCGGAAGGCAAGCAGGCCGACCTGTTTGCATGGAAGGCGGGCCACGAGGCGCTGATTATGCGCGGGGTCTCCTCGCCTTCGGAACTGGGCGTGCTGAAGCTGCCCGGCAAAAATGACAGCGCGGCAGTTGAGAGACGCAATATCGAAACCGCACAGCGCACGGCGCAGCAGAAGGCGAAAAATCGTGAAATCGAAGGCCAGCGCCGTCAGAAGGCCTGGGAGGAACGGGAGAAAACCTATCCGGGCGGCGTGCATGTGCCCCTCGGCGGGATTCGCGATAACGAACTCATCGCCCGGGAAAACGCCCTGCCGAGAAGGATCAAGGCAATCGTTCTGACTCCCTCCGGCCAGCCCTTGGAGGATGGGAACGAGAATACCGTGCGTGTGTCCTTCGGTGAGAACATCCAGGTGAAAAAACAATCGCCAAAGAAGTGGTTTCTGGCCAATGCGATTGCAAACGGCTCCTTTTACGGCGCGGGCAGAATCGATGTGCTCGCCCCTCATGAAAAAAAGTGGGATATCTGCATCTGGGCGAAGGGCTACGAACCGCTGCTCATCCGGAACGTGACAGCGCCTTCGGATCTCGGCACGCTGAAACTTACCGGTCCCAACGCGGAACTTGAAGAGTTGCCTCACATCAAGTAACGCAAGAAAAAGAGAAGCATCCTGTCAGCGCCGTAAAACGCCCTCCAGCCTCCCGGGCATAGCGATGACGGGTTGGACTGCGGGACGCTGAAGAATTCACGGCCCCTTGTTTCTTCAAGGGGCTTTTCTGTTACCGGCTGACAGTTCATTCTTTCTGCGGTTACTGACGCTTGACTGCGCGTGCGCTACGGGTATGATGGCGGCACTATGAGAACGGCCGCGAGGCGATAAACCGTGACGGAGGAAAATCATGGCAGACACCAGCACACATGAAAAAATCATGGAGACCGGTTACAACAGCGAGGCCTGGAACTACCGCCACGGCACCGTCTGGGCCATAGTCATTCTTTTTTCTTTGTTCCTTCTTGGCCTCAAGACCCTGTGGGGAGGTGTGAAGGGCTTGTTTTCCGGCTTTTTCGGATGCCTGAATGACGACATCATGCCCCTGTTCGCCAAAAAGCCTGCGAACGACACGTCGGGCCAGGGCACGGGGGAATAGTAGTATTCCGCGGCGCTTGATCACGAACCGTTCCGCTTTGGCGAGGACAGCAACCGGAACCGGCACGCACGGTTAGCTCCTTTTCGGGGCTTGCGGGTCGTGGTTCGTTATTGTGCCCCCGGCCACCGTACGAGCCGGGGGCAACTTTTTTCGTCACCCCTGAGGGTCAAGGTCTACGAGGCAGCCGACGGCCGCCGTCCCCTCCTCCATCTCCAGCTGAACGGTCATCTTCTCCATACCGCGTATGACGGCCCGCCCGGTGCGCTCCCCTTCGGGCGAACACACGGGGAAACGGTCGCCCGGCCTGAGCCACGAGCCGTTCTGCGCGACGCACCACACCATGAAGGGGGCCGCGCCGGTCGGACTCGTGCGGAAGATCTCGCACAGGCTCATGCGCGCCTGAAGATGGAATATTCGGCGGCCAAGGAGATAGGTCGCGAGGCCGAGCGCGATGCCCATCCCGACAGCAACGGCGAAGGGCCAGAAGGCGTTTACGCCGAAATACCTGCGCAAAAACGAAGGGGATGCCGCCTGCCGTTCAGCCGCATCCGAAAAGACGCGCACGACGTACTCGCCCACGCCCGGCGGAAGGGATGCCCCGCGAAAATTCACCCGCATGCGCCATGTGCCGGGAGGCGTGCCCGGATCGGCAACGACCTGTCCGCGCCACATGCCGTTGCCCACCCAGTAGCCTTCGAAGAAGGCCTCAAACGCAAAGCGCAGGGGAGCCTCCGCAGGGCTGAAGGTAACGCGCACGTCGCTCACAACGGGGTTTTTGAACGGACAGGAACCGGAAACGGCCTCGCTTTCGCCGGGGATCAGGTCGATCTGCTCCGTGCCCGAGCGCATGACGCCCTGCAGGCCGTCAAGAAGAGCCAGGACGGCCAGGAGCAGGCATACGGCGCTCAGCCTGCCGAAACAATTCTGAAACGAACGCAGCCTGCGCCAGGCAAGCCATCGGGGATCGTCGGTATGTACAGCCATGGGCCAGTGTTACCGCAAAACCATGAAAAGGAAAAGGCGACCCTCAGGGCGTACCTTGCACAACGCCCCTTTTTTGGATACATTGCCGCCCTGCTGCTCTTTTTTTGACGCGACACACCGTACAGGAGATACCCATGGAACGCACATTCAGCATCATCAAACCCGATGCCGTCGCCCGCAATCTGCAGGGCGAAATCCTCGCCATGATTCAGGCCGCCGGCCTCAGAATCGTGGCAATGAAGCAGATCCGCATGACCCGCGCCCAGGCCGAAGGCTTCTACGCCGTCCACAGGGAGAAGCCCTTCTTCAACAGCCTGACCGAATACATGACCTCCGGCCCTGTCGTCTGCTCCATCCTTGAGGGTGACGACGCCATCCGCCGCTACCGCGAAATCATGGGCGCCACAAATCCCGCCAACGCCGCAGAGGGCACCATCCGTAAAAAGTACGCCCAGAGCATAGAGGCGAACTCCGTGCACGGCTCCGACGCGCCGGAAACCGCCGCTTTCGAGATGGGCTATTTCTTCAACGCCCTTGAAATCACCGGCTAGCACGCCGGATATTTCACAGGCCCATGGGGCGCGGGACGACTACTTCCCGCGCCCCTTCTTATATCACTGTTTTCCGCAGGCCCCGCAGGCCTCGCCGCCCTTTTTAAAGACGATGAGGGGGCAGTTCTTGCAAATATCGCCACCGGGGAAGGGGTCGCCTGGCCTGGTGATGGAGGCTGAGCCCGATTTGCCTGTGCGCGCGAGCAGGCGTTGCACGACGCCTTCGATCTTTTCGCCGGGGATGAAGACATTCATCTCGCCACGCTCGGTCTTGCCCGCGTTGTAGGAGCCGGAACACGGCGGGCAGAAATTGAAGCGGCTGTTCTGCCAGCTCCACACGCTGCCGCCGCAGGCGGACGAGCTCATCAGTATCTGCGTGGGCAGGGGGTGGGTATCCGTGCTCGCCATGTAGTCCACGGCCAGATGGTAGGCCTGCAGCGAATCGCAGTAGAAATGCACGACGCTCGGGGGCAGGGCGGCCTGCCCGAGCGGGCCGACGCCGACGGCCTTGAGCTCGCCCGGCTTCATGCGGGGCTTGCTTTCAAGAAAACGCCGGGCCTGATCGGCATCCACGCAGTATTTCAGCTGCGAGGCGACCTCTCCCTCGTCGATCGCGTGCCAGCCAAAGCCGCATTGGGCGTTCGTGCAGAAGAGTTTCTCCTTCGTGCCGAGAACGGTCTTCTTCTGCATTCGAGCGGCTATCTCCCACTGGCAGAAGGTCAGGGGTTTTACGGGAACAACCGTTGGGGTCGCTTCGCAAAAGGCATCGACCGCCTCATCGCTGAAAAGAAAGGTCACGGCGACGGGATGATGGTAAAGACGCAGAGATTCCATGAGGATGGATTCCATTTCCGCATACGACAGGGCCATGGCGACTCCTTTGTTGACTGACGCTTCGGAAAATGCCGCTTCGCGCGGCACACTGGCAGGATTCAGACTATCCCCTGCACCGGCCAAAGGCAAATCCTCCTCCGGAAAAAGGCATTGCCCGGCGCATCCGCGTATGC
>JAILMX010000221.1 GCA_024692205.1 Desulfovibrio sp. | reverse complement strand
CTCCTGCAGGAGGGCATGGGCTCAAGCCCCTTCGGGGGCAGCGTGCTCTGGTACCTCGCGGTCGTCATCTGCTACCGACTCGGCCGCCGCTTCTTCCCCGCCGGCAATTTCATATTTGTGTTTGCGCTCTCCGCCGTACTCGGCGCGGCGCTTTACGGCCTTCAGTGGCTGCAGGCGCCCGTGCGGGGAATCGTTTTCGACATGAACGCGACCATGGACGCCTGCCTCCTGCAGGCGGCCTACGTGCCCTTCATGTGGAAATTGTGCGCCATGCTGCGCCCGAAGGCCGGACATGCCGAAGAATAACGAGACCCCCCCCGTCGAGCAGAAGCGCGCCGGGCTCAAGAAGGCCGGCTGGCTCAAGATACAGGTCGAGAACGAGCGCTACCAGCCCCCGCGAGGCGGCGTCTTCCTGCTGCAGGCCCTGGTCGGCCTTCTTTTCTTCATCATGGTCGTGCGCTTCTGGTATCTGCAGATGCAGCGCGGCGAGGATTTCGCCCGTCAGGCCATCGAGAACCGCATGCGGCAGGAATACATCCTGGCGCCGCGCGGCCGCATCCTCGACGCCGGGGGCAGCGTCCTCGCCGACAACCGCACGGCCTACGGCCTTTCGCTCGTCCGGGAGGACTGCCCCGACATACCCGCGACCATGGCCCAGATCAGCTATTGGACGGGCATACCCCTGCCCCAGATATGGGAGAAGTACCATCAGGACCGTTTCAAGGTGAAGGCCTACGAGCCCCTGCGCATGATCACCGACATCGATTTCAACCTGATGGCGCGCATACAGTCCGAGCTCATTTCGTGGCCGGGCCTTGAGATCGTTGTTCTGACGAAGCGCAACTATCCCGAGCGGGAGCTTTTCGCCCACGTGCTCGGCTACGTCGCCGAGGCGAACGAGCATGAGATGGAGAAGGATCCCTCGCTCGCCATGGGCGATCTCATCGGCAAGCAGGGGCTTGAGCTCACGATCGAGCGGATGTTGCGCGGCAGAAAGGGGCGTTACGAAGTCGAGGTGGACGCGCTCGCGCGCGTGCTCGGCAAGAAGATGAGCGACGAGCCCCTCGGCGGGCACGAGGTCAGGCTTTCCCTTGACCGCGATCTGCAGCAGGCCGCCTGGGATGCCCTGGGCGGAGAGGCCGGCTGCGTGGTCGTCATGGAGCCGGATACGGGCAAGCTGAAGGCGCTTGTCACCTCGCCCTCCTACGACAACAATCTCTTCGCCGCCGGCATCTCCCGCGGCGACTGGGAGGCCCTGCGCACGAGCAAGCGTTTTCCCCTTCAGAACCGCGCCATTCAGAGCGTCTATCCGCCGGGCTCGGTCTGGAAGTTGCTCATGGCGGCCTTTTTGCTCGAATCGGGCGTTTCTCCGCACGACAGCGTCTTCTGCCCGGGCCAGGTCAAGCTGGGCAATCAGATATTCCGCTGCTGGCGCAGGGGCGGCCACGGCAGCGTGGATCTTGAGCACGCGCTCATCCACTCCTGCGACGTGTATTTCTACATCATGGCCGAGAGGCTCGGCATCGACAAGCTCGAGAAGTTCGCCAAGGAGTGCGGTTTCGGCAGCGTCACGGGCATAGATCTGCCGCATGAACGCTCGGGCCTCGTGCCGTCGCGGGAGTGGAAGAAGCGCCGCTTCAACCGCCCGTGGGTGCGCGGCGATACATACAACGTCTCCATCGGCCAGGGCTACACGCTGGTGACGCCCGTGCAGATCGCGACCTACATCTGCGCCCTTCTGAACGGCGGCGACATGCTCAAGCCGCAGCTTCTCGACGACGCCCCGCGCGAGGTCATGCGCCGTCTGCCCTGCTCGAAGAAGACGCTGGATTTTATTGTGAACGCCATGCACCGCACGGCGACCACGGGCACGGCCAAGGTCGTCTCGCGCGGCGACGCAGAAATGGGCGGCAAGACGGGCACCGCGCAGGTCGTCAAGCTCAAGATGGCGGGCGGAGAGCGGCGCCTCAAGAACACCGAGACGGAATACGCCCAGCGCGACCACGCATGGATAGGGACATGGG
>JAILMX010000200.1 GCA_024692205.1 Desulfovibrio sp. | reverse complement strand
CTACCAGAAGGCCGCCGCTGTTGAAGCATCCGACAAGGCTTATTGCGGTATCGGTCTGGTGTACATGGAACAGGGTTCTCATGAGGATGCGTTCCACTGGTTCGCGAAGTCTCTGGATTTCGCCGCCGACAACATAGTGGCTCTCAACTGCCTCGTGCGTGAAGCATACCAGCTCAACCGGATAGAAGCCGTCCTGCCCTATCTGGAGAAAGCGCTGGAGACGGAAACCGAAACCGAAGCCATTCGCGTGACTATGGCCGGTTGCCTGATCTCCCTCGGCCGCGGCGACGAAGCCCGCGAGATTCTGGAAACGGTGCTGGGCGCCAACCCCGCCAACAACAACGCGCAGGAACTTTTCAGCACAATGGCTGCATAAACGATGCCGGGGGCTACGCCCCCGGCTCGCATGTAGCAGCACATACTCCCTCCCCACAAGATTTTCCGGCCCCGGAATGGGTGTCCGGGGCCGGAAGATCGCTATCTTTCGGGGGGCAACGCCGGTACGCACCAACGTGCCGGCGTTTGTATTTCTCGTCTGGGGCAAAAAAACCAAAACCATTCTGTGCGGACGGTAGATCCCCTTGTACGCGAAAATATATCCCCTTACTACCAACCCGCAGCGCATTGTCATCATTCGGCGTCGATTCCCGTTGACATTCGCAGGCTCCATCATCTTTGCAGCAATGATTCATTTAATAATATAGGCGTATTATCATATTCATACTGTGCATCACCCTCAACATTTTGACTTGCATCCGTTTCAAGGATAAAGAGGGGTATTACTATCGTGAGTAACTTCTAACCCGCTGGAGCATTCTATGAAGATTTTTGATTTCCGACTACGCCCACCCTACAAGAGCTTTAAGAACCTCGGCATCTACAGCCCTGTGTGCAATGAAGGTTCCCCGCAGAAATGGCACGGCATTCCTACGCAAGCCGGCCGTGAAAAATCCATTGACCTCTTTTGGAAAGAAATGGACGAGGCGGGTATCAGCGCTGGCGTCATCATCGGGCGCCAAGTGCCCGACGATACCGCTTCTGTTCCCAATGACGATATCCACGACATGGCAACGGCCTTTCCAGACCGTATCATTCCCTTCGGCAGCCTCGACGTGTCGCGTGGCGTTGCCGCGACCATGGACGAACTTGAACGCTGCCTGGCGATGAACTTTAAGGGCATTGCCATGGAGCCGGCGTATTGTATGCCTCCGCGCTTCGCGGACGCCAATGTGCTCTACCCAATCTATGCCCGACTTGAAAAAGCAGGCGTTCCGCTCGTGCTGACCATGAGCTTTTTCCAGGGCAACCTGGATTACTCCAACCCGGCGGCCGCTCAGCGTGTGGCACAGGATTTTCCGAAACTGCAAATCGTGCTTGCGCACGCCTGCTACCCGTGGATACTGCACGTTGTCAATCTGTGCATTGTTCAGCCCAATATCTGGCTCCTGCCGGATTTATATATGCTCAACCCCGACGCTCCGGGGAACCAAATGTACAGCGAGGCCATGCGCTGGCTTGACGGCGAACGCATCCTTTTCGGCTCGGCATATCCCTGCTACAACCTGAAACAGGCAGTCAACGATATTGACAGATTCAACTTCTCAGACGCCCATAAGGAAAAATTCTTCCGCAAAAACGCTGAAAAGTTGCTGGGCATGAAGCTGCCCTAGAGCGATTAGGTGCTATCTGTGATACGGACGTAGTCTTACGACCCCGGCTCATCTTGGGCCGGGGTTCACTGTTTTTTAGCCACCCAAAAACTGGAAACCGAGTCCTCCACAGAATGAGCTGACGCTGTCGGTCTCGCGATGGATGCGGATCTCTTGAGTCGCTAAGAGGAGATGTAAAAGAAAAAGCACCTACGAGCATACGCTCGTAAATGCTTGATTCTCTTGGCGTCACCAACGAGATTTGAACTCGTCTTAGCGGCTTGAGAGGGCGTGCCCTAGAGCACAAAACCCTTGAACAGAGCCACTTCACGCGTGTTTTCTCTGTACATCTACACACGATTTTACACGCGCTTTTCACACACGTTTCACGCAAGATGCCATCCCCAAACAAGCCCCGAGTTTCCCCGGGGCTCCCTCCTGCGCCTACTTCTTCTTCCGCTTCTTCAGGATGTCCGCCAGCTCCATATCGGGATTGCTCCCGTCCAGCCAGCTCCAGAAGTTCTCAAGCATCAGCATCATCTGCGAATCAAAAGCCACCCAGCCGGTCGCCTGGCCGAGAGCCCTGCCGCCCTCCACGGTGAGTTCCTTAGCGTCTGCGTTCCCTTCGCTGATTGCCTTGTGCATGTCAAAAACAAATTTGGCAATGGAATTGAAGGAATCGAGTGCCGCCGACGGGCGATACTTCCCGTCGAAGCCATCGGCCTTGCTCTTGGCAATACTTGCGAGATCGCGCACACCGATGAACATATTGAACGGCTGAAAGAACATTTCCTTGATCGCCCATGGAATCGGCTCTTCGTCGTCCTCCGGGCCGTGCCCTGTCAGCAAAGCGGAAAGCACAGGCTCCGCCATCAAGGCCAACAGCATGAAAGTTGCCAGCCTGTAGACAGAAGCCGCATCTCGTCTGCGCTTGAGCATGGTGCTACGCCTTGCCGCAACCTGATAGAGAGCTGAGAAAAAGCTGTAGTACATCGAGACAAGTTTTTGCAGATTGTCACCTCGCTGCACACCAGCCAGGTCTTTATCAGCACCGCCGACCTGCGTCCGCTCGACGATGGTATCAGCATATTCGGCTGCCTGCTGCCTGTCCCCTGCGAACATCTCAAGGCCCTTGTGGTATGCGCCCATCCATGTTGGCGCATCACAGAACGACATCTGCACGAACGCCATGGGAAGGAAAGCCTTCTTCTCCATCAAGGCCTGTATGCGCTTCGGCACGTCCAGCACCGCAAAGCGACTGCCGGTTTCCAGCATCTTCTGACTTGCTTCGTACACGTCGCGATCGACCGCGTTGATACGGTTGCGCATCATTGGTGACATGCTCGATATGAAGCGCCAAGTCGCCAAGGGATTCATGGCGGCCTTGCCAACGCCAAGCAGCGTCCATTTCAAGCCGATCTCGCTGACAGTAATCAGCAACCCCGTCATCTGCGCCAGCATGGTCGTCAGCTTAAAGCCCATGGTGAAGAGGGCTGTATTCTTTCGCAGGCCGCCGGCAAGACGCCTCAAAAAGCCGTTGTTCGCCGGCCTTTCGCCCGCAACGTAGTGCAGCCAATCCTTGAGGGCTTTTGCCTGTTCCACGCCTGCCGTGCTTTCGATTGCCGCGTTTACGGCACGGTCATTCAAGACGCGCGCCACTTTCTGCACAGGCTCGCGGAAGGCGATCATGTGCAAGGTCTTCGTGACGTGTTGCGGCACAACGTCCAGCGAAAGATTGAGCGCCGTGCCGAGACCCATTGCCGTGCGCGACTTCATGGAGCCGTGGTCGACCGCAGGGAACATGCTGCCGGTGACGGAACCGATGCTTTCGGTGTCGATCGGCTTTGAGCTCGCCTGCGAGTCATACGCAACGGGATAATAGCCGCCCCGGAGAATGCCATACTTTGTCACGACCGGAGAGGCAGGTATTGCCTTCGGCCTCGCACCCGCCAGATGTTCCTCAATGTCGAACGATTCCTTGCGGAACGTCTCGAAGTAATCCCAGATATTCTGCACAAAGCGCACGCCTCGCTCGTCCAGCTTGTCAATGACGGCCTGTATCTGCTCCTCGGTCAAATTGTTGCCGCGCATGAGGCGGTCCTTGTTCGATTCGTTGCCGCAGTTGAGCAGTATAGCGATCATCTGCTCCTTCGTTATCGCCTTGTTCAGCTCGCGCACGAATATGCGCTTGCCGCGCATTTCCATGAGTTCCTTGTGACTATAGACGGAGAAGATTTTGCGCAGCTTGTCGCCCTCCTCCTTCATGCGCTCGTTGCGTTTCCACGTCGCCTGGTTGATCGGGCGGATAATGGCGCGCCATGCCGGCCCCATATCCTGATCGCCGTCAAGCAAGAGGGCTATGGTATCGGCCTTGAGGTGTTCGGCATGATACCCCTTGAGCTTGCCAAGGATGGTGCTTTTCGGCGCCATAGCGTCCGGCTCGCGGTGCGAGTTGAGCGAGAGGATGCTGTCAGCGATCGCGTCCATCTCTGCCCGCCAGGACTCCTTATTGAGCTCATCATTCGCCTTCCGGCTTGCCCGCTCAATGTGCATGATGACGGCGATAGCCTCCAGACGCGGCTGCACATCCGTCCAGGCCTGCTCCCGCCATGCCTTCGGCTCGCCACGGAAAAGCGTATCGGGAATGCCTGCGTCGGCCGTGTAGTACCCCTCTTCTTGCATGCGGTCTAAGAACGTCACCACATCGGCATGTGTCTTGTCGCCGGCGTTCGCCAGCATCTTCGTCGTCGGATCAAACAGCTTGCCAAGCATGGAGAGACAGAACACGCCATAGCGCGCACCCGTATCGGCCTTGTCTGTCACGACGAAACGCTTTGCCCCCCGCGCAATCTTGAGCACGAGATCACGTCGTTCAGCCGCCTGCCGCGCCAGTTCAAGATTGATTCTCGCCTGCCAGTTCGCCTTGATGGCCGCAGCCCAATCATGCGCCAGGATTGCCCTGCGTTCCTCTCGCATGGCCTTCGCCGACGCCAGCCGGAACATGTGAGGCGACGTGGCATCTTTGGCAGACTTGGCGTCCAGCCATTCTCCGGCGAGCGTGCGCAGTTGGTCGCGCCCCACACGCTGCACGGCGCGCGCCCCGTTGCCCTGCACGGGCGCCCCCGCCTGCGTCCGACCCGATTCTTCCATCCTGTATAGGGCCTCGCCTATCTTGTCCTGTTGCTCGGCAAGGCCTTCCTGCTCAAAGAGGAAGTCGTCGGGATCATATTTGTCGGCTGCCTCGCGTGCCTTCTGTGCCACAAGCTCCTTTTTCCGCTCGGTCTTGCCGGGCCTGTCAAGGATTGCCTGGACCATCTCGCCCGCATTCTCGAAGCCCATGGCAAGAGCCAGCTCTTCGGGATTCATCGGCGCCTCTGCGTCGGCCTTCACATTCTCATCGCGCTGCACGGAGCCGGGCAACTTCTTCGCCAGGGCCTTTGCCATATCTTCGCCGTACACATCTGCAAGGGTAGAATAGGAGATCGGCCGCTTGCGCATGCTCTCGCGAGCCTTGTACACGGGATCGTCAGCCATTTCCTCTTCGGCCTCATTCTCCCATTGTTCCCGTTTTTCCATGAATTCCTTCCGGCGCTCCCTGCGGAGGGATTCGGCCGCCGCATCCTTCGCGTCCTGTATCATGCCCTGCACTTGCAAACGGTCAGCGCCCTGGAGGCCAAGAGCATCCAGTATGCCGGCAGATGCCTCTTTCACGTCGCGCGCTTCGGCCGCCGCGTCTATGTCCTCTTCCGAGGCAAGCATGCGATCGAACACGGCCCGCACGTCATCCGGCACGGAGATATTGAGCGTTGCCAGCGTCCGATACACCCGCGTCAGCCATTTTGCGAAGCGCCGGAAGATGCCAGCAAGATTCTTCGTCGGTGCCTTGCCTTCCCGCAGATATTCCTCGAAGCCGCGCGCCAGCCATTCCTGGGCCGCCGTCTCGCGGACCACAAGCTTTTCATCGGCCGTCAGTTCCTCGAACGCCCTGCCCCCGTATGCGTCCTTCTGATAGGTGTCGTACTCTTTCTTGAGCACGGCGTCGTCGTCGAGCTGCGCGGTCCATTTCTGCAACGTCTCGTAATCACGCACGAGCCTTTCATCGGCCTGCCCGCGAATCACAAGACTGCGCATGTGCAAGAACATGGCATGCGCCGATTCATGCGCCAGCGTCGACAGATTCGCGCCCCGCATGAGGCGGATGAAATACTGATCGTCGAGAGGCGTGATACTGCCGGCGACCTCAGCTTTTCCATTGGCGGCGTTGCGGGCATAGAACGTGTTGAGGATGCCGATTGCCTTGTCATCGAATACGACAAAACAGCGACCGTCAATTCGCCCCTCGTATGTAATACCCTTGACGCCATGATCGTTAAGCCAGAGAGAAGCAGCCTTGTCAGAACCGAGTGTGTCTCTCAGGTAGGCATACATTCCCTCGCCAGATTTTGCATGGTCTGGTATGTATCGAAGAGGCGTGTTGTCGCCAAATTCTTTTCTAGCTGCTAAAAAGGCCTCCTGCACTACTTTAGGCTGTTCCTCAAAAGACTTTTGCTCATCCAGCAAAACGTCATTTTCGGGAATATCGACCTCAAAAAGCTGCCCCTCGTTTTCCTTAATGTTCAGCGAATCAACATCCAGTTTTTCCAATTCTGCGGCTTCCGCTAGATATTGTTCTCGCTGTTTCAGAAATGGCGCTCTATGCTGAACACACATTTTCCTAACATCTGCTATTGTTGCTCTGCGTCCCTCGTTTTTTGCCAATCTCCTTGCGCCATGCACAAGTGTTTCAAAGCGGTATTTTTCTTCACTTGGGACTTCTGACAAAAATTTTGAGATTGACAATTTTGGATTGTCGTCAATCTTTGCAATGGCTTTTGTAATAACATCTATAATATCATTTCCAATAGTATCTCCTTTTTTAAGATATTCGATATGATTCCTGACTGCCTTTCTGAATAGATCTTGTTTTCCATCTATTGCCGCTTCATATAGAACAGAGCCGCCCAACTCCGAATTGATTATGTTGGTAGCTTCACTTGAAACAGGATTGCCATTTTCCGTGATTACATAATCAGAACGTTTTCTATTCAGCAATCTTTCACGGTATCGCTTGTCGCCAATTTCCTTGTTTGCGGTGAAGTACAACCCCCATCCGTGAACCTGCGCGCCCTCGCCTTCGCCGATGTGGTCAAGGGTGAAGCTGTCGAACCTGTGCGGCGTGCCGTGGTAGGCGGTCTGGAACAAATCCTGTCCAGGCTGATACGAGAAGAATTGCCCAAGCTTCGGCGGGTACAGGGCGACAGTGCCGGAGAGCGGACCGAGCGCAGACAGGTAGCCGCGCAACATCTCCCGATTCTCCGGTGTGATCTTCTTCTTGTGCAAGAGCTTTTCAATGGCGCCCTGGGCCGCAGTGATGGAATGTCCACGGCCACCGTGTTTGTACGCAAAGGCAATCGCCGCGTGCTTCTCATTCTTTTCGGGGTCGAAGGCCTTCACCGGCTTTCCGTCCACCGTCGCAATGGTTTCCAAGAACGCCTCGACAAAAGCCGTTGCGGGGCTGTTGCTTTCAGGCGCAATTCCGAGCAGTCCCTGCGTGCTGCCCTCTCCGGGGCGCCCCGCCGCCTTCGCCATGTGCGCGAATCGGGCGGCAATTTCCTTCGGCGTTGCGTTCTCCATGGTCAGAGCCACGGCCTGCACGCTCTTCTTCGCGTTGGCGGCGTCGTTCATGCCCTGCATCAGCGAGTTCTGCCCTATGAGCATGGATACGCTGGTATCCCTTGCGTCAGCTTTACCGATGATGCGCAGGGCCTCCGTCACCACGTTGGACATATCCCAACCACCGCCGCGCTTTTTGAGCTGCGCCAGCGAAAGAATGGCGCGGTCGAGCT
>JAILMX010000196.1 GCA_024692205.1 Desulfovibrio sp. | reverse complement strand
TCACATCCCGCAGCTACAGACCAACGCCCCATGTGCCGGAGTAGGCGTCGGCCTGCCATTCGACCATGCCCTTCTTGGCCCCCCAGTCAAGGCCGCCGTATCCGGAAAAGCTGGTGAATCTGGACTTGCCCGCGATGCTCGGCATGCGCTCTGAACCGTTTTTCATGTTGCCGTCGTCGCCGCTGGCGTACCAGCCGAAAATGCCGGGGACGCCCCAGTCAAGCTTGTATTCGACAAGCGCCTTGACAAGCCAGCCCTGACGGCGAGAATTCGCCCTCTGAGCGTAGGCAGATGATCCCTGCTGATGGCCGCGCCGAACGCTTCGGAAAAGAACTCGGGCAGAATGTGCGTGTCAGCGGCCTCGGCTGCCTGACGGACGATCTCCGGGTCCTGCCGCAACGTCTTGCCTTTCTCATAGCATTGCTTGTCGTACTGGAAAAGGAGGCTGCCGGCGTCCGGAGGCTTGGGCAGGAAAGCCGTCGCATCGATCTGGCCGAGGTCGAATTCCCCGACGCCCCCATTTTCCAGCCCTTTGTCTCCCCTGGCCCAGCCCGTTACGGGCATCACGGAAAACAGGAAAAGGAAGCACACGCAGGACGAAAGAAGTACGCGCAACATGCCAGAGCCCCCGCGTTATGATTTCAGGATTACCCGGCATCCTCTCCTCTCGGCAAGGAGGCCGCTCTTTCTCAGTGCCTCATAGCCGAACACAGGACGACGCACAAGAGACCGTCTGACGGCGCGACGCTATCCTTCGGCCATAGCCTCGACGAAACGGGCGCGCAGAGCCTCGAGCTTCGTCTTCGAATCGACAAGGCGCGCCGCGCGCTCGCGCTCGGCCTCGACCACGGTGGCCGGGGCGCGCGAGACGAAGTTTTCGTTCTGGAGCTTCTTGTTCACGCCGATGATGTCCTTTTCGAGCTTGGCAAGTTCCTTGTCGAGGCGCGTCATCTCCCCGGCCAGATCGACCGTGCCCCGCAGGGGAACGATGACCTGACAGCCCAGGACAACGGCCGAGGCCGAGGCCTTGGGCGCCTCGAGGTCGAGCTGCATATCGAGCGTCTCAAGGCGGGCGAGGGTCTCGAGCATGTGGCGGTTCGCCTCAAGCAGGGCCATCTGAACCGCATCCACGGGCTGGAGCAGGAGATGCACCTTGCGGGCCGGACTGATGTTCAGCTCGGCCTTGATGGTGCGCACGGCAACAATCACGCCCTGGATGAGCTCCATGCGGGCGGCCTCGTCGGGGCGCACGCAGCCGGGGCGCGCTGCGGGATAGGGCTCAAGAGCGATATCCGTCGCCTTTTCGCCCGCCGCGACGGGCAGAGCGGCCCATATCTCGGCGGTGACGAAGGGTATTATCGGGTGCAGCAGAACAAGCAGTTCGCGCAGGACGGTCCACAGCACGTACTGCGCCGTGGCCTTGCGCTCCTGGCCGGCCTGCATGTCGGGCTTGATGAGCTCAAGATACCAGTCGCAGAACTCGCTCCAGAGGAACTTGTAGCCGGCCTGCGCGGCGTCGTTGAAGCGGTACTCCTCAAGGGCCCTGTCCATCTCGGCCTTGACCGCCTCAAGGCGG
The DNA here is from genome assembly GCA_024692205.1 of Desulfovibrio sp. Taxonomy (GTDB): domain Bacteria; phylum Desulfobacterota; class Desulfovibrionia; order Desulfovibrionales; family Desulfovibrionaceae; genus Desulfovibrio. The sequence continues at coordinate 8,944 of JAILMX010000196.1, read as the reverse complement.
TGCAGGATCCACTGATGGTGCAGGCCCTCGATCGTGTCGAGCCGGACGGGGGCGGGGGCCGCCTCGTCGAGATTCATCATGGCGAAGCGCGAGGCGTTCCACACCTTGTTCACGAAGTGGCGGTAGCCCTCGATGCGCTCTTCGGAAAGGCGTATGTCGCGGCCCATCGCGGCGAAGGCCGTGAGGGTGAAGCGCAGGGCGTCGCAGCCGTATTTCTCGATCATTTCGCGCGGGTCAATGCCGTTGCCCTTGGACTTGGACATCTTGTGGCCCTCGGCATCGCGCACAAGCGCGTGCAGATAGACATGGGCAAAGGGGGCCTTGCCCATGAAGTGCAAGCCCATCATCATCATGCGGGCCACCCAGAAGAAAAGGATGTCGAAGCCCGTGACAAGCACGTTCGTCGGATACCAGCGGGCAAGCTCCTTCGTATCGTCGGGCCAGCCCATGGTGGAGAAGGGCCACAGGGCCGAGGAGAACCAGGTGTCGAGCACGTCCTCATCCTGCCTGAGCTCCCGGCAGCCGCAGTGCGGACACTGCGAGGGATCCTCGACGGCGACGATGAGCTTGCCGCAGCCCGCGCACGTCCAGGCCGGGATGCGGTGGCCCCACCAGATCTGACGGCTGATGCACCAGTCGCGTATGGTGTCGAGCCAGTGGTAATAGGTCTTGAGCCACGTTTCGGGGAAGATACGCGTCAGTTCGGGCACGGCCGCGCGCGCGGCCGGTGCCAGCTTGGTGGCGGCCACGAACCATTGCGCGGAGACATGCGGCTCCACCACCGTATGGCAGCGGTAGCAGTGGCCGACGGCGTGCTGCAGCTCCTCGACCTTCACCAGGTCGCCGGCGGCCTCGATGTCGGCCACGATCTTCTCGCGGCAGGCCTGCTTGGTCAGCCCGGCGTAGGGGCCGGCAGCCTCCTTCATGACGCCGTTCTCGTCGATGACCTGCACGAACTCAAGATTGTGCGTGCGGCCGAGCGCCCAGTCGTTGTGGTCGTGGCAGGGCGTGACCTTGAGGGCGCCCGTGCCGAACTCGCGGTCGACGTAGCTGTCGGCGATGATGGGGACGCGGCGGCCGACGCCGGGCACGACGGCCGTCTTGCCGACGAGGTGCCTGTAGCGCTCATCGTCGGGATGGACGCAGACGGCCGTGTCGCCGGGTATGGTCTCGGGGCGGGTCGTGGCGACGACGACGGAGTCGGAACCGTCCTCAAGATGGTAGCGTATGCTCCAGAGGTGGCCCCTGGAATCCTCGTGCTCCACCTCGTCGTCGGCGAGCGCCGTATGGCAGCGCGGGCACCAGTTGATGATGTAGTCGCCCCTGTAGATGAGGCTCTCGTCATAGAGCTGCACGAAAACCTTGCGCACGGCCTTGGAAAGGCCCTCGTCCATGGTGAAGCGCAGGCGCGTCCAGTCGACGGAGCAGCCGAGCGCCTTGATCTGGTCGAGAATCCTGTGGCCGTAGTCGGCCCGCCATTCCCACACGCGGTCGATGAAGGCCTCGCGGCCCAGATCCTGCCGGGTCTTGCCCTCCTTGGCGAGGGCGCGCTCCACGACGTTCTGCGTGGAGATGCCGGCGTGGTCCGTGCCGGGCACCCAGAGCACGTTCTTGCCTTTCTGCCGAGCGTGGCGGCAGAGCACGTCGATGAGCGTCAGGTTCAGGGCATGGCCGATGTGCAGGGCGCCCGTGACGTTCGGCGGCGGGATGACGATGGAAAAAGGTTCTCCGGGCGCGGAGGGATCGGGAGTGAAGGTCTTCTCCTGCTCCCAGTGGGCGCGCCACCGATCTTCGACATCTTTGGGTTCGTAACCCTTGGGGAGTGTATCCGCCATCTTGCATTCTCCGTGAAAGGCGATGATACTGTCCGGCATGACAACCGAACGTACGGTGCATATACTGTGGGACACGTCCCGCATATGGGGGCTCATGGCGTGGCGCGCCCTGAAAACGCTGGGCTACGCCTGCCGGCTGTCCAAGGGCTTAGAAATAGCCGATGGCATCCTTTTAGGCAAGCCCGCAGACTCCCCCCCGGCCGCCATGCTGCTCGTGCCCGGCGGCAGCGCCGCCCTGAAGGCCAGGGCGCTCGGCCGCAGGGGCATGCAGGCGATACGCGCCTTCGTGGCCGGCGGCGGTGGCTATCTCGGCATCTGCGGCGGGGCCGGCCTCGGCCTCAAGAGCCGCGACGCGGGCACAAGTCTGGGCCTGTGCCCCTGGAGCCGCGAGGGCTACCCCGAACGTCTGCAGCACCTCATCTCAGGCCATCTGCGCGCCGTCACCGTCAAAGGCGAGCTTTCCCTGCCCGTCTGGTGGCCGGGCCGCTTTTCGCCGCAGGAAGGGAGCGACGTCGAGATACTCGCCACCTGCCTGCATCCCGATGCGGATTTCTGGCTGGCCGACCTGCCTCTTTCAACGATACCGCCCCATGTGATTGAGATGTGGCGCACGGTCTACGGGGCCGATCTCTCGGCACGCTTTCTCGAAAACCGCCCCCTCATGATCAGCGGCAGCTTCGGCAAGGGCCGCTACGTACTGAGCTACCCCCACCTCGAAACGCCCGACAGCCCGCAGGCCAACAGCTGGCTTCGCGAGCTTCTGGACGAACTCTCGGGCGGCGCGGCCCCGCGGGCTCTGGCGATAACACCCCGAAACGCCTCAGAGAAAGACGCATCGCACGACGCCTTGCCCACGGTGCCGAGCTGGAATCTCGACGGAGTTCCCTGCGCCTGGCCCGACGTCGAGCTGGCCGAACCCCTCGTGCGCGCCATGCGCCTCACACGGGCCCTTTTCGACACGGGTGCGCTGCACCATTTGTGCGTCAGGCGCACACCGTGGCTGTGGGGCTGGCGCTCGGGCTACCCGGGCGCCCCGCTCAACTACCTGCACACGGCGCTCTGCACCGCCGTCAGCCTTGAACCGAGCACGCGGGCCCTCGCCCTCTGGCGGGACACCCGCGCGGATTTTTCGCGCATGGCCGACACCTTCGCGAGCGGTGCCGAGGACTTTCTGCTCACCTACCGTCTTTCGGAGGCGCTCGGGCCGACGGCCCCGCACGTCATCGACCGAAAGGACCTGCAGGAGCGCAGCATGGCCATCTTCGGCCGCCACATGACTGGCGGCGGACTACTCGAAGAGCTGCTGGACAGAACAGAACAGCTCATCCTGCTCTCGCAGGACAAGCCGTTTCACTGCTGACGGTGGATAAAGAAAGAAAAGCGGCAGGCCAGCGGCTAGTCCACCGGACGGCCCGCGGCGCGGTATTCATTGAGCTTGTTGCGGAGGGTGCGCACGGAGATTCCGAGCAGTTCCGCCGCCTGCGTGCGGTTGCCGCTGGTCGCCTCCAGCCCCTTGATGATCATGATGCGCTCCATCTCGTGCAGAGGGATGACAGGCCCGGAAAAGGCCGCGCCCGGCCCGGGTTCGACGGCAGGCTGCGCCTGCCTGACAGGTTCGGCGGCCCTTTCAGCGGGTTCTGCGGCATCCTCGCCCCCCTCCTCCTCAAAAAGCGGCCATTCGGCGTTTTCGAGCAGGAAGTGACAGGGCTCTATGGGCCGGCCGTTCGCGAGCAGGACGGCCCGCTCCATCAGGTTCTGCAACTCGCGCACGTTGCCGGGAAAAGCGTATTCCCTGAGCCAGTTGACCGCGGCATCGCCGATGGACGTCTCGCTCAGGCCGTATTCGCGCACGTACATGTCGACAAAGAAACGCGCGAGGTCGAGGACGTCGTCGCCGCGCTCCCGCAGCGCGGGCAGCCGCAGGGGGATGACATTCAGACGGAAGTAGAGATCCTGCCGGAATTTGCCTTCCTTCACCCATTCCTCAAGGTCCCGGTTGGTCGTGGCGAGCACGCGCACGTCGACTGAGACAGTCTCGGATCCGCCCACGCGGTCGATCTCGCCCTCCTGCAGGACGCGCAGAAGCTTCGCCTGCAGGGGCAGATCCATCTCGGAGATTTCGTCAAGCAGTATGGTGCCGCCGTTCGCCAGTTCGAACTTGCCGAGCTTGCGCGCAATGGCGCCGGTGAAGGCCCCCTTCTCGTGGCCGAAGAGCTCGCTTTCAAGCAGATGCTCCGGCAGGGCGGCGCAGTTCACCGCGACGAAGGGGCCGCGCGCCCTTTTGCTCATGGCATGGAGGTAGCGGGCGAACATCTCCTTGCCGGTGCCGGATTCACCCATGATGAGCACGGTCGCCTTTGAGCCGGCCACCTGCTTGGCAAGGCGCAGCACACGCTGGATGCTCTCGTGCTTGCCGACGATGCGGGGCCCGAGGCCCTCGGGTGTCTTCGGCCTGTGCCCGCCCAAGGTCGTCGCGTCCGGCGGCGCCACGGGCTTGCGGGGCGAACGGGCGACAGCCATGATGCGCTCGGCATCGAGCGGCTCAAGCCAGTAGTCGCGGGCCCCCAGGCTGAGCAGGCGCTCCGCCTCCTCGGCGGTGCCGTTGTCCGTCACGACGATGACAGCGGGGAAATTGGGGTCCTCCGCGCCGACGGCGAGCAGATCCTCAACCCGGAAACCGGGGAGGACAGGGCGCGCGAAGATGACCCCGGGGCCGGACTTGCGTATGAAGACCGAAGCGCCCTTGAGATTCTCGGCTATACCCAGTTCAAAGCCGGCGTCCCTCAATCTGGGAAAGACTCCGGAAACGCTCTGCGCGGGCACGAGGAAAAGCAGACGGCTGTTTGCCATGGTTGTTCTTTTAGCGTTTCATGTCCATCAATGCAACACGTCCCCGTTACCGCCTACACGCCGGTTATGCTCGCCTTGAGCAGGGTCAGATCCTCCGTCTCCGGGGGATGTTCGCTGTAGAGCTCGCTCAGACCCGGACGAATTCTCTTGAAGGCTTCGAGGATGGCGGGGTTGAACACGCCGCACTCGCCGTCGAGGATGAGGTTTCCGGCCTCTTCCAGGGTGCGGGTTCTCTTATAGACACGCGGACTCACGAGGGCGTCAAAGACGTCGGCGATGGAAACGATCTGCGCCCACAGCGGTATCTCGCTGCCCTTGATGCCGCGGGGGTAGCCCTGGCCGTTCCAGCGCTCATGGTGGCACAGGGCGATGTCGTAGGCATAGCCGTAGAAGGGCAGGGCGTGCATCCGGGGGATCTTTTTCAGCAGCATGGCACCCAGGGTGGTGTGCTGCTTCATGATGATGAATTCGGAGGGGGTCAGGCGGTCGGGCTTGTTCAATATGGAGTCGGGGATGGAGAGCTTGCCCACGTCGTGCATGATGGCACCCGTGGAAATCTGCTCTATCTGGTTTTGGGTCATCCCCTTGCCGAGGGATGTCTCAAGGAACAGGCGGGTGATGGCGCTGATGCGGTGCACATGGTCGCCCGACTCGCTGCTGCGGAACTCGATGGCCGTGAGCAGGGCCTCGACCATGTCACGGTTCAGGTTCTTAAAGGTGTCCTCCTGCTGCACGATTTGCTGCTGCTGGACGGCGACGAGCCGCCCGAGCTTCTTGCGCATGTCGAAAAGCTCGACGACCGTGCTGACGCGCCGCGCGATGACGTCGGTGAAGATGGGCTTCGTGAGGAAGTCAATCGCGCCCAGTTCGTAGACGCGGCGGACCACCTGCTGGTTGCGGTGGCCCGTGATGCAGAAAACGGGCAGAACCTTTGTGAGGTTGCGCCGTTGCAGCTCCTCAAGCACGGCCAGGCCGTCCATCTCGGGCATGACAATGTCGAGCAGGATGGCCGAAACGCGATTGCCCTCGTACTCGAGCCAGGCGAGGCATTCCTTGCCGTTGACAGCCTCGACTATGTCGTACTGGTTGCGGAAGACCTCAGCCAGAAGCCTGCGGGAGACCTCATCGTCATCGGCGATAATAAGACTGTTCTCCATCGGTTCTCCGTGCTATTCGTCGGCATCCGCCTCGGCGTAGAGCTTCTTGAGCGCCGGGCACAGCTGCTCGAACATACTGATGACGCGAGGGTTGAAGACGCCGCAGTCCCCCTTGAGAATCATGCTGCGGGCCTTCTCGAAGGGGATGGCGTCTTTGTAGACGCGCCGGCTCACGAGGGCGTCGATGACGTCGGCGATGGAGACAACCTGTGCCCACAGGGGAATGTCATCGCCCTTTATGCCGCGCGGATAGCCCCCGCCGTCCCAGCGTTCGTGGTGACACAGGGCGATGTCGTAGGCATAGCGGTAGAAGGGCTGGTTGCGCATCTGGGGAATCTTCTTCAGCACCATGGCGCCCAGCACCGTATGCTGCTTCATGACAACGAACTCCGCCGGGGTGAGGCGGCCCGGTTTGTTCAACACATCGTCGGGGATGGATATTTTGCCCACGTCATGCATGATGGCGGCGGTCGCTATCTGGTCGATCTCCTCCTGTGTCAGGTCACTGCCGAGCTCTGTCTCGAAAAACATACGGGTGATGGCGCTGATGCGGCGCACGTGGTTGCTCGATTCGTTGCTGCGAAATTCAATGGCCGTCGCCATGGCCTCGGCCATGCCGCGGTTCAGGCTGCTGATGGTGAGCGCCTGCTCGAGCATCTTGCGGTCCTTGTCGGCCATGTCGCGGCTCAGGGAGTCGATGGTGCCGGCCTGCTCGACCACTTTCTTGTGCTGCACGGTGACGAGATGGCCGAGCTTTTTCCGGGCCTCGAAAAGCTCGACGACCACGTTCACACGGCGGCTCACCACGTCGGGAAAGATGGGCTTGGTGATGAAATCCATCGCGCCGAGCTTGTAGGCGCGGGAGATGACCTGCTGATCCCTGTGGCCCGTAATGCAGAAGACGGGCATGATCTTCGTCATGTTCCTGTCGTTGAGCTCCTTCAACACCTGCATGCCGTCAAGAGAGGGCATGACCATGTCGAGGATGAGCGCGGCCGCCCTGCCCTCGTTGCGCAGAAGCCAGGAAAGGCAGTCCTTGCCGTCGACACACTCGATTATGTCGTAATCGTTGCGAAACACTTCCGCAAGCAGCGTGCGGCTCATTTCGTTGTCATCAGCGATGACCAGATAGCCAGGCATCGGGGTATTCCTCCGAAAAAAACGGCAGAGTTCTCTTTGGTAAGGTATCCTATAGCAAAAATTGACAAATGTAAACCGGGGAACGTGTCGGAAAAGACGAAATTCTGCGGCTGCCGCCGGGCGAAACGGCATGCCGACCGCAAAGCCGGGGGCGCATGCCGCATCGGGGCGAATTCCCGTTTTCCGTGCACGACTATAGACGATATCGGCCGGTTTTTTTTCCCTAATAGGGGAGAATGCCGCCGCATGCCCGGAAACAATCGGAGCATCCAGACCGATTGCCGGACGCCTTCATAACGATAGCCAATTGTGCGGAACCATGCTAGAAATCATGCATGGATACGACATCAGCTGAAAAAATCCTCCACCGGGTCGCCCAGGGTGCCCTGCCCGTTGAAAAGGCCCTCGCCGCGTTGCGCGCAGGCGTCGTCCACGACACTCTCACGGGCGTTCGCCTCGATACGCAGCGCGATCTCAGAACCGGCATGGCGGAGGTCGTCTTTGCCCAAGGCAAGAGCGAAAAGGCCCTCAAGGCCGCCGTGGGCCGCCTTGCCGACCACGGCCCAGTGCTCGCGAGCCGCGTCAGCCCTGAACAGGCCGGCTTTCTGCAAAAGACCTTTCCGCAGGGGCTCTATTTTGAAGACGCGCGCATCTTCGCCGTCAATGCGACCAAGGCCTTCGCGGACGCGCTGACGCCACCTTTCCCCGAATCGGGCGAGGCGCTCGTCTTCTCGGCGGGGGCTGTCGACATAACCGTCGCGCTCGAGGCCTACGCGACCCTCGCCTTCAACGGCATGTCCTGCGGCTGCGTGACGGACGTGGGCATAGCGGGCCTGCACAGGCTCGCCCCGCACGTCAAGGCCCTTCAGGAGGCGCAGGTCGTCATCGCCGTTGCCGGCATGGAAGGCGCCCTGCCCGGCCTTCTCGCCGGCATAACCCCAGCCCCCGTACTCGCCGTGCCCGTCTCCGCCGGCTACGGCATGGCGCAGGGGGGCTTCTCGGCGCTCTCAACCATGCTGTGCACCTGCGTGCCGGGCGTTGCCGTGCTCAACATCGACAACGGCTTCGGCGCCGCAGCCTTCGCCGTCAAACTGATACGGCAGAAAAACGCCCTGAAACGCCAGTGAAGACGCTTCAGGGCATCCGCAGGGAAAGCGTACTCAGGAAGGCATCACTCGGAGGCGCGGGAACGCGCGGCGAGCTTTCGCTCGGCTTCGTCTAAGGACTTGAAGCCATACTGCAGCATCTGGTTCAGCAGGTTCTCCTCCGCCTCGTTCCCGCCGCTGTCGCGTTTTTCAAGCGTGATGCGGTGGTACAGGGCGACGGTGCGGGGCGACCAGGTCATCATCTCGCTGCGCAGATAGGTCTCAAGCGACGTCACCCCCTCGCCGTCGGACGTACTGCGCGCGGGGCGGCCGTGAGCGGCCAGGCAGGGCCAGCGGCGTGCGACATCCTCATGCCAGGCGAGGTTCACAGCGACGATCTCGTCGATGAGGGCCATGGTCGCATCGTCCACTTCGGGCAGGCTGGCGGCGATGGCCTCGTACTCTTCGGGAAAGGTCCAGCGCATCATGTGTGCGTATTTCTCTGTCATCAGGTTGCGGCCGATGGCCTGCGCCGCCTCAAGGTCGGCGCAGTAGCTCTCCAGCATGACTTCGGGCCAGGCGTCGCACTGGCTCACCCGCATGATGCGGAAGGTTTCTGGATTGTGCTGGCAGCTTGCGGGGCCGCCGACGTTCGCCACGTTGGAGAACATCTCCCATTCGATGGTGATTATCTTCCTGATAAGCTCGTCTTTTTCCATGGTTACATCTCCCAACGGCAATATCTGCCTCATGCTTGAAATGCCTGCCCGAGAGGCGGCTTTTTTTCTCCCAAAAAACGAACGCCACGCCGTGATGCAAGGGACAGTTTCTCTGCATGCGAAACGTGCATCGCAAAACGCAACGAATGCCCGCGTCA
>JAILMX010000165.1 GCA_024692205.1 Desulfovibrio sp. | reverse complement strand
GGCTGGGTGCTTTCCCGCAATCCGCTTTTTCCCGGCAAGGTGACGCGCTACGCGCTGACGCCCGAATGCGTGGACGGGGTGATCTTCTGCTCCAAGAACTACCGGCCCATACTGCCGCATATCGCGGGCATAGCGAAACGCTTCAACATCTACTGTCACTACACCATCACGGCCTACGGCAAGGATATCGAGCCCGGCGTTCCCGCAATCGACGAAAGCATGGCATCGCTTGAGGAGCTGTCGCGCATCGTTGGCAGGGGGCGCGTTGCCTGGCGCTACGACCCTGTGCTCCTGACGAAGGACTACACGGTCGAGCGGCATTGCGACACCTTCGCCCGCATGGCGGAGCGCCTTGCCCCGCATGTGGACCGCTGCATATTCAGCTTCGTCGAAATGTACGCGAAGCTCGTCTTCAACATGCCCGAGATCATCCCCTTCTCGCTGCCGCAGATGGATGCGCTGGCAAAGGAGTTCGGCGCCGTCGCACAACGGCACGGCCTGCACCTGCAGACCTGTGGCACGAACGGGGATTATTCACGCTACGGCATCCACCCTTCGGCCTGCATGACCCTTACGATGCTGGGCCGGGCGAACGGGGTGGAATTCCGCCAGCTGAAGCACAGGGGCATGCGGCACGGCTGCCATTGCATGGAAAGCCGCGACATCGGCGCCTACGACACCTGCATGAACGGCTGCAAGTACTGCTACGCCAACACAAATCCCCGCAGGGCTTTCGAGAACTACAAAGAGCACGATCCCGATTCTCCCCTCCTGCTCGGCCACCTGCGTGAAGGGGATGTCGTTGTGCAGGGCGTTCAGAAATCCTACCTGAAGGGGAACGCCCGGGCGGCGAAGGCGCTGTCGCTGGTCTGAGCCACCGGCTTTTCCCGTATCGAAAGCGCCTATCAGCAAAAAGGCCCCGCGAAACGCGGGGCCTTTTCCTTTTCCTGTGGCGGTCGTCTTAGAAGCCGAAGCCGTCGCTGTCGGCGCCGGAGGATCCGAAGCCGAAGGTGTCGGGCACGGCCTGTTCTTCGGGCTCGGCGGCCGCATCAGCGGCGGCTTCGCCCGCGGCGCCGGCGGCGGCACCGGCTGCACCGGCGGCGACAAGACCCTTGAGGTTGCTCTTGATGGCGTCCTTGATGGTGTCCATGAGCTCGTCGTGAGCGATGGCGACCTTGCCGTCGAACTCGGCGATCTTGCGGTTCAGGCCGCCCATGTCGGTCTTCATGGTCTTTATCTTGCCCTCAAGCTCGTCGACCTTCTTCTGAAGGTTCTGGGCCTGGGCGGCCACGGGCTCAAGCTCCTGCACGCGCTTCTCAAGCTTCACGCAGGCCTCTGTCTGGGCGGCGACGCTCTTCTGGGCATCGTCGAAGAAGGCGAAGACCTTGCCCACCGTCTCCATGGTCTTGTCGTCCATGGGGGTGAGGGAAACGCTGTCGGCGCCGTCGAAGGCGGCCTTGGCGTTGCTCACGAAGGTTTCGAAGCTCATGCCCTCGGGCTGGGTCATGTCGGCCAGCTGAGGGTAGATGCGGGCAAGCCAGGCGGCGGCGAACACGCCCACTGCCTTGGCTTTGGTGTTGCAGCAGATGGAACGGCCCGTGATGAAGCCGGCTATTTCCTTGATATCCACATCGTCGTTGCCGACCATCAGAGCCATGACGGTCTTGACGGGGAATACTTTGCGATTGCTGTCAGCCATATCGAACTCCTCCTGGGAGAACTGTTGTTGGTAATCGAGTTCCTGAATGCCTACTTGCTGCGGCCGTACATGCGAACGTAAAGGAGCGCGGTGAAGCGGTAGACCGCATGGGCCAGCTTGGACCACGGCAGATAGGCGAAAAGCATCCAGACAGCGACCAGATGCAGATAGTACACGAGAAAGGCCAGGTGCACACAGTCGGCCAGACGGAAGATCTGCGAGAAGATGCCGGTGACGGCAACGGTCCAGATCACGCCGAGCAGATACCAGTCGCTCCAGCTGGAGCGCTGCGTCTTCTTGTTCAGCATAAGGCGGCGTGCGGTGAGCATGCCAAGCCCGATGACGAGCATGAGCGCGCCGATGTTGGCCAGAATCTTCACGGGGAAGGTCTGGCGCATGGGAGTGTGGATCTCGATCATCGGGAATATCTTCCCGCCCCAGTGGCCGAGGGCGACCACAGCGGTGACAAAGGCCAGTATGCAGAAGGCCCACACGAGCACGGTATGGCTGACGCGGCGGCCGGGAGCGGCCTTGCCGGTCTTCGGGCCGTCTTCGCACTCGTCAAAGCGGCTGGCGAAGATGATCTCTTCCCACAGAACGTCCCATGCGCAGTGCCACCAGGGGCGCTTTTTGCCGATGACGAGAAGCTTTCCTTCGGGCTGGAAGGATTTCCACAGCTTCATCGCGCCGCGTATGATCAGGATGACGGCGGCGAAGAAGGTGATCATGAAGATCGGGTCGATCGTGTAGTCACCGTAGAAGATCTTGCCGAAAACGATGCTGCCGTCTTCGGCGCGGGGGAAGAAGCCGCCCGCGCAGACAGCCATGATGACCCAGATGAAAGCCCACAGGGCCGCAGGAATGCCGATGAGCCACTTGAGGCCCTTGGGGCTCGCCATGAGTTCGCCGACCTTCTTGGGTTCGACGAGGTCCTGATAGACAACCGTGCGCGCGGCGCTCATCACGTCCGCGGGGTTGGCCCCGCGTGGGCAGAGGTCAGAGCAGTTGCCGCAGTTGTGGCACAGCCAGATGTCCACGTCCGAACGCAGCTTGTCACCGAGGCCCCACGATGCCCACACCATCTCCTTGCGGGGATAGGGGGCGCCTGCGGGGGCCAGGGGGCAGGCGACCGCGCACGTGGCGCACTGATAGCATTTCTTCAGGGAATCGCCGCCTGCCTCCTGCAGCTTGCGGGCAAAGGCGATATCCGGTTTGAGAGCATTTTGAGCCATGAGAGCTACCTCCTACATGCCCTTGAACGGGTTGGGGCCCAGAGCCGTGATGCGGGACACAAAGCCGTCGATCAGGCCGGGCACCTTGTCGTATTCGTCGATGGCTACTTCGAGCTGCTCAACGCGCTCGGGCTGCACACCAAGGCGGTTGAGGGTCTCGGCAATGTTCTGCATGCGGCGGTTGCATATTTCAGAACCCTTGACGAAGTGGCACTGATAGTCGTCGCCGTATTTGCAGCCCAGGAGCATGACGCCGTCAAAGCCCTTGCTCATGGCGTCGGAGATCCAGATGGCGTTGACAGAACCCAGGCAACGCACCGGGATGACGCGGCAGTACGGGCTCCACGCCTTGCGACGCATGCCGGCCATGTCGAGGGCGGGGTAGGCGTCGTTTTCGCAGGCCAGAATGAGCACGCGCGGGCCTTCCTTCTTGAAGTCGCCGGGCACCTGGATCTGACGTATCATCGAGCCGATCTGGTCGATGTTGTAGTTCGCGAAGGAGATGACGCGCTCGGGGCAGGCGCCGAAGCACGTGCCGCAACGCCGGCAGCGGGCCGGATTCGGCTTGGGCGTGCCCTTCTCGTCGTCATCCAGGGCGCCGAAGGGGCATTCCTCGGTGCAGCGCTTGCACTGGGTACAGCGCAGGAAGTTGAACACCGGGTAGGAATTGTCGAGAGCGCGCGGATGCACGGCCACGCCGCGGCCGGCGGCCTCGAGGCACTGGATGGCTTTGAGCACGGCGCCCTTGGCGTCGACCTCGCAGGCATCAAGCGTGAGCGGCTGGCGCACGCAGCCGGCGGAATAGACGCCCGTGCGGCGGGTTTCGTAGGGGAAGCAGATGTAGTTCGAATCGGCGTAGCCGTCGAAAAGCTCAAGGTCGGGGAATTCGGGGCCCTGACGATAGGCGAACTGCACGGTGACTTCCTTGGCCGTGGTAGGCACGAGGCCCGTGGGCAGAACAACGCAGTCGACGTCGAGATCGAAATCCATGCCGAGAAGGGTGTTTTTGCACGCGACGACCATGTGGTCGCCTTCCTCGCGGATCTCCGTCACGTCGGCCTTGGTCATCATGACACCCAGGCGGTCCTGCATCTTCTTGTAGAAGCGCTCGAGAATGCCGGGAACGGTCATGTTCTTGTACAGGATGAAGGCCTGCGCGTCGTCGTTGGTCCTCTCGCAGACGGTGTTGGCAAGGCGCAGCATGCCCACGCTGTTGACGGCGTTGGAATACTGCAGGTGCCTGAAGGATTCGAGATCCTCCTTGACGTAGCCCGCGTCCTTCTCCTCTTCGGTGCTGGCGGCATCCTTCGCTTCGGCTGCTTCAGCGGCCGCGGCAGCCGCGGCGGCTTCCTCAGCCTGTTTCCTGAAGGCATCCTCGGCAATCGTCGTGTCGAGCACGAAGGCGATCCGGCGGCCGGGAATGTTGCCGGCCACGAGCGACTTGGCAAAGTCCGCTGCGGTCATGACGCGCGGGCTTTTGCCGAGGCCCATGGGGGCGAGGAACTTCTCGTCGAGCGGCACCCAGCCGGTCGCGAGGATGACCGTGCCGATGGCTTCGGTCTTCGAGCCGCCGGCAGTCTTGATGGTGGCCGTGTATTCGCCGGGCTGGCCCTCAAGCTTCTCCATGACGGCGCTGGTATACACCGTGATGCGCTTGTTGCCGGTCACCCGGGCGATCTTGTCGGCAAGGTTGGTCTTCGCCTTGTCCTCCCAGGGAGAGGTCAACGGCGAGCTATCCGGCATGTTCACCACGGCGCCGCCGAGCACATCCTTCTTTTCGACGAGAACGACGTCGTAGCCGGAATCGGCGGCTTCCTTGGCCGCGGTGAGACCTGTCCAGCCGCCGCCGATCACGAGGATGCGGGGGGTCGCCGTGATCGCGGCCGAATCCGGAGCCGTGCTTTTCTGCAGCTTGGCCACGCCCATGTTGACGTAGTCAAGGGCCATCAGCGTGAGGTCGGCGGGTGCGCCGGCGCTTTCGTTCCACGGTGTGCCGTCGGCATTGCGGTAGCACAGAACGCACTGCTCGCGCAGGTTCACATAGTCAACCTGCACGGGGAAACGGTACAGTTCGTTGTCAAGACGCGGGGACGCGCCGACGAGCAGAACGCCGTCAAGGCCCTGCCCGGCAATGTCGGCCTTGATTTCATCAACAGCCTTGGGCAGCACATCGACGAGTTTCGTCACCGCGATGAGCGCGCCCCATTTCTTGGCGGCCTCATCGGCAAGGTACTGCGCGTCGAGCCCGCCGCCTATGTTCGCAAGGTCAAAATAGACGCCAATCTTCTCGGCCATGCCGCCTACCTCCCTTTCACCGTTTGCACCGCCTTGAGGGCGGCGGCTGTGCCGGACTGGGCGGAGCGGGTCACGTCAAGGGGCATGACCGCACAGCCTGCGGCGAATATACCGGCTTCTTCACCGCCGGCTATGAAACCATCCTCGTCAAGCGGCAGGGGGATGGCCGGCTTTTCGGTCGCGAGCGTGGGCTGCATGCCCGTGGCGAGAACGACCATGTCGTAGGTGAGGGTAAGTTTCTCGCCGCGCACGGCGTCCTCAGCCTGAATGCGCACCGTGTCGCCGTCCGCCTGCTCGACATTGGCGACCTTTCCCTTGACGAAATGCACGTTGGGCAGGGCCTGCACCTTTTCAAGAACCTTCACGTAGCGGCCCGGGGCGCGCAGGTCGATGTAGTACACCGTGATCTGCGTGTCGGGGTGCTGCTCCGCCAGGTAGAGGCAGTGCTTCAGGGTGGCCATGCAGCACACGTACGAGCAGTAGTTCAGGTGGTTCTGGTCACGTGAACCGGCGCACTGCACGAAGGCAATCGAGGTCGGCGTGCGGCCGTCCGTCGGGCGGACGATGTTGCCTGCGGTCGGGCCGAAGGGGGAAGCCAGGCGTTCGAGCTGCATGTTGCTGATGCAGTT
>JAILMX010000164.1 GCA_024692205.1 Desulfovibrio sp. | reverse complement strand
CATGGGCGACGGCACACGCTGGGCCTTTGTGCCGCTTGAGCAGTACCGGGCCGGCATGCTGGACGGCGTGTGGACGAGCAAGACCGAACGCTGGCAGTTCAGCGGCAACACTGTGCGGCTTACCCGCGACGGACACACCGGAACGGGAACTTTCCGCATGGACGGACACATACTCCACGCCGTCGGCATGCCCTTTAACGAATACGCCGTCTATATGGACAGGGAGCACGGGCGGCTGACCCTCATCTCCCGCGAGGGCGTGGCTTCGCTCCTCACCCGCGAGGGCGGCCCGCAGCTGCAGGCGCGGCAGGATAATGCCGGCGCGGGTGCCAGACAGCTTACGGGAACATGGATCTCCGTGGCGCAGGCAGGGCCGGCGCTGATGACCATCACGCCCGTGTCCGGCACGCCGTACTTCAACCTGCGGCTTGTCGTACCGGCACGCGGCGAAATTGCCTGTACCTTCGCGGTGGAGGGCAACGCCCTGCTGGCCACGTTCCGCGACGGCGCGCGGGAGCGCATCCCGTATGTTTTCGCGGGCGGCGAACTGCTGCTTCAGTCGCAACGCCTGCCGGTGAATCGTTTTGTCAGGCAGTGACATCGTCGAACCCGATCCTGAGAGGAGGAATCTATGCTGTTGAAAAAAAGACTTGCCGTTTTTTCTGCCTTTTTGCTGCTCCTGTTCTTCTCGGCTGCTGCGCCCGCGCGGGCTGACATGCCTATCAGTCCGCAGGCATTGCAGGGCAGCTGGATGGGAACCGACGGGCAGAAGACACTCATCCTCATGTTCAATGGCAACAACTGCGCTTTGGCCCTCAATGGACTGCAAATGCCCGGCGTCTGGAACCTTGCAGGCAACCGCCTGACCATTCGGTTTCAGAACGGCCAAAGTCTGTCCTACAGCGTGGCCCTGCAGGGGGGAACCCTCATTCTGGACGGCAACCTGCGCCTTATGCGGACAGGCGGCACCGGGCCGAATGTTGCTCCGCCGACAGGCTACCCGCAGAACGGCATAGGGCCGAATTCATTCCCGCCAACATCCCCCGGGCCGGCCGCCTATTCCCCGCTGGAAGGAACCTGGTCCGTGCAGATTCCTCAGGGCACGCGTTCCTTCCGCTTTACGGGCAACCGTTACGCCCAGCTTCTCAACGGGCAGGTGGTGGAGGAGGGCGAGTTCCAGTACTCGCCTGACGGCCGCTTCCAGTTCCGGGTGACCGGCGGCCAATATGCGGGGCAGACCGGCGAGGACCGCATCACCATCAGCGGCAACAGCATAACCGTGGCTTGGCCCGACGGCACGGTCATCACCTTCACGCGCGACGGCACGGCTTCGGGTGGCTCGTCCACGCCGTCCGGCATTTTCGGCGGGTCGGGGCAGCCCGCCCCCACCGGCGCCGCCACTCCGCTGGAAGGCCGCTGGATGTGGGCCAAAAAGGGCCCGGTGACATTCGGCTACATCTTCTCCGGCAATCAGTTCATAGCCCTGTGGAACGGCGCGGAGAGATGCCGGGGCACATTTACCCTGACCAGAATGCAGATATCCATGCACCACGAGTCCGGTCCGGAAAAGGGCAAGACGGATGTGCTGGGCTATCAGCTTACCGGCAACGGCAACCGGCTGCTCATTTTCACATCGGAAAACCCGAACATAGATCCGATCCCCTTTGTCCGGCAGTAGCGACATTGGCACCGGCGGCGCTTTCCCGGAAGGGGATGCGCCGCCTTTTGTCGAAGAAGGAAACTGAGCGGGCGCGCATCCCGCACACTTTCGCGGGAGGGTATTGCCGCCCCGGTCGCAGCGACCGTCGGTGAACTGGGTAGTGTCAAGATTCTTTCGTACTTTCCAGCCACCCATCATCTTGGTTGGCTGTGAGCAGGACTAGCAGTTTAATGGTAACCGCCTGTTTTTTTGCATCGGAAAAGCCGAACATGGCCCCCATCCCCTTTGTTCGGCAGTAGCGGTATGCTCATAGCAGCGTTTTCCGCAGAGACCGGTGCGCTTCGCTCCTGCGATAACCCGCGACTATAGAGATTGGTGGTATTGTTCACAGAACACGCAGCCAGTAGCTCCATTCGCTCCATAGCTATGGAGGAATCTATGGGATATATCCCGGGCGGATAGCCGTCAAAAAGGAGGATTTGACGGCTGCCGGCACAAGACAGTGACGAGGAGCCTGTCAACAGAAACATGGGGCAGGGCATTCGGGATGCTTCAAGCGGATTTCGTGCTATCAGGAAGTGGCGTTGGGGGATGCGTGCAGAACGTTTTCCTCCGGCCCGGCGGCGAGCAGACAAGCCAGCTTGCGGTCGGCGCGCTGTCTCTTGACCTGCCGCTCCAGTCTGAGGGCGGCGCTTTTGTCCGCACAGGGCACGCTCGCGAGCAGGCGCACGGGGCGCCGTCCCGCCGTGTAGCGGGCGCCCCCTGGCAAAAGGCCGTTGTGGCGGGCGAGGCGTGTCTCAAGGTCGTTCGTCATGCCGCAGTAGAGGGTGCCGTCGCTGCACGCGAGCAGGTAGACCCGCCAGCCGTTCTTTTCGGAAGTTGGCTTTTCGGAAAGCTTAAGTCCGGGCATGGCTAGTGTTCTCTTTCATGGCACGAGCGAATGGAGATACGGGAAAACGGCGGTGGATGCGGACCGAAGTCACAAGGGGCGGTCAGTCGTCGATGATTTGTATGTCCTTTATTTCCATGTCGGCGGATTCGACGCCGTTGAAGGTGTCGAGGCTCAGGGTGAAGGCGAGGCGTATGTCCCTGCCCTGAAGGCAGGGTGGGGGATAGTCCTTCGCCAGGCGCCAGCCCTTGGCGCGCATGGAGATACCGCTTTTCCTGTCGCGCACGTGCAGAAGGATGTGCTTGCCGTCGCGCCCGATGAAGGTGTGCTTGATCACGGTGAGGGGAGTCGAGGCGAAGACGGGCTCGGCGTTGCCCATGCCGAAGGGTTGAAGCAGGTCCAGTTCCTTGATGAAGCGCAGGGATGAAGCCTGCGCGAGGTCTATCTCGCATTCCAGGGTGAGCTGAGGGGTCAGCGTCGCGCTGCCGAGCTCTTTTTCGACGGCCTGCGTGAAAGCCGCGCGGAACTCCTCAAGTCTCTCCGGGGCGAGCCGCAGACCGGCGGCGGAACGATGTCCGCCGAAGCCCATCAGACAATCCGCTGTCTGCGTGAGTCCGGCGTGGAGGTCGAATTCGTGCACGGAGCGCGCGGAACCTTTGAGGCTGCCGTGGTCACTGCAAAGAATGACTGTCGGGCGGTAGAAAGCCTCGACGATGCGGGAGGCGACGATGCCGATGACGCCGGGGTGCCAGTTCTCGCCGTACAGGACAAGGGCCGGTTGCGGGCCATGGGCAAGCAGGGCCTCCGCCTGTTCGCGGGCCTCAATGAAGATGCGGTCCTCTTCGGTACGCCGGGCCTGATTCAATTCGTCCAGGTGACGGGCAAGGTGGAGGGCTTCGGTGTAATCCCGCTCCCTCAGGAGGCGCAGGCCTGTCTCGGCCTGCTCCATGCGGCCGGCCGCATTGATGCGCGGTGCCATGCGAAAACTGACCTGCCCGCTTGTCATGGCGGCGGCGATATCCTGTTCGCAGATTTCCTTGAGAGCGGCGATGCCTGGGCGCAGGGCACGGGCTATGTGCTTGAGGCCTGCGTGGACGAGGATGCGGTTCTCTCCCCGCAGCGGCATGAGGTCGGCCAGCGTTCCCAGGGCGACCAAATCGAGCGCCCGATCCATCTCGTAGCGGGTCTTGGTGTGGGGGGCAAGCTCGGCGTTGAGCGCCGCCATCAGGAAAAAGGCGACCCCCACGCCGGCAAGATCCGTGCAGGGGACCTCACCGGGGGGGCCCATGCGCGGGTCGCAGATGGCATCGGCAGGCGGCAATTCCTCCGGTGGAAGGTGGTGATCGGAGACAACGACAGTCATGCCGAGCTCGCGGGCGCGGGCCACGGCAGCCACATCGGAGATTCCGCAGTCAACTGTCAAAAGAAGGTCGCATCCCTCCTCGGCTAGAGCCTCGATGGCGGGGATGTTCAGACCGTAGCCTTCGGTGCTGCGGTCGGGCAGGTGATGACGCGCATGGATGCCGTGGGCGTCAAGAACGTCAAGACAGAGAACCGTCGCCGTGACACCGTCCACGTCGTAGTCGCCCCAGACGACAGGCTTCGCTCCTTTGAGCAGAGCGTTTTTCAGCATCCGCGCAGCCTGGGGTATCTGCGGCCAGAGCGGAGGGGCCGTCAGCCGCGAGAGGGATGGCCTGAGGAATTCGTCCATCCCTGCGGCGGTAGCGAGGCCGCGCCGCCAGAGAATGGCGAGAAGGGCTGGCGAGATGCAAAGCGCCTCACCCCAGCCTTCCGGGGGAGAATCGGCCGTGCAATCGCGGAAAACCCATTTTTTCACCATGATCCCCTTTGAGGGAGGCTAGCCAGCCGTATTCTGTTCACCGGACGCGGAATCCGCGTTCGGCTGGGCTTCGGAGCGAGCCTGCGGCGTGAGCATGGCCACGACATCCTGCTTGCGGCCTTCGGGCACGAGATCATTCTGGCGCAGCCAGAGAAGGAATTTCAGCACGAGTTCGTTAGCGGGCGAAAGCGAAAGCGCCTTCTGCAGGTTCGTGATGCATTCGTCGTATTCTTTGAGCTCAAGCTGGGCGCGGGCGAGGTTGATGTACAGATTCTCGTCGTTGTCCGTGATTTCGATGGCGCGCTGGTAGTAGGAGACGGACTGCGTCAGCATCTTGTTCTTGCGCAGATTGATGCCGAAGGAGTTAAAGAGGTGCTTGTGTTCATCCTCGAAGGTTCCCTCAAGCTTGACAAGGCGCTCGAAGATGTTCTGTGCCTTCTCCTTGTCGCCGCGTTCAAGGTAGGTCAAGCCGATGCCGAAGTTCGCCCTGATGTTCTCTTCGTCCACCTTGAGGGCGTTTTCGTATTCGAACTCTGCGGTGAAGTTTTCGCCCTTTTCCCGATGAGCATCGCCCCGCGAAATCGTGGCGTTCAGCTCCTGCATCTTCGGGAAGACGGAATTCATATAGAATTCCGGCTCGGGAGAGAACTTCGCCAAGAGCTCGTCCATGCTGATTTTGCGCTTTGGGCCGCTCGGAACATAGTTCATGTTCAGCGGCTGGCAGTGTATCTCGTCGCCGTGCTGTTCGACGAACCAGAAGGATTTGTGCACACTCTTGCGCGTCGTCGTACCGGTGCCGACTTTGCGGATCTCCTGCGCGGAGAAGACCCCGCGGATCTCAACCTTCTCTTTGTTGGGCTGGACGACGGATTCGGTCTTTTGCGTGTTTGGTGGCATCATAGCTTCTTTCCTTCGGCGGCGGCAATCTCGTCCATCACGAGAGCCGCGGCTTTTCGTGGGGCGTCCGCCTGCAGTATCGGGCGGCCGACGACGAGATAGTCGGCACCGGCGGCGACGGCGGCGGCGGGCGTCATTATGCGGCGTTGGTCGTTTGCGGCGGCCCATGCGGGGCGTATGCCGGGGCACAGGCAGGCGAAACGGGCGTGGCGCCTTTTGATTTCAGGGACTTCGTGCGCCGAGCAGACGACGCCGTCAAGGCCGCAAGCTGCCGCGATGTCGGCAAGCTCCTGGGCAAATTCTGATGGGGGCGCGGTGATGCCGGGCATCTCGCCGGGGGCGAAGCTCGTGAGCGCCGTCACGCCGAAGAGCAGGGGCGCGGCGAGACCTTCGGCCGCGCAACCATCCGCAGCGGCACGAGCTTCTTTGAGCATACGCTCCCCGCCCTGGCAGTGCAGGGTGATGAGATCGGCCCCGATGCGTGTGGCGCTCACAACGGCGCGCCCCACGGTATGGGGGATGTCGTAGAACTTGAGGTCGAGGAAGATGCGGTACCCCATGCCCTTGATCTCGGTGATGAGGTCGGGACCGTAGGCCGTGAACATCTCCATGCCGATTTTGCACCACGGCACCAAACCGAGCAGACTGCGACTAATGTCGATGGCCTTGCGCTTTTCGGGAACATCCAGGGCGAGTATGAGTTGGGTCATTGTCCCACCCTAGCGTGCGAGAACGGTGTTGAGCAGGTCGGGATTGCACGAGGGTGCGAGCGTTGCCGCAAGGTAGAGCGCCCGCAGGCTGTCATAGGCCAGGTCGAGATCGTCATTGACGATGAGGGCATCGTACCATCGTGCCTCAAGCAATTCGCCGCGCGCGTTTTCAAGACGGCGCTGGATGGTCTCCTCGCTGTCAGTGCCTCTTTTGCGCAGGCGATTTTCCAGCTCGGTCATGCTGGGGGGGAGGATGAAAGCGAAGACAGCATCCGAGAGTGTGAGTTTCAGTTGGGCTGCTCCCTGCACGTCGATGTCGAAAAGCAGATCCTGGCCGCTTTCGAGCATCCGGCGCACGGGGGTAAGTGGCGTGCCGTAATAATTGCCGTGCACTTCGGCCCATTCGGCGAAATAGCCTTCGGCACGCCTTTTTTCAAATTCGGCGACGCTTATGAAATGGTAGTCCCGCCCGTCTTGCTCACCTGCGCGCGGGGAACGGGTCGTGCATGAGATGGAGTAGCCGAAATGTGGGAATTGCGTGAGCAGACGCTTGGTCAGCGTCGTCTTGCCGGTCCCGGACGGGGCGCTGAGAACAAGGGCGATTCCTTTGCGCGGCATCAGTCGTCATCCTCCTGCTGTGGAAAACGTTGGCGTAGGGTATCGGTCTGGATTGACGAGAGCACGAGATGGTTTGAATCCGTCACGATGATGGAACGCGTCTTGCGGCCTTGGGTTGCGTCTATCAGCCTGCCTTCGGCCCGCGCGTCTTCCCTCAGGCGTCGGATGGGCGACGAGTCGGGATTGACGATGCAGATGACCCTGCCCGCGAGTATGAAGTTGCCGAAGCCAACGTTGAGAAGATCGTCGTTTTTCACGTTATTCAATGTTCTGGACCTGTTCGCGGCATTTTTCGAGTTCGTTCTTGAAATCAACAACGATGCGCGAGATTTGCACGTCCGATATCTTGTTGCCGCAGGTGTTGATCTCGCGGAAACATTCCTGCAGGGTGAAGTCGAGTCGGCGGCCCGCATCCTCTCCGCTTTGCAGAAGGTCGCGAAGACGTGTCAGATGTGTCGAAAGGCGCGTCAGTTCTTCGGTGACGTCGAGCTTGTCTGTCAGGATGACAATCTCCTGAAGGATGCGATTCTCGTCCAGCACGACGCCGTTTTGCTCAAGCAGATCACCCAAGCGTTCGCGCAAAGCGGCGATGCGCTCGGTTTTGATGTCGGGCGCCGATTGCATGATGCGGTCGGTCCATTCTTCCATGAGCAGAAGGCGGGTCAGCAAATCGTCGCGCAGGGCCCGGCCTTCAGTGGTTCGGGCTTCGTTCCAGTCATCAAGAGCAAGCGTCAGACCCTCCTGAAGCTGCTCGAAGAGGTCTTCGGCGAGGTCGTCCCCGCTGTCCTGCCAGAGGTCGGGAACAGAGAGAAGAGTGTCGTAGTCGGGTGTGTAGGTGTCGCCGCGCGCGGCGGCAAGGGCCTTCAGACCGTCGAGCATAGCCGACGCCTGGCCCGCGTCGAGCGTGGCGCAGGGCCCTGTGCCCGCCGAAAAGGAAAGGGAGAGGCTCACAGCGACACGACCGCGCACGGCATGACTGCGTACGATTTTTTCAAGGCGGGGCTCAAGGGATCGCACCAGCATGGGCAGGTGCCACTTGATCTCAAGATGGCGCCCGTTGACGCTTTTGACTTCCCACTGCTGGGTCATGCCGGAATTTTCTACAAGGCAACGGCCGAAGCCCGTCATGCTGCGCAGCATCGCATCCTCCTTTCGATCAATTGCCGCAACCGGCGCAACCTTCTGAACCACCGCAACCCGAAGTGGCGCAACTGTCGCAGCTGCCTGCGGAACAGGGGGATGGCGCGCCGTGGCCCATCGGCCGCACGGGGCCGGGTTTGAAGGGGAAGGCGCCCGTTTTCAGCGGGCTCGGCACGCTGAGTTGGCGTTCGGTAGCGGCGAAACCGCATTTCGGGCAAGCGGGGAGGGGGCTTCCGCTGCGCACGAGCTCTTCGAATTTCTCACCGCAGGCGGTGCACACGAAATCGAACATGGGCATGATGATTCTCCTTGGTGGGCGGTTCCTGTCGCCCTGGGATCTGTATGTCAGCGGGGACTAGCCCCGGTCGAGTATGCGCCTGAGCACGCTCACTGGGTGCAGGCAGTCCTTGCCCGTACCATGCCGTATCTGCTGGCGGCAGGTACCGCATTCGGTGACGACTGTTTCGGCGGCGTTCTCTCGTATCGTCTTGAAAAGCTCCTCGCCGATTTTTTGGCTGATGGCGTATTTTTCGCTCTTGAAGCCGTAGCTGCCGGATATCCCGCAGCAACCCGCATCGGCGTTGTCCACCGTTACGCCGGGGAGCATGCGCAGAAGTTCGGGGGAGGGAAGCCCCTGGCCCTGCGCGCGCAGATGGCACGGTGCGTGGTAGATGAAATGGTGCGGTATGTTCCCCTCGCGCGTAGGCGGCAGGTCAATCCCGTTCGTTTCCACCAGGTCGAGGATGAAGCGCATTGCATCGCCCACGTCGGGTTCCCCGTAGCGTTCGACGATCTCGGGGAAGAATTCGCGCAGATCCTGTATGAACATGAGTCGGCAGCTGGGGCAGGTCGCGATGACGGGCACGCCTTCCTTGCGGTAGCGAGCGATGACGGCCATGTTTTTTTCGGCATTCGCACTCGCCTCGTCGAGAAAGCCGTTGCTGATGAGGGGCAGCCCGCAGCAGACGAAGCCGTCGGGCACCTCGACCGCATAGCCCGCCCGGTTGAGTACGCGCACGAGGTCGATGCCCGTCATGGGATTGTAGATGTTTGTGTAGCAGCCGGGGAAGAATGCGACCTTTTTTGCATTGGCGGGCTGGTGCAGGCGGCGCACGAGGCTGCGGAAGGTGCGGGGGGCGAAGAGGGGCAGGGGGCTCTTTTCGGCTATTCCTATCTTGTCAAGGACCTTGCGCGTCAGCGGATTGTCCATGCCGAAGTTCTTGAGGGCCGCCGGCAGGGGGGTGAGCCACTTTGCCATGGTTTCGCCGTGGGCCACGATCCAATCGCGCAGACAGGGGGCTTTTTTGCGGCACTGTTCGGCACGGGCCATCATGTTGATCGCCGAGACGGGCACGTTGTGTGGGCAGGAGATGTCGCAGTTCTTGCAGTTGGCGCAGTACTGGAGCGTCTCGTCCTCGTGCAGGCCGAGCAGACGGAAACGTTCATAGGCGGGGCCTATCATGCGCGGTCCGGAAAACTTCGGCGTGACTCTTGCGACGGGGCAGTGCGCGACGCAAGTCGTGCAGGCAAGGCACTTGTCAGGATCAAAATGAAGCGTATTCACGATGATACCCCCGTGTGGCAGAAGCCGCAGGCCGCTCTTGCGGCCGTCCAGCCAGTTGCCACGGCGACACCGTTTCCGCTTTTTTCGGCGGTGTCGTCATAGCCGCCGAGTGTTCGTCCCGCGAAAAAGACGTTGTCGCAGAAGACGTCGCCCTTGGCGTCGAGCGCACGCAGGCTGGCGTCGACCCCGACGCCCATGCGCGACAACGGATGAGCGTCAAAGATTTTTTCGCCGGAACGGGCGAGAATGTCCTTCGGCATGGCGACGGGCAGGCCGAAGATGCTTTCCCGGGCTTCATCGGGCGTCACCGTGACGCCGCCGCCCAGAATACCGCCCGTGGCCACGATGAATGTCCCGGCCGCGTGGCGCATTTGTCCGCCGGGGCCTGCTGTCGTCACCGAGTCGCAGCGCCCGTCGAAGATTTCGGCCGAAACGCAGGGGGCATTTTCGATAACGTCGATCTGCGCCTCGTGCAGTGCCTGGCGCAGGGCGTCGCGCAAGCGTAGCCCCCCCACGCCGGGCGGCACGGAGAGCATTTCTTCGACATGGCAGCGCAGTTCACTGCGCAGATGTTTTATGACGGTGCCGCCTGCCGCGCAGCCGCAGACAGGAGGCAGCAGGATGACGTCGGTCTTCCCGGCCCAGCGCCCCAGGGAGGTCAGAAGCCAGCCCAGACCCTTGTCAGTGCTGACGAAACGGGCGATGTCGAGTGGGCTGACGGCGCGGTGAACTCCGTCGAAAGGGTCGGGCAGCGTCGTTTTCTGAAAATCAACGCCGCGCAGGCATGACTGGCGGCCAAGGCCCGCGGCAACGAGAGCCGGGCTGCAATCCCTGAGGCCTTTGATGCCGGCGACGAGGACCTTCTTAGCCGAGAAAAGCGGGCGTGGGTCGAGTTCGTCGGGAAAAAGCCAGCTCGGCTTGAGCGTGCCGGCGACCGTCGGCAAAAGGGTGTTTACGGCACGGCCTTCGTCGTCTGCCGCGCCGTTCAGGGGGCAGGCCCCTTTCAGTTCGACTTGCAGGAAATCCATGGCCTGTCCGACCGCCTCCCGGCCGATCAGCCGGTAAGGATGGTTCGCGGGAAGGTTCTCCATGACGGCAAAGGGGGCTTCCACGAGAGTGCCATTCACATAGCCGAGGAGGTCGATGCAGCCGTTGCTGATGGAGAGGGCGCCTGCGCCGGTCGCGATGAGGCGCACGCTCGCCCCAAAGCGTGACGCCGCCAAGGCCGCCGTCAAGCCCGTCAGCCCGGTGCCGATGACGATGACGTCAGTTTTCCTGTTCATGCAGAGCTCCGTCGATATTGAGCGAACCGGCGTATACGGCCCGTGTGAAGGCCATTTCACGGGCCTGAGCACCCCATAGGGCCGGGCGCAGTCCGTGCCATCTTTCCTGAAGGAAGTCGCGTATCTCCTCCGGGGGATTCTTCTTCAGGGCAATATCGTGATCGGCAAGGGCGCCCAATGTGCGCAGGGCGCACCACGTGCCCTGGCAGGTGCCCATGCCGAGGCGTGTTCGCAGGCGTATGTCGGTGAGGGAGTGCGTACCGGCGTCGCGGGCGATGTGCTCGACCTCGGCGAAGCTCACCATTTCGCACTCGCAGAGAAGGGGGTTGGTGCTTTTGTTCTCCTTACGGGCGCGGGCTCGGCCGAGAACATCGGGCAGATCGTCGCCCAGACGATCCGCCATGAGCGAGAGATCCGGCATGGGAAAATAGCGCGCCGCCTGTTCAAGCACGTCGGGGGCTGGATCGGGAACCATGGGCTCTGCGGCCGTGCGGCAGGGCTCGGTTACGCCGAGATGCGTGCAGACGAGATCCGTGACGCGCTCGGCCATCAGGCGGTAGGTGGTGAACTTGCCGCCAAAGATGGAGAACATGCCCTCAAGGCCTTCGCCTGCATGGTCGACGGCGTGAAAGCCGCGGCTCGCCTTGCGGCCCTGCGCGTTGCCCGGCGTGTAGAGGGGGCGTGTGCCCGCAAAGGCGCGTAGTATGCGGTATTCGCGTAGGCGGGGGAAGAGCGGTTCGCCTATCTCAAGCAGATGCAGCACCTCGTCAGGCTGAGGTTCTATGTCGTCGGGGCAGGATGCCGGCGTTGAGGTCGTGCCGAGAATGGTGATGGAGCCGTGGGGCACGAAGATGTCACCGTCGGAGCTCGGATGCAGTCGGTTTACCACGCGCGAGGTAAAGCGGTGGTTGAAGACGATGAGGGTACCGCGGTCAGGGGAGACGGATACGTCAAGCCCGGCGAGCGCTGCCACTCGGCCTGACCAGGAGCCCGCGGCGTTGACGATGCACTGGCAGGCTATCTCCATCGTTTCGCCCGTGATCTTATCGCGGGCAGTGGCACCGCATACCCTGCCGCCCTCATGGCGGATGGCCGTGACCTCGTGGTATTCGAAGACGCGGCCCCCATGGCGGCGTGCGGACATGGCGTTATGGCGCACAAGACGGAAACCGTCCACGCAGGAATCGGGGATGCGGAAGACCCTGCGGGCATCAGGGGCGAGATCGGGTTCAAGCCGGCGCGCCTCGGCGGGATCTATCTCATCTATCGCAATGCCCGCCTTCGCACAGGCCGGAATCCATTTTTCAGCGTAGTCCGGGTCATCCTGCGGCATAAGAACGAAGAAGCCCTCGGTCTCCTCGACGCACTGGCGCGCAATGCGGCGCACGATGCGGTTTTCTTCAATGCATTCGCGGGCGGATTCGTTGTCGCTCACGGCGTAGCGTCCGCCGCTGTGGAGAAGACCGTGGAAACGCGAACTGGTGCCGTGGGCGAGGCCGCCCTGCTCAAGCAGTATCGCGGGGATGCCGCGCATGCACAGGTCACGCAAGGTTCCCATGCCCGTGGCACCGCCGCCTATGACGAGGACAGAGGTCTCTATCATCACGACTCCCGCTGAAATGGCGTTAGACTGTTCTGCTCCCCCTGATGTTCAGCCGGGGAAACCGGAAAAGCAATTGTCATTATTTTATATTTTTTTATAATAGGCCGTCAAGAAAGCCTTGGCTGAAATTCACCCGCTCAAGGCGAACGCGAAAAAACGTCTTTTTCGGAGTCACCATGAAATGGTCAAAGAAACGCTGCGTCGTCCTCGACATGGACGGTACTGTGTATATGGGCCCCAATCCTATCCCCGGAGCCGTGCGTTTCATCACGCAGCACTGGAAAGATCTGGATTTCCACTTCCTCAGCAACAACACCTCGAAGTCGCTCGACACCTATGTGGTCAAGCTGAACGGTATGGGCATACCCGCCCGCAAGGAGATCATGCTTTCGCCTGTGACGCCCTTGGTCGATTTTCTTCGCGAGCGGGGCATCGGCCGCGCCTACATCGTGGGCAACCGTGATTTCTGCACAGAGCTTGCAGGGCGCATGCCCGAGCTCGTCCAGACAAAGGAGAACGTGCAGGCTGTCATCCTCGCCTATGACACCGAGCTCACCTATGAAAAACTCGCCACCTCGGCCCTGCTCCTTCAGAAGCGCGAGATTCTTTTTCTTGCGACACACCCCGACCTTGTGTGCCCCTCGCCGGAAGGCCCCCTGCCGGATGTGGGCAGCATGATCAGCCTGTACGAGACGGCGACGGGGCGGCGGCCGCAGTTCATCTTCGGCAAGCCCGACCCCCGGGTGCTCGCCCCTCTGCTCGCCCAATACAGGAAGGATGAGATGGTCATGGTGGGCGATCGCCTCTCGACAGACAAGAAGCTGGCCGAGAACGCCGGCATCGACTTCGCCCTCGTTCTGAGCGGCGAAGCCACGCGGGAAGATCTCGCGAAGGAAAGCCGCAAGCCGACTGTCGTGCTGGAGGACTTGGGCTGCGCGGAGAAAGACTGGTAGGGCGGGGTTACTGCGTGCTTTCCGCGTATTCTTCCTTCTTCGGTGCGGAAGAGGCGTTTTCCTTCAGATTTTTCTGCCCTTTGCCGTTTCGGTGAACTGACCGGCAGCGGCAACCGAGCTTCGCACTCCTTCCTGCTCCCCTGGGCGGGCGCTTCGGCGCGCCGCGGGGCGGGAGCTCCTTCACGTGCACGTCCATCTGGGGGAAGGCGATCTCGATGTGCTTCTCCTTGAACTGCCTGTCTATCTCAAGGCGGATCTCCGAGGCGGCGCCGAACTTCGCATTGAATTCATTAACCCAGAAGAAGAGTTCGAAATTCAGGGTGTTGTCGGCGAATTCTGTGAAAGATACAGAAGGTGCCGGATATTTGAGCACGGATGAGTTCGCGTTCGCTACGGCGAGCAGGGTTCTCGAGACGAGCGCCGTGTCCGAGCCGTAGGCGACGCCCACGGCGATCTTGGTGCGCACCGAGGAGTCGTTGCGGGACCAGTTGATGAGGTGCCCCGAGATGAATTCGGAGTTCGGCACGAAGATGAAGGCGTTGTCGTTTGTCTGGATCATGGTGTCGCGCACGTTGATGCGGCACACGCGGCCCGTTATGCCCTTGACCTCGATCACGTCGCCCACCTGCATGAGGCGGCCGAAGATGAGGATGAGGCCCGAGATGAAGTTGCTGACGATCGCCTGCATGCCGAAGCCGATGCCGACGGAGAGGCCGCCGGCGACGACCGCGAGGTTGCTCAGCTCCATGCCGAGGGAACGCAGCACGAAGAGGCCGAATACCGCCCAGGCCGCATAGGTGAATGCCGTCTGCATGGGCGGGATGAGCGAGCTGTCGATCCTGAGGCCGCGGTTCGGAAGCTTCGAGAGGAAGCGTGAGCCCATGATGACCGCCGCGCGCGTGAGGAAGAAGACGCTTATGATGAGAAGCACCTGCAGCAGGTTGAAGCTGGTCGAACCGATGCTGACGTTTCCGAAGACGTAGTTCTTGACGAGCACCATGCCGCCGGGCAGGGTCGCGATCCAGAGCAGCACGGAGACGATGGCGAGCACGAGAACTATGGGGGCGGCGAGGGCCACCACGAGGCTCGCGATGACGGCGTGTATGCCGTCGGTCGGCAGGTTGTCGTTGACGTAGCTGATGCGCGCCATGCTGCCCAGGCTGAGCTCGATGGCCGTGCAGACCGAGACGAAGAACAGGTAGGTGACAAGGCTCATGATGGGCAGGCCGGCGAGGGCGATAACGAGGCATGTCCACAGGACGACGCCGTCGGCCGCGCGGATGCCCCCCTCCATCTCAAGCGGGGCGATGCTGAGCGGGGGCCAGTAGCGCCGCCAGATGATGACCGCGGAGAAGAGGATGATGCAGAATATGAGCAGCAGGGAGCGGATGATCGGCAGATAGAGCAGAAGGTAGGCCAGGCAGGTCAGCGGCATGAGCTTGAGCAGCGGGGCCGGCTGGCGCGTCACTTCCGGGTGGGCCAGAAGGCGCAGGTCCCAGGCGAGGAGGGTCTGCCCCAGAATAATGCATATGTTGCCGAGAGCGAGGAAGCAGTGGAAGAAATCCCCGGAGGCCGTGTATGAGCTCGCCAGAAGCGAAAGACCCAGGAAGAGCCAGGGCAGGCTGACCCGGAAGAGGTGCCTTTCAACCTCGTCCTCTTTGTTCCTGTGCCATTTGTGATAGAGGAAAAGCCAGAGCACGAAGCAGAAGGCGAGTCCCATGACGAAGCGCACTCCGGCCGTGGCCCACTGGCTCATCGTGACGGGTATCTCCACGGGCATGCGCAGCTTCATGCCGTCGATGGCCCATTTCATCTGGCGGAAGAAGGTGGCCCACGTCTCCTTGTAGTTGAGCCACTCCACCGGTTTCTGGACGTAGTAGTTCTCCCAGAGGGTGGGCATCCTGTCGGCAATTTCCTTCTGCGTCTCCTGCAGGCGTTTGATGAGCGCGAGGGCCGGGCTCATCGCCGCGTCGTGGCGGGCGAGAACGTCCATGAGCTTCATGCGCGTCTGGTCCACGTCGGTCAGGTATCGCTTGAGCTCCTTGCTCTTTGACGCGCCCTCCTGCAGGTCGGCCGGCAGGGCGCCCGCAAGCGTGTTGAGCCAGTCGAGGCGCTTCTGTATCTGGGAGTGGGATTCGGTGAGCGGTTCGAGAACGGCCTGTATCTCCTCGATGCAGAAGGAGATGCGGCGGTCGACGGCTTCCATCGGGTTCGCCCAGTTTTTGTAGCTGGTGGCGAGCACGAGCAGGCGCCTCGCCTCGTCGTCGAGCGACTGCACCTTGATGGAAAGGCCCGCGGCGTTGGCCGAGAAGTCTGCTTCGAGGGCGTTTGCCGTCGCGCGGAAGCGTTCGAGCATGGCGTGCTGGTTCGCCCATGCCGATTCCCATGCCACGGCCTGCTCGCGTTTTTCCTCGAGGATGGCGAAAACCAAGATGAACTTGTCGATGAGGCCGGAGACGATTTCCTCGGATGACGTTTTGCCGTCTTCTCCGTCTTCCCCGCTTTTCCTGTCCGTCTGCTGGTCGGCGGCAGGCTGCGCCTTCTGTTCCGCCTGCTGTCCGG
>JAILMX010000159.1 GCA_024692205.1 Desulfovibrio sp. | reverse complement strand
CGTCGGCAGCCTGACGCTCGCGGGAGACCTCGTCTCCGATGTGGAGGATGCGCACCCGTATGCGCCGCGTGTTGCGCAGGCAGCGGCCCTCATGGCGGATTGCGCTCTGCAGATACTGCTCGACGGCACGCCCGGCATCCCCCCTCTTGCAGGCGGCGCTAGGACGGAAGGCATCACGAACTGAACAGGGTGGAGCCTGCAATACTTTTTAGACTGAGATTTTGGAAAAAAAGATGGGCGTATCCTCTGTATTTCGTGAAATTTATTCTTTGGTCCCTTCTTATAGAGATATTTTTAACCTAATAAAATATGTAGCATTGTGTATTTTTACTGTATTTCTCCTTCTTTTTGTAGTTTCAATGCTTCCGACGGATAACCTGCGTAAGAATCTTATTCAGGCGTCAAATGATGGATATTTTGACAAGGATTACCCATCGCCAGATTATCTGTTTTTCCTTGATTCGCGTGTCGATATGTATACAGAGTGCATAGGAATAGGCGCATCTGCGAAATTAGCACCAAATGTGCATTCTGTGTTGTCCATGAAACATTTTGGCGAGTGTCAGCCTCTCAAAAATGCAATAGATAAGAATTTTGCCAGTGGGGGAGGCGACTACTTTAGGTATATTCATGGATATCAAATCGTATTAAAATCACTCTATACATATTTTGATATTAAGCATGTTCGAATATGTATTTTTTCAATAACATTATTATTGTTTGTTATTACATTCTTTGTGTTAACAAAAAATATAAATTTAGGCTATTCCATAACAATTTTATTATCGTTTCTAATAACAAAATCATCAGATGTTTTTCTTATTGCAACGCATGCAAGCCAGCTGTGGGTTGTCCTTATAGGAACATGGTGTGCTGTGTTACTGCGCCATAATGTGCACGCTTTTGTGCTCTTCGGTGTTATTGGATCTGCCGACGCATGTTTTACGTTTTTAAATATGGGAAGCTTGAGTCTGAGCTTGCCTCTTTTATGTTATTCGCTTGCCTTGTGGAATGATAATGAATGCTCTGAAAAAAATATCACATCGCAATTCTTTGCTTGTATTGGATGGGGGATAGGTTTTGTTTTACCATGGCTCGTTAAATGGGGTCTTGTATTTCTATTTTTTGATGTATCAACTGCAGGGCTGTTTGGTGAGACATTGAATAGTTATCCTACAGGAAGCATAGGACGCATCTTTTTGGCCATATTTAAAGATGTTAGAGAATTGCACTGGGTTCTTTATGTTATTATCGTATACATTCTTTTGCGGAGAAAGAAAAGAAACTCCCTGCCAATGTATACAGACATGCTTCCGGCGTTGCTCCCGTCATTGGTTCCATTTGTTTGGATAGCTATTATCCCCGGTCAGGCGGGAATTCATCATTCTACATTTTACAACATGATACTGTGGCCGACCATAGCGGCAACGTTTCTGGTTTTACTCTCACTCCCTTCGAAACGGCATGATCGCATTGTGTCAGATCCCAATTCCCCTGCAAAGGATGCCGTTCGGAATGATTTGTGAACGATTCACGCGAAAAACAGAATTCGAGCCGTTGGCTGACGGCTGTTCGCAACAGCATAGGAAACAATCACGAACAGGGTAAAGGGTGAGGACGGCGGGCAGAGACGGCAGTTGCCCGCCTATTTCATGGCATAAAACTTGTTGAGCAGAAAGCCGATGGCGGTATAGACGATCATCCCTATGAATTGCGATGCATAGATGCTGCTCGGCGATGCGGCGAGTATGCTGTGTATGGCGAGTATGTTTCCCGCATACGAAAGGCCGCAGGTGAGCAGGAACTTGAGGAATCGCCGCAGTGTCATGCGGGCGCCGAAGGAATAGCGGGAATTCAGGACGTAGCTTGCAATGATGCCGATGACATAGCCGGTGGCATTGGCCCAGTACACCCAGAGCCCTGCCCAGGTGAGCGAGAAGATCACAGCGAGACTGAGGACTGTGTTGACAACGCCGACGCAGCAGAAACGAACGAATTGCCGTCTGGCGCTATGGATTTTGCTCATGTCAGATGAGCCTGAGGGCGTTCAGCTGGGCGAGGATGCGGTGGTCGGCGGGCAGGAAGTTGAGAGCGAGGGCCTCTTCTGTCGTAACCCAGCGCAGGCGCTGATTCTCCCTAGGTATGGGCTCGCCCTCGAATCTGCGTACATGAAAGAAATGCAGACGCACATGTATGCCGCGTTCGGGGTAGTCGTGCTCAATGATCTGCCAGAAGACGCTTTCGGTAACGGTGATGCCGAGTTCTTCGCATATTTCTCGGGCAAGGGCATCTCCCGGGCTCTCTCCTTCTTCAATTTTTCCGCCGGGAAATTCCCAGAACCCTTCGTGGGAGCTGCCTGAGGGCCGTTCGGCCGCAAGGAAGCGGTCACCGCGCCAGATGATTCCCGCCGCTACGTCGACCCGGCGCAGCTCCTGTCCTCCAAGCATCATTTCTCCTCCCCTTCCGCATCGTCGTCCATGCCGTATTCGGCGCGGACGGCGGCGATCTTCTCCTCAAGCGTCGCCATGGCCTCCATGAGGTCATCGCTTTCGCGGCGGCAGGCCTCGAAGCGCGTGAGCAGCTCGTTAGAGCGGGCATGGTCGGCGTACACGTCAGGATCGGCCAGTTGTTTTTCCACCTTGTCCTGTTCGGCCATGATCTGCGCGAGCTTCGCTTCCTTCTTTTCGTAATCCGCCTTGAGGGGCTTCACGGCGCGGTGCAGGGCGTTACGGCGTTCCGCCTGTTCGCGCTTGAGGCGTTTCTGATCTTCGCGTGAAAGGGCGGGCGTTTGCGGGTGTGCGGCATCTGTGCCGTGAGTGTCTTCCTGCCGGGCGTTCGGTCCCTTCACGGCCTGGGCATGCCGCAGGGCGTCATAGGCGGCGAAATCGGGGTGGACGGTTATTCCGCGGGTGTCGAGCTCCCACGCTTCGGCGCCCACCTGGGAGAGCAGCCATCTGTCGTGGGCCACCATGAGCAGGGTGCCGTCGAAACGCTGCAGGGCTTCGGCAAGGGCCTCCCGGCTTTCGAGGTCGAGATGGTTCGTCGGTTCGTCGAGCAGGAGGCAATTGCAGCGTTTCAGGAAAAGACTTGCCAGCACGAGGCGGCTTTTCTCGCCGCCCGACAGCAGGCTCACCTGCCGGTCGAAGTACTGTTCGCCGAGCAGGAAGAGACCGAGGACGCTCATGAGCTCCTCTTCTGTCGTGTGGGGATCGGAGAGGCGTCGTATTTCGCCGAGCACCGTCGTGTCGGGACGCAGGGTCTCCATCTGGTGCTGGGTGTAGTAGCCCAGGCGAAGCTGCTGCGCCGTCGCCATGCTGCCGCCGAGGCGTGTCAGATTGCCTGAAAGCAGCTTGAGCAGGGTCGACTTGCCGCAGCCGTTGTGTCCGACGAGGGCTACCCGCATGCCCCGGTAGAGCGTGAAGGTAAGCGGCGGCCACATGCGTTTGCCGTCGGGAAAATGAAAA
Organism: Desulfovibrio sp.; assembly: GCA_024692205.1. Lineage (GTDB taxonomy): Bacteria > Desulfobacterota > Desulfovibrionia > Desulfovibrionales > Desulfovibrionaceae > Desulfovibrio. The sequence continues at coordinate 6,409 of JAILMX010000159.1, read as the reverse complement.
TCCAGCTCCGAGACGGCCATGGCTATTTTCTCCATGTGCGGCGCTTCGGGCCAGGTGAAATGCAGCTCTTTCCGTTTGGGTTCGGGGCGGTAATCCTCCAGTTCCTTTTCCAGCTTCTTGGCCATCTTCTGGCGGGATGCCGCTTGTCTTGCCTTGGTGGCTTTGGCGCGGAAGCGCTCGACGAAGGCCATCTTGCGGGCGAGATCCTCCTGCAGGGCCTTGGCCTCGCGTTCGCGCTGGATGGTGTATTCTTCCTGCAGAGAGAGGAATTGCGTGTATGTCGCCTTGCGGAAAACGGGGCGGCTCATGCCCAGATAGAGCACATGCGTGCCCACGTTGTCCATGAAGCGGCGGTCGTGGGCGACGAAGACGAGCGAGCCTTCGAAAGAGAGCAGAAAGCTCTCGAGCCATTCCACGGCGTCGATGTCGAGGTGGTTTGTCGGTTCATCGAGCAGAAGCACGTCGGCTCCCGCCGTGAGCACGCGTGCGAGCTTGGCGCGTTCTCGCCAGCCGCCCGAGAGCTGCCCCAGCGTCCTGCCCCATTTGGAATCGGCGAAACCCAGACCAGAGAGCACGGCTTTGGCCCGGTGCTCCGGGTTGTAGCCGTACATCGTCTCAAGCTCGCTCTGCCGGTGCATGAGGCGGGTGAGCAGAACCTCGTCTCCGCTGGAAGATGCCTTTTCCCACTGCGCCCAGAAATCGGTCCAATCATGGAGCACATCAAGCACGTAGGTGAGCAGGGGGGTTGCAAGGGCCTCTTCGGAAAGCTCCTGTTCCACGTACCCCATGCGGCATCCTTTTGGCAAAATGACGCGGCCGGAGTCGGGCTGGTCGACGCCGGCGAGCATGCGCAGCAGTGTGGACTTGCCCGTGCCGTTCGGCCCGCACACGCAAAGCCTCACTCCGGAATCGACCTCAAGCGAAAAGTTGTTGAATATGTCGCGGCCGCCAAAGGCCTTGGAGAGTTCCTGAATTGTGATTTTCACAGCCAGCCTCTTTGGCGATAGCCCCGTACCGCTTCTTCCATGCCTTCCGCGAGGGAGAGCTCGGGGGTGAAGCCCGTCCTTTGCGAGAGGCGGCTGCCGTCGCCCACCCAGCCGATTTGCCGGGCCTCGCGGTATTTGTCGATGTTCCAGTTGGGAGCCCGTTTCGGCCCGCGTCCGGCAAGGCACGTGCGCGCGGCGGCCCAGACCGTGCCCCACAGCGTTGATGCGGCGGCCGTCAGCGCCATGACGGGCAGGGGTACATGGACGACGCGCAGATGACTGCGGCCGAGGGCCGAAGCCATTGTCCGGCAGAACTGCTCCATGGTGTAGATGCTCCCGTCGCTGACATGGTAGACGCCGCTGACCGCATTCGTGAGACAGGCGAGTATGGCGCGTGCCATGTCGCGCCCGTGAATGCACGAGACGGGAAAATCCCGCCCGAGCCCCGGGCTTACGGCGATACCCCGCGCCGCACCGCGGAAGACGGGAAGAAGCCCCCGGTCGCCTGATCCGTAGATGATGGGCGGGCGCAATGTCACGAGCTCACCCCCGTAGGCGGCGGCGAAGGTGCGCTCGACCAGAAGTTTCGACCAGCCGTAGGCAGAGACGGGCGCGGGTGTTGCGTCATCGGTTGCGCCGGGAGACATGGCGCAGGGGCCTGTCGCCGAAAGGCTTGAAATGAGAATCGTTTTGCGCGGCATGTCCATGCCGTCGAGTGCGCGGCAGATGTTCTGCGCCGCCTGAGTGTTCGCCCTGAGGTAATCCTGCCAGGAGAGGCCGAAAAGCAGGGCCGCCATGTGGATGAGGACGTCATGGCCGCGCAGGGCGTCTGCAAGGCCGCATCCGGATGAAAGGTCGGCCGTGGCCGTCCGCGCCCCTTCCGGCAGGGCGCCTGTGTCCGAGGACGGGCGGACGATGCAGGTGACTTCGACCCCTGCCCGGAGCAGCAGGGGGAGCAGATGCCCGCCGAGAAAGCCTGTCGCGCCGGTCAGGGCGATGCGCAGGCCGTTCAGATCGGGCATGACGGGATCTCCCTTCGGTAGATGCGGTAGCGTTTCGTGATGCGGCCTGAGAAATCCTCGATGAGGTCGCAGATGGTGCGGTTGTCCTCAAGCACCCATGAGCCTTCGACCCAGTTCAGGTCGGGGCGTTTGCGGGCCTTCTCAAGCATGTAGTCGAGAAGCAGCAGAGGCAGGCCGAAAAGGCGGTATTCGGGCAGGATGCCGAAGAGCATGATGCGGTAGCCCCTGCCGAAAGCATTTTTGCAGGAGAGGAAGTGCAGGGGGGCCATGAGGCCGATGCGCCCGTCGAGGCGTTTCAGCAGAAGGGTCAGATCCGGCATGGCTACCATGCCCGCGGCCGGCTTGTCGCCGTGGAAGAAAAGCACGAAGAATTCCGGATCGAGGATGTCCCTGAGGTCATGGACGTGATGCTCAGCCTCCTCGGTCGAGAGGGGGGAGAAGCCCCAGTTCTGCGCCCACGATTTCCGGTAAAGGTCGAGCATGGTGCGTATGTCAGGGGCAAGGTCTTCTTTGTTCGCCATGCGGCAGGTGAAACGGTCCGAGGCCTTGAAGAGCGCGATGCGCCGCGCCATCGCAGGGGAAAGACGCACGGCGCTCTTCGCTATGCGGTAGGCGAAAAGATCCTGCTCCTTGTGCAGGTTCCACGTCTCCAGGAGCGTCGGATAGTACGGCGGGTTCCACGGCATCATGAAGGCTGGCGGTTCCTCGAAACCGTCGACGAGCATGCCGCAGGTATAGTTCGTCGAAGGGTTCAGCGGCCCGCGCATGAAGGTCATGCCCCGCGCGGCGAGCCAGCGGCGGGCGGCGTCGAGAAGGGCGTGGGCCGCCTCGGCATCGTCCTCGCATTCGAAAAAGCCGAAGGCCCCGCAACGTTCGCCAGCGTAGGCATTGTGCTTTTCATCGACAATGGCGGCGATGCGGCCCACGATGCGGCCTTCGCGTCTAGCCAGAAAGAGCTCTCGTCGGGCGGTTTTCCAGAAGGGGTGGCAGGCGGGGCTCACGAGGTCCCGCTCCTGGGAAATAATGGGGGGCACCCAGAGCGGAGAGTCGGCGTACAGCCTCCACGGGAGGCGTACGAAGCCGTCAAGGTCAAGCCCCGATATGACGGGCGTAACGGTGAGGGGCATGGCTAATCCGTGGTGAAAGTGCCGCAAAGTTCGGCCGGAGACGCAGCCCCGGCGCGCTCACAGGCCTCGGGCAGCTCCTGCGCGATGGCGAAGGCGGCATCCGGCCGTATGAAGTTCGCCGTGCCGACCTGCACCGCCGCCGCGCCAACGCAGATGAATTCCAGTGCGTCCTCGGCGGTCACGATGCCGCCTACGCCGACGATGGGGATGTTGACGGCGCGGGCGACCTGCCAGACGCAGCGCAGGGCCACGGGTTTGATGCAGGGGCCGGAAAGGCCGCCAACGACGTTTGCCAGGCGCGGGCGGCGTCTGCGTAGATCCACGGCCATGCCGAGCAGGGTGTTGATGCAGGATATGCTGTCGGCGCCCGCATCCTCGACGCTCTTCGCCATGGCGGCGATGTTCGTGACATTCGGGGAAAGCTTGACCATCACATGCTTGTGCGGCGCGCTGTCGCATACGCGGCGCGTCACGGCGGCCGCCATGCCGGGATCTTGCCCGAACTGCACCCCGCCCTGTTTGACGTTGGGGCAGGATATGTTCACCTCAAGCGCGGCGACGCCTTCCTCGGCGTCGAGGCGGGCGGCGAGCTCACCGAATTCTTCGATGGAGGAGGCGTAGATGTTCGCGATGACGGCGGTATCCCGCCAGGGCAGAGCGGGCAATGTCGTATGGCAGAAATGCTCCACCCCGTTGTTTTGCAGGCCGATGGCGTTGAGCATGCCGGCCGTGGTCTCGACGATGCGCGGTGAAGGGTTGCCGTAGCGCGGCTTGAGGGAAAGCCCCTTGACGATGAAGCCGCCGAGTGAGGCGAGGTCGCCATAGGGGGCGAACTCGGTGCCGTAGCCGAACGTGCCGGAAGCGGTGAGCACGGGGTTCTTGAGTGTCAGCGCGTGGCGCTGGCCCTTGAGCGTGACGGAAAGATTCATGTTGTCCACCGGTTCATCGGGGCATGCACCCCGTGAGAGTCTTTACAGAACGACCTGATCGGACCAGAAGACGGGCCCGTGCTTGCAGACCCGGACAAGGCCTGCGTTTTCCTCGTGGTCGGGCCATTTTTCCGTGGTTTTCGAAACGCATCCCAGACAGGCGCCGACGCCGCATGCCATGCGGTTCTCAAGTGAAAGCTGGGCGCGCGCGCCGTGCTGGGCGGCGAACGTCTGCACCGTCTTCAGAAAAGGCAGGGGGCCGCAGGCGAGTACGAGGCCCTTCTGTTCAGCATATTCCTTGATGCGTTCCTCGATGGTGAAGATGAGATCGTCCAGATCGCCCGATTCCAGCTCGCGCAGACTGTCGACGGTGATGCGCTCGTTCAGACTGTCGATGGGATAGCAGCCCGCAGGCTGGCGGTGGCCGAAAAGCATGGAGATGTTCCACGGCTTCGGGTGGCGGTGGGCATAGCCGACGAAGGGGACGATGCCCATGCCGCCGGCGAGCAGAAGGGTCGGCGTATCGGCCTCGATAGCGAAGGCGCTGCCGAGCGGGCCCCAGACTCTCACCGTGTCACCGGGTTTGAGCTGTGCCATCCGCTTCGTGCCCTTGCCGACCACTTGGAAAAAGCAGATGAGATGGCGCTTGGTCATGTGGCAGATACTGAAGGGGCGCGCCCAGGGCATCTCAAGTCCGAAATTCGTCGGTCTGAGCATCATGAACTGCCCGGGCCGCCATTCCGTCCACCCAGGATTGGAGAGGCGGAGGGCGAAGAAAAAATTCTCGGGGCCGGTCTGCCCGAAGGGGACGAGATCCAGTACCGTAAGAAGAGAAGCGCTGGGGGTGTTCATATCAGTATATTGTATCCTGACTTCGAGAAACGGTCAATCCGTGCAGGGCGTGGCGTGGCTGCATGTGAAAAAAAGACTTTTCATGAGGGGCTTGTGTGCGGTAGCCTACTGCTGCCGCCTAGGCGGTTGTTGATGCTCTTGGCCAGATGTATGGCGCGGGGCTTTTTTCTCGAACACAATGGGGTGCCTATGGAAACCGTTTTTGAAGCACGCCGCGAAAGGCTGCGCCGCGCCATGCGGCAGAAAGGCATAGACGCGCTGCTCGTGAGCGGCGCCGCGAATCGTTACTATCTGTCCGGCTTCGAGTTGCACGACGTGCAGTTCAACGAAAGCTCGGGCCGCCTCATTGTCACGACAGGGGGGCGCGACATCCTTCTGACAGATCCTCGTTACGAAGAAGCTGCCCTCGCGTTGTGGCCGGCTGAAGCCTTGCGAATATACCGGGGCGACGGTGTGAGCGAGATATCCCGTACCCTTGGGGAGTTCGGCTCGCGCATAGGCATCGAATCTGCCGGAGTCGCGTGGGCTTTCATCCGAAGCCTGTCGAAGGCAGGGCCGGCACTCTCGCTTGAGGCGGCAGATGGCCTTGTCGAGGGCCTGCGCGCCATCAAGGACGAGACCGAAATCGCTGCGCTCAGGCGCTCCTTCGCACTCAATCACCGCATGCTTGAGTGGCTCCCCGGCGAGATTGTTCCCGGCAGGACGGAGCGGGAGATAAGCTGGAGGATCGAACGGTTCTTTCGCGAGAACGGGGCGAGCGAGCTGGCCTTCCCGAGCATCGTGGCCGCGGACCGCAATGCGGCCATGCCGCACGCCGTTGCGGGGGATGCCGTCATCCCCGAAAACGGCCTCTTGCTCGTCGACGTGGGGTGCCGTGTCGATGGATACTGCTCTGACCAGACGCGAACCTTTGAAATCGGCTGCTGCCCTGAGCCAGCTTTCGCGCGGACCTTCGCCCTTGTCGAGGCCGCGCAGCGCACCGCAATACGGGGTATGCGTCCCGGTATGTCCTTGAGCGAGGCGTACGGCCTTGCGATGAAGGTTTTTGAAGATGCCGGTGAGGCCCATGCCTTCACCCATGGCCTGGGGCACGGCGTGGGACTTGAGACCCACGAGAGACCTGCGCTCTCGACACGGGGAACGGGCGTGCTTCTGCCCGGCATGGTCGTGACGGTCGAGCCCGGCCTCTACTATCCTGCCTGGGGCGGCGTCCGCCGCGAGCATACCGTGCTCGTGACAGAAGACGGCGTCGAGGTCCTGTAGAGGCGTCGGCATGGGCGATACGGGAAAAAGGATCTTTCTTGTGGGCCCTCGGGCGTCGGGCAAGACCACGGTTGGCCGAATGCTCGCAGGGGCTCTCGGCTGGCTGTTTGTGGATACGGACGTTCGGTTTGAAAACAATGTGGGGATGGGCATTGCCCGTTTCGTCGCCGAGAACGGCTGGCCAGCCTTCCGGGAGGCGGAAAGCCGCGTTCTTCGCGACGTGAGTGAGG
>JAILMX010000157.1 GCA_024692205.1 Desulfovibrio sp. | reverse complement strand
CTCCAGTTCAAAACTGTCAGATTCCTGCTGCGCAGAAATCAGAATTCTCAAAATCTCAAAGAGATCTTCCTACCACTCGCTATTCACTTTTCAATGAACGACCGGGCTTTTGCCCCGCGCCGATTCCCTCAGCGCGAAAGTCGTTTATGCGCCTTTCTTTCTCTCTCGTCAATTGTTTTTTGCACCAAGCGGAAAATTTCTTGCAATCTCCCTTCAGGCCTTCTTGCCGCTTACCCATCGCACGCAGATGCTCATGGCGCACCCCACGCTCATGGCCATGATGTCAGCCTGTATGCAGCCGATGCCCTCCGGCACGAGGAGCATCACCGCCAGACAGGTGACGATGCCGAGCACGACTGCCGTGGCATACCAGCTTTCCTCCACCATTCTCGCGGTATCGCCCAGTGCGACGTCCCGCACCAAGCCGGGCAGCAATCCCGTCATTGCTCCGAACAAAACGGCCCCGCCCAAGCCCATCACAGGCAGGGCGCATAGGGCCGCAAGGCAGGCGCACACGGCAAGCCCTGACGAATCGAGCAAGAGATCCAAGCGGTCCGCCCAGAGGCGGCGCCCGGTAAAAGCACCTGTCAGTGCCCCCACAAGGGCGGCCGCAAGGAGACTGTCCTGTGAAAAAACAACCGCTGCGCCGCCGTGAATGATTGCTTCGCGGAAAAGAGGCCCGAAAAGCCCGCATACGATACCGAGGACAGCCGCCCCCGTGAAATGCGCCCCGCAAAAACGAGCCCTGCATGCCGCTGCGCCTGACAGCAGAAAGACACACAGGGCATCGTAAAAAACGAACCTGCTGACCATGCCGCTACTTGGCGTAACCCATGGCACGCCGTTCCCGTATAACGGTCACCCGTATTTGTCCGGGATAGGTCATGTTATCCTCTATCTTTTTCGCGATATCCTTGCAGAGGATGTAGGTCGTGTCGTCATCCACGGTTTCCGGATTAACCATGACCCGAATCTCACGACCGGCCTGTATCGCATAGGCCTTCGCCACGCCATCGAAGCTCATGGCTATTTCTTCCAGCTCTTCCAATCGCTTCACATAATTTTCCAGCAATTCCTTGCGGGCACCGGGCCTAGCGCCGGACAGAGAATCCGCCGCCTGCACGAGGACGGCCAGGGCCGTCGCCGGCGGCTGATCCTCATGATGCGCCGCTATGGCGTGGATAATCTCCTGGCTTTCATTGTATCGCTTGGCCAGATCCGCACCGATTACGGCATGGGGCCCCTCGACCTCGTGATCAATTGCCTTGCCGATGTCATGCAGCAGGCCGGCACGTTTCGCCTTCTTCACGTCCATGCCGAGTTCTGCGGCCATCATGCCGCACAGGGCCGACACTTCAAGAGAATGCTGCAGGACATTCTGCGTGAAGGACGTGCGATAGCGCAACTGGCCGAGCAGACGAACGATTTCGGGATGTATGCCGTGCACGCCCGCGTCGAATGTCGCCTGCTCGCCCACTTCGCGCACATGGGCATCCATCTCCTGCTCGCACTTCTGCACCACGTCCTCAATGCGGGCGGGATGAATGCGCCCGTCCTGGATAAGGCGCTCCAGAGCCATCTTCGCGACCTGACGGCGCAAGGGGCTGTAGGCGGAAAGAATGACTGTCTCCGGCGTGTCGTCGATAATGAGGTCCACGCCGGTAGCCGCCTCAAGGGCGCGTATGTTGCGCCCTTCCCGGCCGATTATGCGGCCTTTCATGTCCTCGCTCGGTAGGGAGACGGCCGTCACGGTCTGCTCGCTCACATAATCGCCGGCATAGCGCTGTATGACGGTGGAGAGGATGTCGCGCGCCTTCTTGTCGGCCGTTTCTTTGGCCTCCATCTCAATGGCGCGTATCATTTTGGCGGATTCGTGACGGGTTTTCGATTCTATCTCGGCAAAGAGGCGCTCCTTAGCCTCGTCAGGGGTCAGCCCTGCGATCTCGGAAAGCCGGGCTTCCTGCTCGTCGATTCTGGACAGCAGTATCTCCTCCTGTGAAGCGAGATCGCGTTCCTTGTGGGAAAGCTCCTTCTCCAACTTCAGCAGGTCGCGTTCCTTCTCGGTGGCCTTCTCATTTTTTTCTTCCAGACGCTCACCAAGCTCATCCAGTTTGCGCTCACGGTTTTTTACCTCCCGCTCACGCTCGCGAAACTCGTTCTCCAGTTCTTTTTTCTGATTATAGAGGTCATCCTGCCCCTGAAGCAGTATTTCCTTTTTCTGCGCCTGAGCCTCCTTGCGGGACTCTTCAATGATACGCTTCGCGAGGACCTCAGCATCGCCTATGCGGCGCGTAGTGATGACACGCTGCGCCACGAAACCGATGCACACCCCCGCAACGAAAAGCACGGGCAATGCGATGTACAAAAGATTTTCCATAAACCGACCAGCACTCCCATATCGGATGCAGCATCCGAAAACGCCGGCACTTCAATGCCGTCGTTGCAAGATGTGAGGGAGACCTCATTTCCGGCAAGAGAATGACTGGCTGAAAAAGAGCTGCCGCAAGCGACAGGCGAAGAGAAGGAATACGCTCACGAAAACGTGGCTTGCAAGAAAGCCCCAAAACGCCGTGTCAAATCTGCGGTACAGAACCTGGTTTCCCAGGTCGGGCCTTGTTTGCTTCCGTCAGGCCTCCCGTCACGACGGGCTCGCACACGGGAAGCAGGAACACAGGCCCTTTTTCAAATGCTTGTCAGGTTAGCACCGAGACACTGATCACGCACGCTCCAGGGCAAAACTCATTCAAATTCTTCTATCTTCGTAAGCAGTGATGCGATGCGCCTGTGCGCAGCATCCTGCTTTTTCTCAGATTGCAGCAAATCATCCGCAAAGCCCAAGGCCAGAAATATCAGCAAGCTTTCCTTGCTTTGTCCCCCGCGGGCACGCAACTTCTGCTCTGCGAACCGTTCTTCCACCAATCGCGCGGCGCTCCGTACGCGCTCCATATCCGCTCCAGCCCTGAAAGCGATATCAAGGCCAAGGACAGAAAGATTCGTGACAGATTGGCTCACATACACCTACTCGACGCTGTCGTACTCGTGTATCTTGTGCAACAGAGCGTCAATATGCTTTAATGCCTCGCCGCGCCTGTTTTCTTCACGGGCAAGAGCAGCGTCAAGATTTCTATTTCGTTCTTCCAGACCGGCTATTCTGGCCGTAAGGGCTTCCACTTCGGCACGCAAACGGTTCCGCTCGTTCTTCACGCGATCAAAACGGCTCAGAAGATCGACGAGACGCGTTTCCAGCTGATCCAGAAATTCCATAACTGAACGTTACCACCGCATCCTGCGCTTGGCAAGAGAGCGATGCTTTCCATTTCGGGAATGCTACCCCTTGATTTTCCGTTCAATATTTTTCTGGCGCTCCCTGGCTATGGCGAGCGCCTCATCGGGCACATCCCGCGTGATGACGGACCCCGCGCCGATGAGAGCTCCCGTACCGACAGTCACGGGGGCCACAAGGGCCGTATTGCTGCCAATGAAGGCATTTTCGCCTATGTGCGTCTGAAACTTGTGCTTGCCGTCATAGTTGCAGGTGATGGTGCCCGCGCCGATGTTCGTACCGGCCCCTATCTGGGAATCCCCGAGGTAGGTGAGGTGATTGGCCTTCGCCCCTTTGCCGAGACGGGTTTTCTTGAGCTCGACGAAATTGCCGACATGCGAATCCGCCTCCAGTTCGGCCCC
>JAILMX010000147.1 GCA_024692205.1 Desulfovibrio sp. | reverse complement strand
TCCAGCCGCCGCATGCGTCTTCATGAGGGTGTATTCTTCGTCCGTGAGCTTGCCTGGCTTATTCAAAATGGCGTCGGGCACCATGATTTTGCCGATGTCATGCAGGGGTGCCGACCTGACAACCTTGACGATGAAGTCTTCATTGATGATGTCGGGGAAGGTGCCGAGCCTTTGCAGCGATTCGAGAACTATGCGCACGTAAGCCGCAGTCTTGCGGATATGCTGGCCGGTGTTCTTGTCGCGGCTTTCCACAAGGTCGGCGAGAGTGAGCATCATGGCGTCGCGCAAGGCGGCGAGGTTGCGTTCGCGCTCCTCGGACATGCACCATATCTCCTGCTCGAACCTGTGGATGACTTTGGCGATGACGAGGAAAACGACGATGAGCACGGCGATGAATACGAGCAACGTGCTGACCATGCCCTGCTTGAGATTGTCGTAGAAATCGCCCGTTGGATGCTCGACGATGAGGATCCAGAAGATCTCCGGCAGATAGTGCCCCGAGACGTAATTGCCTGATGTAGAGTTCACGTCTGCAAAATCTATCTTGGCGGAATGGGCGCCTGCGGTCTTCGCGCGTTCAATATCGTCGCGGAAGATGTCGTTACCGTCGCGGGCAAGCCAATTAACGCGCTCAAAGCCCTTGCGCGATGTGGATATCTCTATGTTCCCGTCCTCGCTTATGAGGCTGGCCTTCGCCCCGGAGTCCGCCTCGAATTTCTTGAGGGCGTCCACTATTTTGTCAGTGTGCAGGCACACGCCAATGATGCCCAAAAGGTTGCCGTGCGGGTCGCGGATCTTGCAGTTAACGAAAATTGAGCGCTCGTTTTTGGAAAATTTGTCGGTGTCGATGTTGATGTCGTAAGCGCGGTCATGCGCGAGGGCGGCATTGTACCATGCGCTTGCGGCGTCATCGGACAGAATGCGTTCGAAACCCTTATGCGAGTACAGGGCGTTGTTCTTCGTGAGGGAAAGGAATGCTGCGTCGAAATGGTAGGTTTTCATGCAGCCTTGCAGATAGTTCTTTATGACGCGCTCGAAGTCTTCTGCCTCATAAGATTGCGGGTTTGAGAGGTAGGATATGAGAAAGCCGTCGTACGCCATTGAGGTCGAAATGCTCACCTCCCGGATGAAGAGCGGGTAAAGGCTCGCATGGACGGCGGCGACCTCCTGATCCGCTTCGTGCCGCATGCGCCGCATCGCGTCGTCATAATACGATTTGAAATACATCGCCGCGATGGCCGAAAAGCCCAGGAAAAGGATGAGGGCGATGACAATGGTCGTATTGATAAGCTGTGTCGACTTCACCGGCCCCGGTCGCATGGCTCTGCGTTTGCCGTCTTTCTCTTGATTTACAATCATTTAAACACCCTATAAATAGCTTCTGAAAGCTGTTCAGCGGCGTGATAACGAAAACGTTTTTCATTTCAGACAATAACTGACAGGAAATTGCCGGTCAACAAAAAATAACTTTGGCGCGTCTGACTTTTAAAAAAGGCTCTGTTACCGAAGCCGCCAATCTTTCTCAAAAAATCACAAAAGAACCACTGCGGGGGCTGGTTGCTTCCCGTGTTTGTGTCGCCCTCATGGCGGGCATTCGCCCGAAAGATAGCACAGGCGGGTCAACACATGCCAGCTCCCCGCTGGCATGTGAATGATGCCCTGTCGTACATTGTCCCTCATGGCGGGCCTCCGCCCGCCGTCCACAAAAAAGGGAACCCCATTCGCAAAAAAAATCACAGGGCGAACGCCCTGCATGTCCCCTCCATGCCCTGCACGTTCCATCCACGCCCTGCCTGCCGCAAAACGGCAGAAGCCGGACGGGATGGCAACCGTCCGGCTTCTTTTTCGCACTCCTTATGCGGATTAGAGGAGCATGTCTTGGTCATGAAGAAATGGAGGGCTTGCAGGTTGTTAAGGATGTCCTCCTTGTCGGAAATTCTTGTTGATGAGCAAAGGTACTCATAATCAAGCAGTAATCGTGCCATTTCTAGAAAAAGTCTAGAAAATCGGATCAATGCATTCGCGGGTCTCGATGGCATGTCGGAAAACCGGCAGGAGATGCCGAATGCTCCCCGTGTTTGCTCATTGCTGAATATCCTTATTTCCGGCAGATGCCGATAAGCTCGTCCATAAGTTCAAGCGCCGACCTGTCGCTGTCGGGGTCGGCGGCTTCCCTGCCGGTTTCCAGCGCTTCGAGCGCGCTTTCCTTGTCATTGAGCGCGATGTGGCAGTTGGCCATGCCGATGTACGGGAGCGGTTCCGTGCCGCCCGTGACGAGCGCCATCATCCTGTATCAGCCTGCGGCCTCTTCATAGTATTTCAGCCCTTCGCAGCACTTGGTGAGCCCGCCCCAGTACTTCGGCGTCTGCTGGTCGTAGAGGCAGAGGGACGAAAACGTTTCCTTGGCCCCCTCATAGTCCTTGCGCTCCAGCTTCCGTCTGGCTTCCTCGTAGGCGCCGTCCATGCGCTCGCCGGAAAGGCCGCAGATCTCGCCGAGGGATTTTCCCTGCGCCATGCCGTCCTCGATCTCTTCCCACGATTTGCCGGCCGGCGGCGTTGAAAACACGGTTTTCAGGCTCGTCACGGAGGCTTTCGCCAGCTCGGCGAGGGCTTCCTTCATCTGGGCTTCGGTCGGGGCGGAAGTGTTCATCAGAGTTCCTTATCTCTTTGCCACGCAGGCTTTTGGTGATAGACACCCGATTTCAAAAAACGCCCATTCAAAAAAAGCCGTTTTCGCAAAAACGGCGTTTTTTTGAAGCGCAATGTTTTATCGCAAAAATAGGTCGGCGTCATTATCGTTGTTTAGCGTTGTAGAGATAACGCTTTGTCCAAAATTCCTATTTCGTGGTTTTTCGGTTCGCTTGGGTTTGGCGGGCAGCTTCGATGATTTTCCATGTTTCGACCCACTGCTTTTCAAGAAACGCAGCGAAACCGGCGCAGTCCGTGTCAGTCGGAAACGGTGATTCTGATGCTTTCTGAAAAGCATAACAAAAACGGAGATATGCCTGACGCTCGCTTCGTGGAATGATTATTGGCGGAAACCCGTTTCGCAGCAAAGGGAAATTTGCCAGAAGACGCGCCATTCTTCCGTTGCCGTCGAAAAACGGGTGGATAGAAACGAAGGAAAGATGCGCCTTGGCATAGCAAAGAAGCGCCTCTTCCCGTGTCTTCGGCGAAAGCGCGGTGAACAGGGACAGCCATTTTTCCATGAGTTTTGGTGTCTGAAGATACGACGGATACTCGTGCCAGACGATTTTTCCGTCTTCTTCTATTTCCGTTCCGTTATCTTCGCGTTTCCATGCGCCGACGGGGCGGTACACGTCATTGACGCTTTCCGTCTGGACAAGACGATGAAGGCTGAAAATATCCTGCTCATCAAGAGGCTTATCGCCGACGGCCATTTCAGCCAGGCTTTTTACCGCATCGGAATGTCCTTGAATATCGAGATGCTCCTGCAGTGTTTTCCCAGAAACCGTCAAGCCTTCCTTGAGGAAAAACAATGTGTCGCCCTCTGAAAACGTATTCCCCTCAAGAGCATTTGAAGCCTGCGTCCAGACTACACGAAGAGAAAAAAGGACATGCTCGCGCAAATCTGCGTCTAAGCCGTCAAGCCATACGAAACGGGACATAGAAACCTCATTCTCGAAAAAGGAATTTCAAAAATGATTTTCCCTTATTCCATGGAAAAAGACAATTCCCCGGAGCGTTTTCATTTTATGACTAAAAAAGGTTTCCTTTTGCGATAAAAAACAGCATAATCATGAAAAATCGAGCAGTTATCAAACGGAGGGGAACTCACATACGCCAAATTTCTTGCAAAACACTTTTTATCGCAAAAAGTCCGTTCATCGCAAAAACGCTCTTTTTGAAAAAACGGTGTTTTTCTTTTTCATGGGAAAAGTCAAAAACGATTATCCGCAAAAAGGGGCGTTTTGCGGAAAAAGGCATGGCGTTTCAAAAACGCTCATTTTTAATGACGGACGTTTTTCAAATAGGCGTCGCTCATTGCCGCCGTTTTCAAAACGGCCATAAATTTGATCAATTTCTTGCCGCAGTGGTTCAAAGACTGCACATCAGAAGAGGAGATGGCAGGAGGGCTGTGGTTTACGGTATACCGAGAAGCCAAGCAAGACGAGCGGAGACGATCTGCCCGGCCTGTTGGTCGACATGACCGTTAACTCCAAGAAATGATGTTCAATCAAGCACAATTACCATACTTATTTGATAGTATTATAATAATATCATTTTTTTCCGCTTGACGCATCTAATTAAGGAAGCTAAATTTCTTTTGCGTCCTTCCCCGTATCTCCCCACGTGTTCGGAAGCACGCTGCCCCTGTGGCTTTGATGCCGTTCCAGCAGGGGCATTTTTTCATGGGAGCCATGGCGTAATCCTCAATAATAGTATAGTATTTCAACGTGTTATTAGTATTATCCTACAGTACAGCATGATGGCCCCCTGCGTTTTCAACCAGTCAGCGCAGGAGCTACTTTTATAATATGTCGTTTGGGACAGGCTGGCTCAGAAGCAACCCAATTAATACCTTTTGGCGAATTAAAGCTGTACAAAGATACTAGATACAATACTACGGGATAAAATTTAACAAATATTATCATATTTATTGTGTGTAATATCTGATTGAATAAGCATCACCCGGAAAAAGTCGGGGGGGCTTTACCGATGAACCGCTTAAAGGGGTCTCCTCTTGTTATGCGTGAAGGCAAGTGAGTAGAGGTGACCAAAGAAGTCGAAGTATTCGACATGGATATTCTCGGGCACCTTTATTCGCACGGGGGCGAAGATCAGAATAGAGGTTATGCCAGCATCCATCAAATTTTCGGCTGCCCGCTGTGTCTGCTCGGGAGGTGTTGTGATAACGCCTATATCGGCGCATAAATGCCAAACAATTTCTCGTAAATCATTGATGCAGTGAACCTCAAGTCCATTAACAACTTCGCCAATTTTGAATGGATCTAAATCGAAGATAGCTTTAATATTGAAACTTAGATGGCTGAGATATATGTGGTTGATGATTGCTTTACCAATGTTGCCTACACCGATAAGCACCATAGGTATTTCATAATAGACACCAAGCTTAGATTTTATACCATCAATAAGCTCATGAACTTCATAGCCGATTCCACGAATGCCAAATAAACCGAAATCAGCAAGATCTTTACGAACTTGGAGGCTGTTGACCCCACACGCCTCAGCCAAAGTATTAGATGATATGATTTTTAGTCTATCGTGATCAAAAAGTTTAAGTGCTTGAATATACGTTGTCATACGTTTTATCGATGAACGATTGATTTGTATAATTCTGTTTTGATGAATAATAGACATAATATAATTGATAAAATAGAATATTAATTAACAGTAATTAATTTAAATTATTACTAATGTCTCTAATTAAAATTAATTTTCTTCACATTATAACAAATTGGAGATTCATAACGTATATAAGAGCCAATAAGTTTTTGAATCTGTAAACAAGCTACTTCTTCATTATCAGCTAAAAACCAATAGTATGTATTATCATATAAATCATCTTGCGTATCAGTTGCAACAAGTCGTAATCCAGGTATTTTATCAATGATAAAATATCCGAAATCAACATCTATACCTAATTCCATTTTAATATCTAAGCTTGAATCACAACAAGAAAAATGTACTTCAATCATATTTACTCCGAAAAATCATAATAAAAGTATTAGGCTTATAAATATCGTCTCGAAAGACAATACAATATGGCAGTGAACTATACATCAAAGTGATGCATATGACTTATTCTAACAACTTATTCAAACATCAAAATAGGATACGAGGGTTGGCCCTTTCTTGTGTCATAATTACAACACATATCGTGGAGCTTTTTTGCCCCATCTCCTGAGGTGTGCGTAGTGATAGATAATTCATATCATATTATTCTAAATTTTAGCAACTAATTAATGGCTTGTTTGTAGCATAATTTTAAATTATTTATATATTTCAGTATATTATATACTATTTTGACCTGTTTAAAATTATACTTTACTTGTCTAGCTTAATTATGTATTAAAACCTAAAATCGATGAGTTCGATGGGCGCACCAGCACTATACTTCAGATCAATAATTTATTGAATTAATAATTTTTTTTGACAAGTTCAGTAGATATAAACATTACATCCGGAAGACAAAGGGCCTTTCGGAAATCAATTGATACTTGGAGGCTACCATGGCAATCGCGTGTGAGCGGCAGGATTTGGCCGAGGAACTTCTGGATGTTTTTTCCAGCCTGCCCAATGGTCTGCCTGACGAGGATATCAGTGCTGTTCGTCGTCTTGCAGCTGAAGAAAGTTCAGCTGATGTCTGGTTGCAGATCTCCAAGCTTGGAAAGGAAGAGAGAATCTGCTTGATGGCTGCAGTAGCCTATACGTTGCACTGTCTGAACAACGATGCCTACAAATGTTCTGTTTTTTCTCGTTCTGCCGCTGAGGCATTGCGGGCTGAGAAGAAATCTGGATTATAAGGGAAAGTTGTCTAGCCATATCTAAACAGTCGCAAAAACTAGGGCAGGATTAAAACAAATCTAATGAGTTCATTCTTGGAGGCAACAATGTCAATTTCGCATGAGGGTCTTGATCTAGCTGAGAAACTTCTGAGAATTTTTTCAAACCTTCCCAATGGGCTTACTGATAAAGATGTCAATGTTATTCGCCAAATGGCTTCTGATGAAGGCCCCGCTGAAGTATGGTTGCAGACCTCAACTTTAAGTAAGGAAACAAGAATCGGCTTGATAGCTGCTGCAGCCTATATCTTACGCTCTCTTAATAATGATGCTTATAAATGTTCACTATTTTCATTGCATGCCGCAAAATTATTTATTGAAATAAAGAAAACTGGATTATAAAATACTCTAGCATTAAGCATATTTTATTTAAAGCAACAATAATTATTTAGTAAAACACATACTCTTTTTCTTGTTTATTTATCATATTTGGCTCTATTCAACCAACCATTGATAGCTTTTTATACTCAAATATAAAGTTATCAGCTTAAAAGGTCCGGATGACCTTGGCAGTGGCTCAATTCCATAAATCGGTATCCTAGGGTTGAATAGAGCCATAATTTTTAATTTAAGTATCGCTTTGGTCGAGCGCTGTTAAGCATTCGCGGATATATATCATACAAATTTATTCATATTTTATATGTAATAATTTTGTATTTATATAAATTTGCCGCCGCTAGGCTGAAGAGGTTTTCGGAAACCAATTGAAACATTGGAGGCTACCATGGCAATCGCGAGTGAACGGCAGGATATGGCTGAGGCGCTTATGGATGTTTTTTCCAGACTGCCAAATGGCCTGACTGACGAGGATATCCGTGTTGTTCGTCACTTGGCCGCTGAAGAAGGTTCATCGGATATATGGCTACAGGCAGCAACACTCGACAAAGAAACTAGGATTTGCCTTATGGCCGCTGTTGCTTATACATTGCACGGCCTTAAGAACGATCCCTACAAGTGTTCTGTTTTTATGCGTGCTACAGCCGAGGAATTGTTGGCCTAAATATTGCCGAAAACTAAAGATGTAGCGCTTTTGAGCTTATACAATACCAAATCAGCCATAATGACGTTTTAAACCATTTATGAGGATACGCCTATGCGCCGCAAAACATTCAGGGGAGTATGCCTCTGCTACTGCATCCTCCTGATCACAATTACTTTACTTTCTCCTAGACAGGTTAACTGCCAAGAGGTAGTTACCATTAAGATCCCAAAAATCGATAATCCTACCATGCCGAAGGTTACGTTTAACCATGATAAGCATGTAGCATTTGTCGAAGCACGCGAGGGGGATTGTTCGCGTTGCCACAGGATGACATCTGAAGGCTTTTCTACCGCTGTGCTAGATGTCAGACTGCAGAAAGAGGATAGGCAAGTTAACTACCTGCATACGGCCTGCACTGATTGCCATAAGGCAAGCGGTCATGGTCCCACGATTACAGAATGTCGCGCTTGCCATGCGAAGGGCAATGCACTCCGCGCAATGAATAAATAATCCGCCAGGATATCGGCGTTGTTCCGCGCCTTTGAGGAGATGGATAACATGTTGCAGACACTTACCGGCCCTTGTTTTGTCTTTTCGCTGCTAGTATTCTTTTTCGGTCTCCTGATTCGAACCATATTTTACGTTCGTGGACTTGACTGGCGATTAGAACGCGTGGCCTATGCTTATCATCGAGAGCGTTCCATACCCGGTGCACTGATATCCATCGGAAAATGGCTCATACCAGGCGGTACTGCGGGATGGCGGACCCAGCCAATTGCTGCAACGGCGTTCTTTTTGCTTCATTTCGGCGCGGTACTTATCCCACTGTTCCTTCTAGGACATACTGTGGTGCTGGAGCAGCAAACAGGCATCTCCCTTCCCTCCCTGCCTTCCAGTCTTGCGGATCTACTGACTTTTGCAACTATTGCGGGAATTATCCTCCTGTGTGTTCGGCGATTCTCTTCGCCTGTGCTTCGAAAGCTCAACACATGGCAGGACTGGTTCGTTCTTATGCTGACCTTCGTTCCGTTTTTTACTGGCTTTATAGTCAGGCTTGACATTGGCGCTCATGAAACATGGTTGTTTTTGCATGTGCTGTCGGGCGAAGTGTTCTTGATATGCGCCCCCTTCACAAAGTTGGCACACATTGTCCTTTTCTTTTGCTCCCGGGCGCAGCTGGGGATGGATTTCGCTATTAAGCGCGGAGGCAATGCACGCGGCGGCGCATTCCCATGGTAACTGTTAGGATTTTATGACTTCTTAATGAGGAGTTTTAACATGTCCCAGATTCTATGTTCGCCGACGCCCGTCACCACTAAGGAAGGCATCCATGCCTTGCTTGCTGATAAGGGAGGTGAAACGTATGACAAGCGAATGCGAGACCTCACAGT
>JAILMX010000124.1 GCA_024692205.1 Desulfovibrio sp. | reverse complement strand
CCACGTACTTCTGCATGGCGCCCGAGTGCCTCGGCAAGGTCGTGGGCATGCCGCTGAGTGTCTCCTATGGCATCGGCATCGCCGTGGCCGTGCTTTTCCTCGCCATGTTCCTGATGGCGACGAAGAAGCGCTCCCTGGCCTAGGGTTTTCTGAGGGGCGGCTTACCGCCCCGTCTAATCTCTGCCGTTGTGTGCGGGGAGGGGGCGGTGCCTCCTCCCCCTTCTGTATTCTCTGCAAACCGCTGCGATAAAGGATAGTCATGTTGCTGACGCGTCCGGCCCTGCCGGATATTATCATCAACGACGAGGCGGCTCTGCGTGCCGACAAAAAGAGCGCGTTCCGTTTCGGCCGTTGTGCTGTGGGGAAAAAAGCCGTCTACATGGGCGGCTGGTATTTTGACTGCTGCCGTTATGTCCCTCTTGCGGCGGTAAGGCGCATCTTTAAGCGCGTGGCCATGAGCAAGGGCGGCTTTACGGGCAGGGGCGTTTTTGCCTCCATCCCCTACTGCGTGGTGGAGTGCCGCGACGGTCGCACGGTCGTAACCCAGTACCGTCACGAAGGACAGGTCGATGCCCTGCTCGATCATGTGCGGCGTGTCTTCCCCAAGATACCGACCATGTCTGCCGCGGCGGAAAAGAAGATCGAGGACGAGAAACGCGCCGAAGAGGCAAGGTACCGGAAGAATCTTGGCGCGAATGCCCGCGCGACCATTGCAGAGCTGGAAAAGGCGGCGGATTTCCTTGAGAAGCGCAATGACCTGGTCACTGCTCTTGCCATGGCGAGCCGGCGCAGCTGGGTAGGGCGGCTGGTGAATCCGGCTTACAAATGGGTGGCCCTTGCGATCACCCTGATGGCCTGTGCCGCCGGCTGCTGGGGCGCATGGGAATGGTGGGAGGGCAGACGCGACGACGGCATCTACATAGCCCTCATCGGCTTTGCCATCGTCTTTCTTTTTTCGGGCGCGCGGGTGCTGCCCACCATGCGGGACAATAAAAAGGCCCTTGCCCGGGAACTGGAAAAGGTTCGCGCCGACATGGCGGACTATCTCGCGGGATATGCCAATTTTCCTGTTCCCGCACGGTATGCGCACCCGTCGACGCTGGCGCGCATGATACGCTCCGTCCGCATGGGGCATGCCGAAAGCGCAGACGAGGCGTATGAGGACATGAAGGCCGTTCTGCGCGAAATCAATTCCTCCGTGACCGTATCCCGGGCGGAATACGACGAGATAACGGCCATAAAGCCCATGTTTTTGCTGGAAGACTATCGCTAGAGCCTATAAGCGTGAAATGATTTCTGCTCAGACGGTTGCGGGGGCAGCCGCCTGAGCAGAGATGAGGGAAAAACCGAAAAATTCAACTGAATCGCCAGAGAGAAGCCCGAAGATGCTGAAAAGGGGCCCGCCGCATTGTGCGGCAGGCCCCTTTTGCGGTTTATATGGGGGGGAAGACCTATGCCCAGAGCATCAGCCCCGTCTCAAGTGGGGAGAGCAGTCCCGGGTGCACCGGCAATACGCGCACGCCGAAGTTGTAGTGCCCGTTCTTGGTGGGCGTGTAGGTGACGGTATACACCATGGCGTCAGGCGCGTGCGAACTCGGATGTCCCTTGAGCGGCAGCACTTCGGGTTTGCCGCAGAAGGATCCGTTTTTGTCGACGCAACCGATGACGAGTTCGACGGCGATCTCCTCGCGATGCATCTCGCCCAAAAGGATGGAGAGCGTCATCGTGACGGGGGAGCCGCAGATCATGTGGTTGTCCTCGGTGCCGGTGACGGCGAGGTTTTCAAGCTTCACCGAGCCGAACCGGCCGGGCAGGCTCGTCCGCCATTCCGTGACGGCGCGCATCTCGGCCATGTCGTTCGCCGTGCG
This sequence comes from Desulfovibrio sp., assembly GCA_024692205.1. Taxonomy (GTDB): domain Bacteria; phylum Desulfobacterota; class Desulfovibrionia; order Desulfovibrionales; family Desulfovibrionaceae; genus Desulfovibrio. The sequence continues at coordinate 2,187 of JAILMX010000124.1, read as the reverse complement.
CCGCGCCCACCTGTCGCCGGCGGGCAGATAGGCCTGCTTTACGTAGTCGCGCAGCATGCGGTTTGAGCTGTACATGGCGGTCAGGCTCTTGAGGGAGCGCTTGGAAAGGGCAATCCAGTGAGCATGCAGGCCGTTTTTATCCGTATCGTGATAGAGGGGGATGACCTCGTCCTCCAGCAGTGTGTAGAGCGATTCGGCGTCTTCGTAGTCGTTCTGATCGTCCGTGGGCAGTTCCAGTTTCACGACGGGGCCGATGGTCCAGCCGTTCTTGCGGTTGTAGCCTTCGCACCACCAGCCGTCCGAGATGCTCAGGTTGATGCCGCCGTTGACAGGCAGCTTCATGCCGCTCGTACCGGATGCCTCATAGGGACGGCGGGGGGTGTTGAGCCATACGTCGCAGCCCTGCGAGAGCAAGCGCGAGATGGAGAGATCATAGTTCTCGATGAAGAAGATGCGCCCGAGGAAACGCGGCTCGCGGCTCAGCTGGATGACGCGCTGGATGAGGTCGTTGCCGGCCTCGTCGGCGGGGTGGGCCTTGCCGGCGAAGACGAAGCAGACGGGCTTCTTCGGGTCGCTTATGATGCGCTCCAGCCTGTCGGGATCGGCGAAGAGCAGGGTGGCTCTTTTGTAGGGAGCGAAACGGCGGGCGAAACCGATGAGGAGCGTGTCGGGCTTGAGCAGACGCCCCATGCTTTTCGCTTCCTTGTCCGTCAGGCCGAACTTCTTTGCGAAGTCGAAGATGCTGTGGCGAAGGAAGTTGAGCAGTTCCTCTTTCTGCGTTGCCCGCGCCACGGAGTAGATGTCGTCGGGTATCTCGTCTATCTTGTCCCAGACGGGTGAATCGGGTTCGGCCGAAAGCCACCCGTTGCCGAGGTAGTGGTCGAGGAGTTCCTCCATCTGTATGCCCACGTAGGAGGGCGTGTGGATGCCGTTTGTCACATAATCGATGGGGGTTTCCGCAAGCGGCAGGTTCTTCCAGATCCTGTTCCACATGTGGCGCGAGACCTCGCCGTGCAGGCGGCTGACGCCATTCGCCCACAGCGAAGACCGAAGGGCGAGAATAGTCATTTCAAAGCGGTGCTCGCGCGTTCCCTCCATCTGCCCGAGCTGCAGGAATTGCTGCCACGAGAGGCCCAGACGGTTCGCAATGTCGCAGAAGTAGCGCTGCATGAGATCCGACGAGAATGCCTCGTTGCCCGCAGCGACCGGTGTGTGCGTGGTGAAGAGGGTGTTTGTGCGCACCAGGCTCGCGGCCTGCGCGAAACTCATGCCCTCGTTCATGAGTCCTAGCATGCGTTCGATAACGAGGAAGGCGGAGTGCCCCTCGTTCATGTGGAAGCAGCTGGGCGTGATGCCGAGCGCGCGTATGAGGCGCACGCCGCCTATGCCGAGCAGCATTTCCTGAAGGAGGCGCTTTTCGCGGTCAGCCACGTAGAGGTTGGCGGTGATGCTGCGATCCTCCTGGGTGTTGGCGGTGATGTCGCTGTCAAGCAGGTAGAGGGGGGTGCGGCCTACCATGAGTTTCCAGACTTGTGCGAAGAGCGAACGGCCCGGCAGGTCTATCTTGACTTTCAGGGCTTCGCCGTCTGTTTCGAGCAGCTTGAGTATGGGCAGGTGGGCGATGTCGTTTTCGGGGTACTGCGCCGTCTGCCGGCCGCTCGTGTCGAGCACCTGCCGGAAGTAGCCCTGCTTGTAGAACAGGCCAATTCCTATCAGGGGGATGGCGAGATCGGAGGCCGATTTGAGGTGGTCGCCCGAGAGAACGCCGAGGCCGCCGGAATAGATGGGCACGGATTCGTGCAGGCCGTATTCTGTCGAGAAATACGCGATGGGGTGCTCAGGCGTGACATTGGCCGAGAGGCTTTTTGGCGGGGTCGACATATAGGCGTCGAAATCCGTCATGACCTCGCGGTAAAGGCTTATATAGTCCTCGCTCTTAGCAAGACATGTGAGCCGGCTGACATCGCTTTCCTCCAGAAGCTGAAGGGGGTTGTGGTGGCGCGTCCACGCCTGCGGATCGATGTCGCGGAAGAGCATCTTGGCCTCGTTGTGCCAGCACCACCACAGGTTGTTGGCAAGCTCGCGCAGGCGCGAGAGCTCGGGAGGGAGCTTCGAAACGGCGAGCATGGGCCGCAGGAAGGGCGTTGCCGAGGAGGTGGCCGCCATGATGGTGCTGCTGATCTTCAT
>JAILMX010000042.1 GCA_024692205.1 Desulfovibrio sp. | reverse complement strand
TCTTTGATCCTGCCATCAGCGCAGGCTGCTCAATGAACGTCTGTCTCTCCCAGGATAGCCGCATCCTTATCTGCCGATCCAGGCGCCTTAGCGACAAAGTCTGGTTTTTTGGCGTCTGGAAGACGGAAAAGCTCTTTCAGTCGCTCAAGGAGAGCAGGGCTCGGGGAAACGATGGTCTAGTTGACGCAAGACACCTTTGCGAGCGCGTCTTTGATTCTCCCTGGGGCACAAGAAATATCGCCCTGCAGAGCCTTGCTACGGATGGACAGTTCCTCTATGCGCTCAATTCCCCTGATGACATGAATCCACACCAGATCTTCGTCATGGACCTTGAAGGCCGCAAGGTTCTGGAACGTAGGCCTTCCTTTGAGGGCTTTGAGATCGCCCCAGGCTTCAACACCCATAGCTCAAGGAGTAGCGTATCCCCTGTGTGAGGGGGCGATGGCGGAGCAAGTCCGCCTGGGCGTTCAACTTGTTCCCTATGCACATTTCAAAGAGCGGCGGAGACTATGGATAAATTCCCCTGTGGAACCTTATGGTACTCGTAGTCTCCTACTTCCACCGCACTGGAGAGACAATGCGTTACTCCAGCAACCAGGCTCATATCGGGCCTCGCGAAGCCTTGCTTTCAGGATTGATTGCAGGTAGGGTGTGGGGATGAAATATTGGGAGACATGGTTTCTGACAGTTGGAGCTGGCTTGCTCATAGGCGCAGTCATTTTAAGGGGACAAAAATGAACACAGGCACGATAGGAGTAGGCATAGCATTGCTTATCATCGGCACGTTCGTCTTCATCGGCGTTAAGCGCGGATGGATAAAGTAAATCTCAGCCCCTCTTCGGAGGGGATCCAATGCGAAATGCCGGTCTTTGTCCGTTTGAGGATCGGCGTAAAACGGACCGTGGCGAGTGACGAGGATTAGCTACCCTATTGCAGAGCTCGTGAACCTCTGCGAAGCTCTTGGTCTCTCCTGGAAAGAAGAAATTTAAAAGGCAATTCGTGTCGCAGAAAAGAAAAAAGTTTCTTCAGAAAACAGGTGACACTTGAAAGAGGTTTCTTCATACTCTCCCCATCGGCCAGCACTGACAAGGCTGTGTGGGGAGATGAGCTGTGACGAGCAGCCGACATGCCCTGCGGGAGGTGACTAACCGTACTGGAGAGACAACGCGTTACTCCAGCAACCAGGCTCATATCGGGCCTTGCGAAGCCTTGCTTTCAGGATTGATTGCAGGTAGGGGTGGGGATGAACAAACGTTGGGTTTCACTTGCTCATAGCGCGAGACCATACTGGCGAATTTCGCAGTCATTGGCCTTGCTTTAGCTGCGTACGAGGGAAAAATGTGGCCAGTACTGCATATCTCTGCGAGAACTGCTCTTGCGGCATTAATTCTTTCTTGGGTGGTGCCTCATGACTAACATTGCATGGGTGGGAATAATTTTAGGATGTGTAGCTGCGATTGGCTTTTTCGCTGCATACAAGGCACAGCAACCATAAATTTTCAGCCTCTCTCCTGAGGGGCATCAATGCGAGATGCCGATCTTTGTCCGTTTGAAGATCGGCGTAAAACGGACCGTGGCGAGGATTAGCTACCCTCTCCCCACTCGCCATGATAAAAATCTCAGCCCCTCTTCGAAGGGGCTTTTCATTTGCTGCGCATATGCTAGGCTTGGGTGTTTATGAGGATTTTATTATCTATTAAACCAGAATATGCTGAAAAAATATTTTTTGGTGAAAAACAATTCGAATTTAGAAAATATAGATTTAAAAAAATATTTCTACAGTTGTCACTTATGTATCGTCTCCTATAAAACGTATTGTCGGTGAATGTGAAGTTGATAGTATTTTGGAAGGACATCATTGTGACAACGTTTACTCCACGCTGGCGGCCCGCAAGGACGGTGCCGAATTCATGCGCGTCTTGGCTTGGGGAGATAACGAGAAGGAGCGCGTCTTTCTTGATGAAAGCAAATGGGAGTTCGCTCGCTTCCCGCATCAGGGGCTTGCGCTCTACAGGCCCTCCAAGAGCGCGCCTGTGCGCTTCTTCGCCCAGGTCAACGTCTTCGAAGGCAAGGAGCAAAAAAATCCCGCCAATGCCTTCAACCTCAACCTGCTCGAGTGGCGCCGTGAATCCAAGAATATGGCAAAGCTCGCCACGTGGCAGCTCTTTGATCCTGCCATCAGCGCAGGCTGCTCAATGAACGCCTCCTCTCCCAGGATGGCCGCATCCTTATCTGCCGATCCAGGCGCCTTAGCGACAAAGTCTGGTTTTTTGGCGTCTTGAAGACGGAAAAGCTCTTTCAGGCTCTCAAGGAGAGCAGGGCCGGGGGAAACGATGGTCTAGTTGACGCAAGAGACCTTTGCGAGCGCGTCTTTGATTCTCCCTGGGGCACGAGCAATATCGCCCTGCAGAGCCTTGCTACGGATGGACAGTTTCTCTAGGCGCTCAATTCCCCTGACGACAGGAATCCCCACCAGATCTTCGTCATGGACCTTGAAGGCCGCAAGGTTCTGGAACGTAGGCCTTGCTTTGAGGGCTTTGAGATCGCCCCAGGCTTCAACAAGCGTTGCGTCGAAGGCGAGGGCTTATTCTTCGCTAAGGTCGGCGAAACGCTCAGGCTCGTCATGGATGTCTCAATCTCCGTCTACGAAAGGCCAGATGAAACGGAACGCCGCTCGTTAAGACCTTGCGCTATAACCACTACGACGTCCCCTTCTAGGGGGCTTTTGCCTTGGCATGTTTGCCTCTCTGCTAAGCCTGGAAGCGTCCCGTACGGAAAGGCTCGTTTTCGTCCTCCTCGTCCTGCTTTTCTTGCTCGTATTGTATGAAAAAGAGCATCAGCCTCTTTTTACCTGGGCAAAGCGACCAGCCATCAGGCAAGGTGTTCTCTGAGCGGTCTTTCAGGAAAGCGTCTTTCCAAGAATGGCCCAGGTTTTGCTCCAGGCGCTTCCGCTTTCCCACTGGCTTGCTTGGTCGAGTATTGCCAAGAGGTTTTGGCCTTGGCGGTTTTGATAGAGGTTCGTGGCTTCTGGATCATAAAACACGCGCAAGCCTCCAAGAAGGCTTGCGCGTTGGTTGTAGGCTTCAGGATAGTGTGCGCGCAGCATCCCCAGGAGTGTTCCCAGGTAGGCAATGGTTTTTGCATGGCGGATTTTGGCGTGAAAGGTTGCCAAAGCCTCATCGTCCCGGAAATAGCTTTGGGGAAAGTCTTCGCGCAAGATGAGTTGCGTGCGTAAGTGCCTGGCCTTCTTTTGCAGAAGATAAGCCTCGGCATCCTGGCTTTGCCTGGTTTTGAAAAACGTCAGGGCCATGGTCCAGGAGAGCAGGTTGAGATGGCCTTGGTCAAGCTCAGGACAGTGGATGACGCGCATGCCAGTGCCTAGGCGTCTGGCAAAGCAGCCGATATGGAAAATGCCATGACAGAGCGTGCAGAGGCAGACCAGATTGTCTTCGCGGTTGTCTTGGGGATTGGCATTGATGTGATGCACCTCAAGGCCCGAGGCCTTTTGGGGGTCTTTGCTCACAAAGCACACACCACAGCCTTGGCAGGTGAAGTTGTCCCGCTTGAGAATCATGGGCCTTTTGCGTGCAAAGGCGGCTTCGGCCTCACGGTCGAGGTCGCCTTTTTTGCGGGCAAAACGGCTTGGGCTGACAGAGGCAAGCAGTTTCAGCATCAGTCGCTGTCCAGGGTCACGCCGCCTTCAACGCCCAAAAGCGATTGCGAGCCGGCCTTGGCCAGAGAATAGACGCCTAAGAGCAGAAAACCTAGGAAAATGTAGGTCAGTCCTGGCCCTTTGGGTTCTCGGCGATCGGCTGCCTGAATTAAGCGCATGATGCCCATGCCGATGAAGCAGATGCCGGCAATGAAGAAGACCACCTTGATGGCGTTGCCGGCATCCTTGGAGACCGTGGAGATCTTGGCAAAGAGGTCTGAGAGATCTTGCGATTTGGCTTCAAAGGGCCAGAGGCCAAAGCTTATGAAGGCGAGATTGGCAAAGAGCGCACGCTGGCATTTTTGGATGGCGTGGAAGATGGTCGTAAGGCTTTGCTTGTAAGACATAGTGACTCCGTATGCCTGCAGGGCTTGTGCGGCATGCTGATTGGCATGCTTTTAGGCTTGCAGGCGGTTTTGGGTTGGCCAAGGCTTTGGGTTTTTGCAAAGAGCGTTTTTGTGTCTGGCCAAAAGGCCAAAAACGCCGCTGAATCATAGCTTTGTGAGCAAGGGTGGCGAGAGGCCTGAGCGTCATTCAACCTCTCTGAGTGGGCTATGAGGAGAAGAGGGTTTTGATGATCTCTTCAACCATCCCGCCCGCTGTTGCTCCGAAGATTTTGGCAAAGGTGACAATATTGACGCAGATCAGGCCTGCCAGAAGATGGGTTATGGCGCTTGCCAGACTTCTGGGTATGCCAAGACTTGCTTCGCGCAGTTTGCACAGGCCTCTGATGATGCTGATGAGACCGAGCAGGATCACCGTGAGAACCGCAAAGCGGATATAGGGCTTGAAAAGCGGTTCATTGTGCAACAGTGCAAGCTGAGAGGTGAGGCAGGCCTCTTCCGTAAACAGGCTTGTGGAGGCCTGGATAATCAGGGCTTTGAGACCAAAGAGCAGAAAACCGATCAGAATGGAGCAGAGGGCCTGACCTGTGCCTGTGCTCAAACCCCTGGTGCGGGCAAGGTGCAGGAGACCGCCACCCACAAGGACAAAGCCCGCAACAGAGGCAAATGTCAGCAGATGCTCATTGAGAGGCAGGAGGGCCTCGCTGAAATTGGCCAGAACGTCTGCCAGGGCATCTTGTGGCATAGTGACTCCTGCGTCTTAGGCGTTTTTGGGTCCGAGACTTAGCGGTATTTGAGCACGCCCTCAGAGGTTGTGATGCGTCCGCGCTCAACATCAATGCCTTTGATGGTGACACCGTCCAGGCTTTGGCCAATGCGCAGAAAATGCGTGCCAGTCTTTGTGCGGATGGCTACGCGCGTGCCGGAAAAGCCCACAAGTTCCCAGTCAGCACTGGCTTTGTCAAAAGCTATCAGGCTTGCTCGGCTTGGGCTGCGTTCTTCCAAAGCCTGCTTTGTCTCTGATCCTTTGCGCTCATCACTGGCTGTTTGTTCTTTGCGCTCAGAGCCTTTGCTTTGTGGGCTTTGACTGGACTCCTTGGGGGCGGATCCTTGTTGGGCTTGGCTTTGCGAGCGCTCCTTTTCAAGGCGGCTTAGACGGCTATCCAGTTCCAGAAGCAGGCAGCTTACTTCACGCAGATCGTGGGCGTTTGTGGCGTTTTCTGTCTGCTCTTTGTCTGGCACGGGCTCTTGGTCACAATCGCTTCTTGCCTCAGGAAAGCCAGGCCTTGGCGGATTGCTGCGTAGGTTTCTTGCCAAAGGACTGCCAGGCTCTTGGGAAGCGTTTTGGGCAAATCTTTCGGCTTTTGCCTGATTGTCTGTCCAGGTCGGCTCAAAGGCCAAGCTTGCCTCATCGTGAGGCCTCTGTGGTAGCTCATGGCTAAGACGTGCTCTTTCCCGAAGCTTTCCATCACTTGCCTGGCTGCGAACTGCGCTGAGATCGTCAGATCCCTTGCCGTTGACTGTGAGCCAATAATAGCCTGAGGCCAAAAGCAGCACGATAAGGGGAAGAACAAGGCGTGCCTTTGTGAGAAGGGTGCGTTGCAGAGTTTTGGGTTGACGTAGCTCAAAGTCTCTTTGGGCAGCATAGGCTTTCTGGCTTTTTGGGGGATTTTGATAGGTTTCGCAGCCTTTGGGGCCGTAATAGGTGTGCTCGGCATAGGCTCTTGGCTCTTCTTTGACGTAGGCTTCATCGTAGCCTTGGCTTTTGTCATTGGCATAGGGCAGATCGTAGTCTGAGATCGAGTCTTGCCCATAGCCTTCAGGCTGAACCTTTGCGTGGGCCAGATTTGGTCTAGCTCTGTGATTTTGGGGGGAGTATTCGTCATTGGGCATAGTGTCTCCTTGTTGGCTGATGGGCTCTTTGGCTATTAGCTGCGTTTTTGGTTTTGGCTTTGGCGGGCTTTTGGCTGCTTGCTTCTCATGTTCTAAGCTTTCTTCTAGGCTTTCTTGCACAAGCTCTCTGGCAGAGCCATAGGTTTTCTTGGCTTGTAAACGCGCCAACGCTTTGCTCGATAGGGTCTGTGTGGGGGCTCTTTGTGCGTTTTTGCCGCTTTGCGCTTTCCGGACTTTGGGCTTGGGCCTTGGTTTTGCCTTTTCAGCAAGGGATGGCGTGTCTTCCCTTTTGGGATCAAAAGCTAAAGGGTTTGGATTTTCAGAAAGGGCCTCCAAAAGCGCCTGCAGGGCTTCTTCCTGGCTATTTTTGAAAGCCTGGGTGGCTGGGTTACAAGAGTGATCCTTGCACTTGTCAGTATCCTGCTCAAAGCGCTTGAGCAGCTCTGGCAGCGGATAGGAGACCTTGGATGCGTCTTTGGGCTCATCCGGAGGCTTAAGGCTGAGATTTCCTGATGAGTCGTCTTTTTCTTTGCTTGTGCTTTTTTCCTCGCAAACCGTAATGGCTGCAATCTGATCAAGAATTGAGTGTTCGCCTGAAGGGTTTGGGACGATACATGCATTGTTTGATGCGTCATCGGCAATGAACGCTTGCAAAGGCTTATGAGGCGCAGCTCTGCAATTATCTGTGCGATTATCTGTGCCATCTTCCATGCGATCTTCTGTGGGATCTTCCGTGGCGTCATCTATGAGATCTTTCATGGCGTCTTTCAGGGGATCTTCCGTGCAATCTTCCATGGGATCTTTCATGGGATCTTCCGTGGGGTCTTCTATGGCGTCATCTATGGGATCTTCCGTGTCTTTTTGGGCAGCTGGCAAAGATGTGCGGCACGTGCTTGGCGAAGCGTTGAGCGCATTTGTCTGGGTTTTTGGCGCCCTATCTTTGGTCTTGGAGCCTTTTTGGGCGTTTTCCTCCTTGCGGGGCTTGGAATTTAATGAGGCAATCTTTTGGGTAGTTTCAATGGCTTGCTTTGCTTCTTGCATGGGATACACTCCTGAACTTGGGTCTTTGGCTTATTTGGGAAGGATTTTCTTGGATAGTGTTAGGAACATTGTTCGGGGGAACGGGAAAAAAGTATTTTTGCCCTATCACAATTATTTGGAAGAGGATCGTTGATCGTAGGCAAGGATTAGGATGCCAAGGTCTGTCCCAGCTTTCAGGGTTATGGTTGGAGCTTGTCTACTTTGTTCCTGGAAAAGCTCGGCTGTGTTTTGGCCAATGCGGCCAGCCGCAATCCAGAGCTGATCGGAAAGATCATAGTGGGGCGTGTGCGTGCTTTGGCCATAGAGCGATCTTTCGCGTGTTATGCCTGAGCGCTGGACTGCATCGCCAAAGCCTTGCAGAAAGGATGAGGCCAGAAGCCCTGCAAAGCGCTGAAAATAGTGGTGGTCAACGCTGCTTGCCAAGGCAAGACCCTGGTGCTTGGGGTCAATGGCATAGGCTAGAAGGGGGATCTCCCTTGCACCTTTGCCTTTGAGGCTCTTTGGCAAAATCAGGCGGGTAAAGGTGAGCATGAGATGCTCAGCCTGGCATTGAAAGCTTCCCAGAAGTTTTGCGCCTTTGAGTTTGCCCTGAAGGATTTGGGCCATGACTGGCCCTGGTGTATCGGATGAGACGGTTAGGCAATTGCTGGCATAGAGGAGGTCTCCTGGCAGAAGCAGTGGCTCTGAAGGAAGTGCTTCAGAAGACTCTGTGAGCTTTGCTTGTCTTGGCCTTTGCGCATGATCTTTCCGTATCATCTCAAGCTTTTGCGGCACAAAGCTTTCTTCGGGAAAGCATTGGGCTAAGGCCTGGGCTTTGAGTTTGCGGCGACTGTCATCATGTTGTGTTTTTTGATACTCTTGGGTTTTGGGAAAAGTCTCCGCAGGGGTTGGGCGTTGCTCCTTTTTGGGCGGGCTTTGGATTACGGAAGGCTTAGGCTTTTGTTCTTCTTTGGGCTTTTGTGGAATTTGCTGTCTTCTTGCCTGAGAGATGGGGGCCACAAAGGATGCGCCGGATTGTCTCGCTTCTTCTGCTTTGCGCAGGCTATAGCGCTCAAGTTTTTCCTGATAGGCGGGATTGGTGCTCACACTGATCCTTGAGACTTCAGACTGGGCTGGCAGTTGCAGGTGTTTGAGATTCATGGTGGGTTTTTCCTCTTGGCCAAGACGGACGACGATCACGACCAGAAGGGCTATAAGGGCAAGCAGAAGCAGGCCCTTGGCCCAGACAGGAAGCGTTTTGGTAGTATCCTCATAGAGCAGGGGCTCTTCTTCCAGGCTTGCTTGGCACGATGCTTCCAAAGACAGATCCTGGTCTTTGCGCTCCTGATCTTCCTTTGGGGGAAAGGTGTGATTGTTGGGTGCTTCAGTCATCGTTGGACTCTGTGACAGTCAATGTGGTGTTTTGGCCGTGGACTGACAGAACAAGGCTTGGGCTTTGGCCAAGTTCATAGACCCTGATATGTTCAGCGTTGGTCACACTTTTCCAGGCAGGCCAGACCAGGGCATGGGGTGTGCGCAGATAGCGGCTTTGGCCAAGCTTCCAGAGTCTTGTGTCGGCAAGGTCTGGTTTGATGCAAAGGCGTGCGGCTTCCTTGGGCGGATCATTGTGGATGAAGGCCAGGCTTTCCGAAGAATTGAGGCTTTGGCTTGCCAAAAAGGGCTCATCACTTCGGCTTAAGGGGCCTTTTTGATCAAGACGGAAGACGATTAAGGCATCCTGGCTGCGTTTGGCCGAGCGTGGAGAGTCTGTGATCAGCTGCACAATGATGGGATAGGGCGCATCTTCCAGGGCAATGGCCAGATTGGAATTGGCACGGGCTGTTAAGGGGACAATATTCAGCATATGGTTTTGGCTTTTTGGAGCGTCGGAATCTTCCAAAGGCTCACTTGCTACGTCTTTTGCCAAGGCCTTGGGGGAACTCTCTTTTGCGTTTTCTCTGCTTGACTGGGATGAGTGGCTATTTCCATCGATTTTTTGGGCTTGGAGGCCAGGGCTTAGGGTTGAAAAAGCCTGGGGGTTGCCAAGCACCGTATGCAGAATGGGCCAGGGTTTGCCTGTGAGATCCTGAAAGACAAGGGTTGAGGAATAGCCATGGGTTAAGCGCACAATTTGCGGAACGCCTTTGGGGATCAGGCTAAGATTGCGGCTTTCCATGCACATCTTGGCCGGAAGCGGTGACTGGGCGTTTTCCACAGCTTCGCGCAGATCCCTGGCCCTCCAGATTTCTTCAGGGCTTAAGGGCATGGCCATTTCTAGCGCACTCGCAAAGTCAGGATCCGGGGCAGGTTTGGCGTTTTGTGCTTTTTCTTCTTCTGCAAGTTTTTGCATAAGTTCGGGGTCTGCCGGGCTTTCTTGCAAAGGCTCTTGAGCGCATAGAGTATCTCTTGGCAGAAGGAGAGTTAGGCAGAGAAGGGGGATAAGAATGGCTAGAAGGCGCAGCATTGGCTTTGGTTTTTCACAAAAAGGAGCGTTTTGAAGGCTTCTTTGAAGGGGCTGCAAAGGAGAGGGTCTTTTTTGGCAAAGTGTTTTTGCACAGTCACACAGAAAGCGATTGCGGAACATCTGTTTATCCTTATGGCTAGGTGTTTGCGTCGTTGCGTCATTGCTTGTGCCTTGGCAAGGAGCATTGGGAAAAAGCCTTAGCTTAAGGCATCTGTCTGCAGGCTTTGCTCTTCGGAAATCCTTTTTGGCAGATGTCTCCATGGGGATGTCTGCAAGGGCTTGGCAAAGCTTGTACTGGGCTAGAATTTACAAGTGATGGGAATCTCTGGTTTTGCTTTTTTGTTGCGTTGTTGTTTTGCGCTTTTGCTCTTGCCTGCTTTTTTCCTTTGCCTCAAAGAAGGAAAGCGTATTTGCCTTTTGCGCTTTTTGGGTTTTGCTTGCGGATATTGCCAAGTTTCCTTGAGGGTTGCCCCATTTTTGAAGCGCGTTTTTTTTGTTTTGCATGGCATGATGGGCGTTTGGGTTTGCCAATGGCATCCATGAGATTGGCTGTAATAATTGTGATATATCATAAAATATCAACTATCAAAAATTCCTTTGGGTTCTTGGTCTGATTAGCACTAAGGGAAGCTCTTTTGAGAAGACGAAACGAAAAGGAAAAGGGTTCAGTTTTCTTACTCAGGGCAAGAACGATTGGCAGTCTTTGATCGGCAAAAAGATGGCCTAAGCGTTCTTGCCCTGAGGCTACTCTTGCGGGCTCATGCGTTCCAGGATGGTCAGATACGCAGGACTGCCCATGAGTTACAAGAGCAAATGGTATGCAACAATTTCTTTTTCAAAAGGCAGTTTTTGGGAAAAGCGTTTTCTGTGTTCAGTAAATCATGAGGGCGTCTTGGCTTGCTGTGTGTCCCATGAGATTTACTTTATGAGATTGGTCATAATAATTGTGATAAATCATAAAATATAAACAATAAAAAATCCTTTGGATTCTTTGTCTGATCACCTAAGCGATAAGCTTTGTTGGGCAGAAAGAACGTCAATGGGTTGCAGAAGATCTCACTCAGGGCAAGAACGATTGGCTCTATCTATGATCGGCAAAAAGATCGCCTAAGCGTTCTTGCCCTGGGCATACTCTTGCGGGCTCATGCGTTCCTGGATGGTCAGATACGCAGGACTGCCATGAGTTACAAGAGCAAATGGTATGCAACTTTTTTCAAAAGGCAGTTTTTGGGAAAATCGTTTTCTGTGTTCAGCAAATCGTAAGGATCCTCTTGGCTTGCTGTGTCTCCCATGAGATTTACTCTGTGAGATTGGTCATAATAATTGTGATAAATCATAAATTATCATTTATAAAAAATTCCTCTGGGTCTTTGTCTGATAATCCTTGCGGTAACGCTTTGTTGGGGAGAGTAAACACCAAGGGCTTCAGTGACCCTAACGCATGCGTTCCTGGTTGGTCAGATGCATTGGACGGCCTATGAGCCCATGGAGAGATTTCTTTTCGAAGACTTTCTGGGCGATGAGCAGAAGCTGCCAGGTCTTTTTGAGAACTTACGTTTCCGTGGCGAATGCTTTTGTCGTGCACCATGCAGAAAGGAAATTTCTCCTGAAAAGGGAATCTTTGCTTGAAAATTCTGTGAAGAGGCCTTGCTTGGCAGGCTCTTTCCCCTATGGACTCAATCTAATAAAAACGATATATCAAAAATTACTTTTTGTCAAGGCTTTTCTCAAGCTTTTCCTTGCCTTGAAGGATAATGGCGAAAAGTCTTGGCGGAGAGTCATTTTGCACCAAGGCCTTGGCAAGAACGCTTGTGCACCTACGATCGGCAAAAGGATGTCTAACGCGTTCTTGGCCAAGAGAGCCTTAGGGCTGATCAATTGCTTGTAAAAGCCTTCAAAGCAGATAGGCTTGCAAGCGCTGATTTTTGGAAGTTACTTGATTTATGAGTAGGCCGCAAAGTCCTTTTCCTTGCGGCCTAGGCAATGGTTTAGAGCAAAGTGTGCGGATCGTATTTTGTCAGAAGGCGTTTGAAGGCTCTTTCTTGCGCTGTTGGTGTGGCAGGCTCTGGGACAAGGGCCGCTTGATAGTCAGAGGGTGTAAGTGTTTGCGCTGCTTGATATGCTTCCTCAAGGAATTGGTCTTTATTGCGCACAGAACTGATGAATGCGAGCAGCTGTGTGTGCAATTGTGGGGGAATAAGGGCGTCAGATGGTTCGCCGTTGAGTGTTTCCGTGAGCCAACGCAAGGAGAGGTGACCGCTGAGAAAGCTGTGCAGACTGGTCATTTCTACCGGATGTGGTGCTTTCTGGAGGAGGGCTGCATGCTCCTTGGGCTGGAGAGATTCGTAAAAAATCGTACGCTGGTACCATTCAGTAAAGCAATCCAGGGTTTGGGATTCCTGCTGGCTTTTGCCGTCTGCAGGTTTTGGAAATTCTTCATTGTCTTTGTTATTTTCCATAAAAATCCTCTTTGGATTCAAATATTTTTGAGAAAGAAGCGAGATTCTAAAAGGCTAAGAGCAAGAATGACTTTTTATTCTGAAAATGTTTTGAATATTTTGCAAAGGAAGAGTGTTTGCTAAGAGATTTTACAAAACAACGGGTTTTTACCGGAAAAATTTCTGATCTACATACAAATCTCCACAATTTGTTTGCACGTGGTGTGACTTTTTGGCCGTTTTTTCCATAGGCTGTCACTGTGGCCCAAGGAATGAGGGGCTATTGTAGCAAGTAGGCGTTGTCTAAATTGATATACGCCGCGCTCTTGACGTTTTTGTTCGGGTCGTGAGGTGGCAAAAAGGCGTGTATTTGATCAAGAAACATTATCTTGCTGCGCGCTTCGTCGAGGAAATCGAAAAGCTTTTTCTGGCAGGAGCGGGGAATCAGGGAATTGAAACTTCGACCTTTGTTTACTTCCATGATCAGGCGCAGATAGTACTGACCGCGCAGAAAGTAATGCAGTCGGGTTTTCTGAGCCGGAAGCGGGGCTGACAAGAGCAAGGCGGCGAAGTCTTTGGGCAGTAACTGCTCATTGAAGATGAGGGTCATGAAGTACCAGTTCTCCAAAAGTTTACGGGATTGCGAGCCTGGTACCTTCAGATCGATAGGATCAATTACCATAATAAGTTCATTCCTTTGATTTTTTTCCAAAAATTTTTAGGTTAACCGATCATGTTTTTATCATTTACAAGAAAGTACTTTGCTTGTCAAGAAAAAAATGCAGAAAAAAATTATTTCTTTGAATTAGTTGACAAAAAACTTAAAAATTCCTATGTTTCAAAGGGTTTTTTGCTTTTATTTGGAAAATGATCAAAAAAGACTTTTGAAATATAAAAAATCTAGAAAAAATTTGGAGTGCTTATGCCATGCGGCTTTCTGGGGGTGAGCGTGCATTTTTGGAAAAAAAAGTGCTCAGCACTCTTTGCGGCTTGTCTTGCAGCAATGCTTGGGTAAAGCATTGGCAGCAGGATGTTGTTTGGGACGAGAGAACGTGCGGGAGGGTTTTTGTGAAAGGATGTTGTCTTTGTCTGACGCTTTTGCTCAGTCTTTGCAGCTGCAGCAAAAACGTGGCTTCTGACTCTTCAGAAGACTATGTGGTCAAAAAACTGGCCTGGGCTTCAGAACAGATCAGTGCTGATCTGGCTTTGCTTACGGGAAGCAGTGAGCGCAATTTTTTGCCAGAGGATGCCCAGGGGGGGCTCTCACGTACTATGGATCTTGTTCACGATGGCTCTTTGGAGCTTGCCTTAAGCAAGGTCTGTGCTCACGCAGGCTATCAGCTTGTGATTTTGGGGCGTGCTCCGGAAACACCGGTTTTAGTCCATGTCCAAATGCTTGGGCGGCCTTGTCTTGAGGTGCTCAGAGAAATAGGACGGCAGACGGGAGAAAAAGAAATGGTTGAGGTTTCAGAAAAAGATCGCAGGGTTACGCTGCGCTATGGTGAGGTTGTCTCCTAGGACTTTGGCGCAAGTCTGAAAAAAAATTTTGCGTATCTGCATTGACCGTTATCGTAAGGAAAAACCGCATCTTGCGGTTTTTTTTATGGGCAAAGAAAGGGGCCTTAGGCAAAAAAAGTATTGCTAAAAAAATGTTGCAAAGGTAATGACTTTGAAAATAACCTACCTTTTGGAAAATCTGAACATCAGGAGGCTGTCTTCTAACGAGAAAACGTACATGAGATGCGGACAATGCGTCTTTTCGAAGCTGCCGCGCAGAGCGTCACGCCTAGCGGCCAACGGGTAGCTTGCGCAGTATTTGGAAAAACGAGCGTATTTTTGTCAACTTTTAATAAACTCCACCTTTTGGAAAATTCCCATACTCTTTTGGGAGAACAGGGAGCGTATGCTCGTTTTTTATAGCCGTCGCGCTTGCTCCAATTTCTTCGGACGCATGGCGCATTGTCGTGTGGATCAGCAGTTTTCAGATCAACCAATGGAAAGACAGCAATGGGAAAAATGTCTTGCAAGCCTTCGCCCAGGCGACACCTTGCTGCTCGATATGGCCACAGATCTTGGCCAGAGCTTCCAAGAAGCTGGGCAGACATTGAAAGCTGTGCTGGATCTGGGTGTTGAGGTCGTTTTGGGGGAAGCTGGCAAAGTCTTCAAAAGCGGAGATTTTGCGGAAGATGGTCTTGAGCCTGAGCGTTTAAAGGCTTTGGAAAAGGATTGGCTGAACTATGCCACGTCGAACGGTCTGCTCAAGTCCATGGGCAGACCGAAGGCCAAGCTGCCCAATGATTTTGGGGTGAATCGTTTAGCGTGGTTGAAGAAAAAGATCAGTCTGTATGAAGCAGCCGAACTCTGCGGCATGTCGACGACAACCTTTTGGCGCCGCTGCGAAGAGCTGGCTTAGGACGGACTGAGATGAAGAAGGAATCGAGAGACAAATTTTTGCGGGACTTTTCCGCCTATTTTGAAAGTCTACACAAGTGTCACAGGGCCTATGCTCAGTCAAAGCGGAAAAAAATCCGTGGAAAGCACAGTGTGCTTTTGCTGTGTGAAGATTGGGGAACCGTGCATAAACAGCTTGACTTTTTTCAGGCCTACCACTTCTCCCTGAAGGTTTTGGAAGAGGCCAGGGTCGAGCAGAAGATCAGAAAACCGGAAAATCAGACGCAGGATATGCCCGAGAGCTTTTTTCAGGTGCTGCCTGAGTGGAACAATGGGCATTTGAGCACAGAAAAGGCAGCCGGCCTTTGCGGTGTCACAAGCCACATCTTTCAGAACAGGGCTTTTGAGCACAATCGCAGGCAAAATCTGCAAGACGAAGCATTACGCAAAAGCATTTGTCTGGACTGGCTTAAAGGACGCGCAAGCCTTGCAGTGACAGAAAGGCGACTTGGTCTGCCCAATGGGCAATTACTGTTCTTTGTTTTGCAGAAAGATTTTCAGCAGGACTATCTGCCAGACGGTGTGCTTGAGGCCTTTGCCAATTGGTCTCAAGGCAACATGAACAAATGGCAAGCAGCCAAGCACTGCGCCATGACAATTCACGAGTTCAATCGTTGTCTTTCAACCTTTGGCAAGCCCATGATTGTCTTTTTGAGGACTGAGCCTGGCAATACCTTCTTTGAGCAGGCGGCACGCTTGTATCAGCAGGGCGTTGTGACAATGGCGAGTGCCGCTGAACTCTGTGACACGCAACCCGTGCGATTTATGCAGAGACTTGTTGCCGAAGGCAAACACCATGTTGATCGTAAGTGGTTTATGCCCGCTGCCCAGGCTTTTCCCAAAGGCTTTGGTCCAGCCTACAGATCCTTTATGGCGGGAGCGCTTTCTGAAGAAGAGGCCGCCAAAGCCTGCTCATTGACCTTGAAGGTCTTTCGGGAATGGGTGCGCAAGCTTGCCCATGGGGAAGACTTTGTAAAGGCCAGGAAAGACTTCGATCGCAAGCTGCAGAGCTGGCAGAACGGCGAAATTACCAAGACCCAGCTTTTGCGGGACCTTCGGATCAGCCGGCTCAGGTTCAAGGCCATTTGTGAGCAGGAAAACATTGTCTGTGAAAGACCAAAAGGCAGCAAGCAGACGAAGACAACGTGAGTCTTAGGGGGTGATGGGGAAACTTGGGCTTATGGCTTGATAGCCAGGGCTTTCGTCTAGAGGTTGCGCAAGCCACAGAGCCTTGGGGCTCTATGGGGCGCATTGGAAACAACAGGCAAGAGCAAGAGCTTGTGAAGGTTACGATGAACACACTTGTTTCAGATCAGTCCATGGCGGATTCCCTTTATGTCAACTGGCATCTTCTGGATGGCTTAAATCACGACACACCCTACAGCCATGAGCCTGATTCCGTGATTCATGAACGCTTCTATCGTGAGCCGCTTTTGGAGGCGGCGTATCGATTGCTTTCGCTCAACCGCCCGGAATACGTCTTCCACCTCTATGGGGGAGAGCCCACCATTCACCCCTACTTCGCCGATCTTGTGCACTATCTGGCAACCAGTGGCCGCAATGTGCGTCTGATTTTGGAGACCAATGGCATCAGGCAGCTTAAGTACTACAAGGGGCTTCTGCATCCCATAGCCCCTGAAAGAATGTGTGTCAGATTTGCCGTTCATCTCAAGTACATGGACCTGGAAAAGGTTCTGACCTTTGTGGGTTTTGTCAAAGATCAGAAGCAGCTCTGCCAGGTGATCATCAACTGGGTGCCTGAGTTTGATGACAAGGCCAAGCTCTTCTATGAGAAGCTGACACAATTGCAGAGTGTACTCTCCTATGGGGTAAGTGTGGCTTACCCCATGGGAGGATCTGCCAAATGGCTTGAGCAGTATGCTGCCATCCACGAGAAGGTTGAGCCCACTTTTCCAGCCTGGACTATCCTTCCGGGAGGGGATGTTGCCCAGAAGGACGCAGCCAAGCAGGAAGAAGGCGAAAATCTGATTAGTCTGGATGACAATCTCGTCTTTGCCTTTGACGATGGGGCAAGTTGTGTGGGCATCAATGCTGTGCAGGTTGCGGCGGATGGCACATGCACCCTGGGTCTCGTACAGGATGATCAGCCTTTTGCGCCAAAGATCATGCAGGAGGTAACGCTTCGCGAGGATCTGCCAAAGGCTAAACGCTTTGACAGCGAAGAGGAGGCCAAGGCCTGGTTTGCGGATTTCAGCAAAAGAGCCCTTGCCTATGAAATCGAGGGTGGCCCTGTCAGAAATCCTTTGGGATGCGAAGGGGTTGAGCAGAAGCTGCGTGTGAAGCTTAAGAGGCTTGCCCCCATCTCCAAGTATCAGCGTAAGCTGACCGTTTACCCTGAGCTTTGGTGGCAGAAGAAGGATGTCATCCTTGCAATCTATGAGGCTTTGGCTGATGAGGCCAGCCGTGAAGTCTTTTTGCGCAGACTGAAAGCGCAGCTTTTTGGGTTAAGTTCCTATCTTGTAAGCTCTGACTATGCAGAGTTCTGCCATCCGGAATTTTCCGAGATTCCCTACGAGGCAGGGGCACCATCGGTTCGTAGATTACGCTTTGAAAATGTCAGGATCAAGGATCTTGAAAAAATTTCGGCGACCATTGCCTGGTACAAGCCAGCGTTAGAGCTTGTTTTGCCAGCACAGCTTGAGTGGCTCAATATTCTGCATGAGCTGACCTGCAAGTTCTCTGATTACAGTCTGTATCTTGGCCAACATGGCATACAGACTGTTGCCTATCTCAAATCCACAACTCCCCGTAAACGCTTCCATCCCCTTCCCTTACGCACCCTTGACGGCAATCCCTTGGTCTCAGTCATTGTCAAAGCCAGTGACGATGACGAAGCGCTTGGCCAAAGTATTGAAAGTGTCGAGCAGGAGCACTTGCCACGATACGAAGTCATCCTTGTGCAGGATAGCTCTGTGATGAGTGAAACCGTCGATGAGCTTGTGCGCAAAAATCCCTGGCATGCGCGTGCCTTCCGATTTGATGAGGATCTCTCTCTTTCCAAAGCCTATGATGCTGGTCTTGATATGGCTCAGGGTGAGTACGTCTGCTTTTTGAAAAGCGGAGAAGTGATCATCAAAGGAGCCTTACAAGGAGCTATCGAAGCTCTTGAAAAAGACAAGGCGGATCTTGCGCTCTTTGGCCATGACCAGGCAAGGGCTTTCAATATTGAGGGAAAAGTCGCCCTAACCCGTTATCTCACAGGTGAGCTCTACACCAAGGGCGTAAGCAATAAGGTCTACCGGGCAAGCCTGATTCACGACTACGCCATTGAGTTCATGGATCTGCCGGGAGAGATGGAAGATGATCTCTTCAATCTCCCTGTGCTCAATTTTGCGAGCAAAATTAGCTGCTTAAAAGGAGATCTCGTAACACAGGAAGACTGTGAAGACGAAACTACTGCTGAAGAGCGCTTTGAGGTCTTTACCAAGAGTCTTGGAAAAATCGCAGCGTTTTGTGAGGCCAATGGCATCAGCTCCAAGGGCAGTGAATTTAAAGCGTACAGTCTGCGGCTTTTCAAAGAGGCAGAAGCTGACTTCGAAAGCATAGTGCATGAGGCAGATGAAGCGGGAAATCTCAATGAAGTTTTGACGGATGAGGTACTTCAGAATCTTAAGACCATACCAGGCATAGCGGATCACCTCTTCCAGAAGACCTTGGCGATCTATGCCAAGAAAGAAGATTTGCCAAAGGTCAAGATTCTTGAAGCCAAAGAGCTTGAAGTGCCCTTTGAGGAATACGTAGGAGCTGCCAAAAACTATGAACACACGCCAAAGCTTGGCATCGTCATACGCCATAAAGCTGGGGAGCCTTTGGATCTGCTCGAATCCTTAGTTGAAGAGGATGTGGCGGCTATTGAGTGTCTGATTATGAGTAGTGCGCAAGATCAAGAGAGCAAAGATTCTCTTGAAGAATACGCAGACCTCTATCCCAATGTACGTCTTTGGCAGATGCAGGAAGATGTCTGCTTTCTGCAATCTCTAAAGCTTGCTTTGGCAAGTACCAAGGCAGAGGCCCTAACCTTTGTTAATGCCACAGATGAAGTTGATAGTGATTTTGTAGAAGGGGCTATCAAGGCTTTTTCTCTGAAAGAGAAAGTAGAGTTAGCGGTCTTTTCCGTGCAGAGCTTTGAGGGTGAGGGACGAGATCTCTCATCATTCACTGAAGGGCTTGTGAAACGAGATGAACTTGTTTCTGCCTTCTTTGAGCAGGAAATGTCCTTCGACTGTGCAGGACTCGTCTTTAGCACTGAGTTCTTGCAGAAGCATCTATCAAAGATTGAACCAGTGTTTATTGAGGAAGGCGACGAGTATGTGCTGGAGGCCTTCAAAGGCGTTAATAAGGCCATTGTTTCTCAGACAGGAATGGTCAGTCATTCCGAGGAAGAAAGCTCAGCTCTCATAGCTAGAAAATGTGACTTTGTAAAAAGCTATAATAGTTTCGTCAATACAGTTGAAGGTTTCTTTACAGGCGAGATTAAGGAACAAAATAGCGATTTTGATGATGAAAGCTTTACAAGAGAAGATATAGCTGAAAAAGTTTTTGATTATATCAGAAAGAATTTTAATGAGAAGTATCTGCCGTTCATTATGCAGCAGAAAGATTGTGATAGCACAAAAGCTAGAAGTATTAAATTCGGAGAAGACGAAAAAATACTTGACGTTCAGTTGAAAATCTTGAGTGCGGAAAGCAGTATAGAATTTGAAGATGAATATCAGGAATAAAAGTTATTGTTCAAAGTCTGAGGCTATATGGCCAACATAATCATACATTCCAATTTCAGCTTATCCACACTACAAAGTAGTGAATTTGATAATTATTCAGTATTATTAGATGAGAAATTTAATTAAATTAGTATAGAATTTTATTAAATGCTTAGATAAATAATAAAAATCATCAGGGTAACTATTTACTGCTGTGGATGAGGCTGTGGAGGAGATGGATAGTGAAAGATGTGGAGAAATAATTTAGTGATTAATTGAAGTGTTGATTTATTGAAATATTGTTATTTTGATTTCAAACTCATACTTATATCACTTCAACTAATTGGTATTCCTTTTATTTTTGCAGCAAGTTTCATAAGACGAAGCTTTTTAATAAGTTTTAATTCTTTTTTCTTAAGAGCTTCATATTCAGCTTTTTCCCACTTCTTTTCTTTTGAAAGTATGATAAACAGTTTTTTAAGAACTTTTTTGGCTTCTTCTTTCTTAACAGGATCAATCTCATTTTCTGCTTGAATACTTTTAATCTCTTCCTCTGTGATTAAAGTATCAAAATTGTCAATTAAAAAGGCAAAAGATTCTTTTTCCTGAGTTGAAAAATAACATCCATATTTTTTAAGATCAAGCTTAGCATCCTGAATTGAGTCTGTGGAATCATAGCAATTATACAGGTGATCTCTAACACTGGTACTCTCATACACCGAGGGCGGGGGGGCTTCTCTTGCGACCACCTACCTCACGCACTAAGGTAATCATGTAAACTACACCATCTATCTCTATGAGGAGATCATATGAATTATAAATTTTGTTCAAATTATCCATTTGAATTTGAAAATCATTTACCAGATTCAGAAATTATTGCTAAAAATTTATTTGGCGGCAATATTGGAAATATTTTATTTCAAAATTCAGTAGTTAAATCACTACAATCTAATAATACATTATTTCACGGAATGCCAGAAAAAGAAGACGATAAAAGAAAAATAGATGCTTATATTTGGCCAATTGCAAATCTTTTTTGTGACATTTTTTTAGATCTTATAAATTATTTTACAGAGAAAATTGTTATTGCTAAAAAACCAATTGTTATAGTTGGTGTTGGTGCTGATTCAGATAGCGATTTTAATATTTCAGTTAATAACGTAACAGCTAAGGCTATCAAGAAATTTTTCGATCTATTATTAGAGAAAACATATATCATAGGTTTGCGGGGTATTTATACAAGAGATTTTCTCATTAATAAGATTGGAGTTCCGCATGAAAGATTAAATGTAATTGGTTGCCCTTCAATTCTATATCATGGATCGCATTTAAATAAAAATATTAAAAGTAATGTATCTCCTCAAAAGATTTGTGTGCATTCTGGATCAACTGACGAAAATGAGGCAGTATTTCTCAATTCAATTCTAAAAAAATATCATCAATCTCATGTAATATTAACTGATTTAAAGCAAGCATTAATGTTACAAGGAGCTTCATATATAAATAAGCCAAAAGATTTTAGAAGCTTACTTCCTTTTTATAATGATCATTTTATTATCAAAGAAAAACGAGCTCATTTTTTCTGTTATCAAAATGATTTGTTAAAATTTTTTTCAAATTTCGATTTCACAATTGGTTCTAGAATTCATATGACGGTTGCATCTATATTATCTGGAACACCAGCCCTTCTTATTGCCCATAGCACCAGAGTCAAAGAGTTGGCAATGCACCTTCACATACCACATTTAGATAGAAAAACAATTATAAAAATAAATAATGTACAAATACTCTATGATTTCTGTATCGATAAAATGAAAGAGTTTTATGATTATTATGACGACTTGCTACTTTCATACAAAAATTTTATGAAGTCTAACAAGTTAAATATTAATGAAGAATTTTAATATTACTATAATAATTATTTGCATATTAAAAAATCAAAGTTTTTATTGTATAATACA
>JAILMX010000025.1 GCA_024692205.1 Desulfovibrio sp. | reverse complement strand
TGTCCTGGAGGAAAACATCCTCCTGGTCCAGAAAGGCGATGATGACGGTGTGCACCCTGTCGCCGCTGTCGCCCTTGACGACGTGCGCCTCGAAATGCCGCTTCCATCCGCCGCGCGTCGACACGTAGGGCACGGTGAAGCTCGAGACCTCGCGCAGCTGGCGGCGCAGAAATGCCGGGGAGAGCATCTCTTTCACCCGCTCCCGGTCTTCCGGTGCGACCAGCTGGGCGGTCCATTCCGCGATTATCGCGCTGTAGCCGCCCTTCCGGGGGAGGTAGCGTTCAAGGCTCGCGCTTCTGCGGACGACGACGAAGGCATCCGCGTCGAGGTCGATGAGGTAGCAGGAGTCGAAGACGTTGACGATGAGCTCGTCCACCGCGACGGTGCGCGTCTCCTGCCCCGGTCGGCCTTGGACAGCGCATATTCTCTGTGAGGGTTTGCTTTGGGCGGCTTTGGAGAGAAGGCTGTCATGGCTTTCGATGACAGGGCCGCGCAAGGCGTTGCCGAGCAGCCTGACGGCGTGTTTTTCCTCCGGTGTCCACACGCGTCCGGCCTCGCCGATGACGCCGAAGCAGCCGAGTGTCTCATCCCTGCGGAAGATGCCCCGGAGCAGAAGGGAAGGGGCGTTGCCGGGCGCGCGTTCGCAGAGACCGTCTGCATCGTAGATGCCGGCGGCGGCTTGGTCCCCCCATATCTCTTTCAGGAGAAGGAGGATTGTTTCGGCGGCCTTTTCATCGGAGAAACTTGCCGCCGTGAGCGTGAAACCGTCATCCGCAGGCGACACGCAGGCCGCGAAGGCCGCGTCGGCCGCAAGCGTCTGCCGGCATGCGCAGAGCACGTCGTCAACAATGCCGTCCGACGCAAGGCCCGTTTCCAGCAGGGCGGCCTGAAAGACCCGCAGGGCCTGCGCAAGTTGGGGAAAATTCCTCTCAAGGCGATTCATGGGGGCGCTCCATAGGGGGCGGGCTCTTCCCGCCGCATCCCGTTCAGCGTTGCTTTCAGGTCAGCGGTTCAGCCAGCGCCAGGCCGTCCGCATGATTTCATCCACCGTGCTGTGCTGCGTGCGCCAGCCGAGCACTTCCGCCGCCCGCGAGGCGTCCGCCACGAGCATGGGGGGGTCGCCCGGCCGGCGGCCTTCTATGGCGTAGGGCACGTCCCGACCCGTCGCTGCGCGGGCAGCGGAGAGTATTTCGCGTATGGAGATGCCCCGGCCGCTGCCGAGGTTCATGGCGAGCGGGGCGCCGCCGTCGAGCAGGTAGCGCATGGCGAGCATGTGCGCCCGGGCGAGGTCGGCCACATGCACGTAGTCGCGTATGCAGGTCCCGTCGGGGGTGGGGTAGTCGTCGCCGAAAAGGCGCAATGCGGGTATCTCGCCTCGCACGGCGCGCAGCACGTTGGGGATGAGGTGCGTCTCCGGCTCATGCCATTCGCCCGTCTCGCCGTCCGGGTCAGCGCCGGCCGCGTTGAAATAGCGCAGTGAAACCCACGGCAGGCTGTGGGCCGCCGCGAAATCGCCGAGCATCATCTCCATGACGTACTTGGTGCGTCCATAAGGATTGATGGGCGCGAGGGGGGCCGTTTCTGGTATGGGCACGGCGTCGGGCATGCCGTAGACGGCCGCGGAGCCGGAGACGACAAGCGGCCTGATGCCAGCCTCTCGCAGGGCCCGCATGATGGCGAGTGAGCCCGTCACGTTGTTGTCGTAATACTTGCCCGGATCCTGCACGGATTCGCCCACGGCGATGGAGCTCGCGAAATGGATGATGCCGTCGGGCTCATGGCGGTCGATGGCCGAAAGCAGCGATGGGATGTCCCGTATGTCGCCCTCGACGAGCGGCCCCCATTTGACCATCTCGCGGTGGCCCGTCGAGAGGTTGTCGTACACGACGACCTCGTGGCCCGAATGGGCCAGGAGCTTGCAGGTATGGCTGCCTATGTAGCCCGCCCCGCCTGTCACGAGGATCTTCATCGTTTTCTCCTTTCGCCGTCCTCAAGCGGCGTTCGGCCGCGCACGCTTGAAAGAACGCCGTCCGTTTCCGAAGAGAACAGCGGCTATTGTAGCCTTACGGCAGACGGCTTGCAAGCGCATGACCGCGAGAGCGTTCCTTTTTGCTGATGATGAGCGTCATGTACGGCGGTTTGCGTCCGGCGTCGACGCCCTGCCGTATCTCCTCCTTCTCCTGTTCGACATGGCTCACGCACAGGCTCGACTCGGCGCGGCCCAGTTTCGCCAGGGCGCGCGCTATGGCGGGAAAGTTTCGATACGCCTTGAGGATGACGGCCGTATCGGCGTCAGCGAGCTCCCGTTCAAGGACGGCCTCGTCATTGATGCCGGAGACAATGCGCACGTTTTCCTCCCCTTCGCACAGCGAAAGGCCGGCGCGCGCGCAGGCGGCCTGGAAGGACGTTATGCCCGGCACTGTTTCGATTTCGGCATCCGGGGCGATGCGTTTCAGATGGCGGTGAAGATAGGCGAAGGTGCTGTAGACGAGCGGATCACCGAGGGTCAGGAAAGCCGCGTTTCTGCCCGATTCGAGCACGGCAAGGGTCTTTTCTGCGGCGAGCCTCCATGCGTTTTCAAGAACGTCCTTCTCCCGCGTCATCGGGAATTCGAGACGCAGGAGCTCGCAGTCCGGGCGAAGATGCGGGCGTGCCGCATTCAGGGCGAGGGAATAGTCGTTTTTGGGGGATGCCGCCGTCAGCACGACATGCGTTTTCTTCAGGGCGTCAACGGCGCGCAGGGTCAGGAGGTCAGCCGCGCCGGGGCCGACGCCTATCGCGTAGAGGATGCCCTTCATTGCTGTTTCTCCGAATCGGGCGCATCGGGGTGCAGAAAACGTTCGAGCTCGCCGCAGGCCCTGATGCTGCGCGGGCCGGGCCGCGAATAGGCGGTTTCGTCCACCACGAGCGATCGGCCCGTCGTGACGCAACGGAGCGTTTTGAAATGCGGGCGCTTGTCCAGGGGGGTTGGCTGCGGGTTCATGGGGCCTTTTTGCATGACATAGACTTGGGGGTCGGCGAGGATGAGGGCCTCTTCGTTCAGGCGGACGATCTTGGCCCTGTCGCTGATGACATTCGTTCCGCCGGCCGTGCGGATGATCTCGTCGACTATGCTTCCCCGGCCGGCGGCGAGCAGATTGGGGTAGCGCACCTCATAGAAGACCGTGACCGGTTTTTTGCCGGCATGGCGTCGGGCTGTCGCGCAAAGTGTTTCCTCCCAGCCGGCGACGAGCCGCTCCGCTTCCTGTTCCGTGCCCGTCAGTCGACCGAGAAGGCGCGTCACGCGGAACAGGTCGGCGAAGGATTCGAGCGTGAAGCAGAGGACGGGCAGGCCGAGGCGGCGAAGGGATTCGGTCTGCAGGTCGGCTTCCCTGCGGCCGCGAAGCTGCAGGATGAGGTCGGGGGCGTGGGCCAGTATGAGCTCCTGGTTCGGCCGCATGTGCGTGCCGATGGCGGGCAGGGCCGCGAGCTCGGGCAGGGAGGCGTCTGCGGCCGTGCGGGCGATGATGCGTTCGCCCAGGCCCAGGGAGAGCAAAATTTCGTTGAAGGCGCCGTAAAGGGAAATCACCCTTTTTGCGGGTTCCTGCAGACGGACTGTCCGGCCCGTGTCGTCCGTGACGGAAATATCCGTCGCGCAGACGGCCCTTGGCGGGAGCAGGGCGAAGAGCAGAGGGAGCATGGTCAGGAGCGCGCGCAGGCGTCTTCGGGGGGCGGAGAATCGCGGCATCGGAGCATCCTTTGCGGAAAGGGAGACCCGTCCGTTCCCCATCTGGGAAACGGACGGGCTTGGCAGCCAAAAGAGGGCCTTTGAGGGGGGGTGAAGCTTACTTTTTCTTCGGTTCCTTTGTCAGATCGTCCCTGCTTTCGCGGGCATGGCGTATCCACACGTCGTTGACCCCGGGCACCTCGCCCAGGCCCTTGAGGGAGACGGTGGTCCGCATTCCGTTTTTCCTGCACTGCGACGCCCAGGAGTCATCCTCATCCCCGCCCAGATCGTTGCGGGCGTGGTCGCCGGCGACCAGCATGAGCGGCTGCAGGCGCACGTTCTGGACCTTGCGGGCCTTGAGTTCGGCGAGCAGGTCGCCGATGCCGCGCTCGCCTTCGACCGTCGCCATGAAGACGCGGCCGTCCTTTTCGGTGAAGACGCGGCGCACGCCCTCGAAGACGAGGCCGGCGCGCCCGTGCTCCTGCCCGTGGGCCATCAGGACGACGGCGTCACGCTTGCCGCGCACGCCGCCCGCATCCTTCAGCACGGCGGAGGCGACCGCTTCGGCATCCGCACGGGATTCCAGAAGCGGACGGCCGAGGTAGACGGCGTCGAAACGCCCGGGGTGGGCCTTGATGTCAAGCAGCACGGCGCGCTCGAGCGCGGAGAACTCCTCGCCGGGCATGACATGCAGGGACTGTACGCGCACGACCTTCACGCCGTCCTTGGCAAGGCGCGCAAGACCTTCGCTTATGCCGCCGGTCTTCTTGCCCTGGTCGGCGAGTTTCTTGCGGATTATCTGCGAGGTGTACGCCCAGAGAATTTTCGCGTCAGGGAAGGCTTTGCGGAAGTCGCGGTCCACGGCCTCCATGGCGGGCATGGCTTCTGGCACGCTCGTGCCGAAGGCGACGAGCAGCACGCCCTCGTCTTGCTGCCCGGCGGAGGCGGAAGCATGGCGGCCGGCGCAACCGGCGGCGCAGGCGAGGGCGAGCAGAAGCAGAAGGGCGGGAAGAAGGCGGAAAAGGTTGTTGCGGTTCATGAAAGACGACCTCCTCAATCATGCGTTGACGGGTTCGTGAAAGGGCACCGCCGGCCATCGGCGGATGAGCGGGTATTCGGACTCGGGGCGGCAGGGCTGAAGGCTCCCTGCTGAAGACCCTGCCTTCACCGCCGGAAGACGGCTGGCTGTCGATCCCCCGGCCGGGGGAAAAAGGGTCCGCATCCCATACCGCAGCGCGACTGTTCCCGATTCACACGGGATTCCCCGCTCAAATGAATACTATCCGTTATTTATCATGCGGCAGTCAAGCCTCGTGGAGGGGGACACTCCCTGCCAACATTTGCAAAATCCGCGCCGCACATTGTTTTTCGGCATATTTTCGCTTGTTCTTTTTTTATTTTTCTGCTAGGGGAACAGCACCCGAAAGGGAAGTTTTTTTTTGGAGGAATGGCTATGCCGGATAAGGAAAGCGGACACGAAGAACTCAATTTTGCAAGCGCCCTGGAAAACTATCTCGACGATGATTTTGGGGACCTTGAGGAAGGTTCCATCACAAAGGGCGAAGTTGTCCGCGTGGACGACGACACCGTACTGGTGGACGTGAACTTCAAGTCGGAAGGGCAGATTCCTGCGGCCGAATTTCGTGATGCTGCGGGCGAGCTGACCGTCAAGGTCGGCGACAAGATCGATGTGTACGTCGTTCGCAAGAACGAGGTGGACGGCACCATCGTTTTGTCCTTCGAAAAAGCCAAGCGCATGCAGGTCTTCGACCAGCTGGAAGACGTGCAGGAGAACAACACCGTCATCAAGGGCCGCATCATGCGGCGCATCAAGGGCGGCTACACGGTCGACATCGGCGGCGTCGAGGCGTTTTTGCCCGGCTCCCACGTCGATCTGCGCCCCGTTCCGGACATGGACGCCCTGGTCAATCAGGAGTTCGAGTTCCGCGTGCTCAAGATCAACCGCCGCCGCAGCAACGTCATCGTTTCGCGCCGCGTGCTGCTTGAGGAAGAGCGCGTGAGCAAGCGTCAGGAGCTTCTGCGCACCCTTGAGGAAGGCCAGATTGTCACCGGCAAGGCCAAGAACATCACAGAATACGGCGTGTTCGTCGACCTCGGCGGTCTGGACGGCCTTCTGCACATCACCGACATGAGCTGGAAGCGCATCCGCCATCCCCGCGAGATGATCACCCTGGGTCAGGATCTCACCCTCAAGGTGCTCTCCTTCGATCGCGAGAACAACAAGGTTTCCCTTGGTCTCAAGCAGCTCGTGCCCGATCCGTGGAAGGACATCACCGAGCGTTTCCCCGAGGGCATGAAGTGCACGGGCAAGGTGACGAACCTCGTCGACTACGGCGCATTCGTCGAGCTTGAGCCCGGCGTGGAAGGCCTCGTGCACATTTCCGAAATGTCCTGGACGCGCAAGCTGCGCCATCCCTCTCAGATGGTTCATGCCGGCGACGAGGTCGAGGTTGTCATACTCGGCGTGGACGGCGAGAAGAAGCGCATCAGCCTCGGGATGAAGCAGGTTCGTCCGAATCCGTGGGATCTCGTGGCCGAGAAGTACCCCGAAGGCACCATTATTGAGGGCGTCATCAAGAACATCACCGAGTTCGGCATGTTCATCGGCATTGAGGACGGCATCGACGGCCTCATTCATGTGTCCGACATCTCCTGGACGCGCAAGATCCGGCATCCCAACGAAATCTACAAGGTCGGCGACACCGTGCAGGCCAAGGTGCTGACCGTCGACCAGGAGAACGAGAAGTTCACCCTGGGCATCAAGCAGCTTGCCGATGACCCGTGGGCCCATGTGCCGGAAACCTACCCCGAGGGCACCATGGTCAAGGGCGTGATCACCAACATCACCGACTTCGGCCTCTTTGTGGAAGTCGAGGAAGGCATCGAGGGGCTCGTGCATATCTCCGAGCTCTCCGGCAGCAAGAAGGGCAAGCCCGCCCCGACAGAGACCTACAAGGAAGGTCAGGAGATCGATGCCAAGGTTATTCATGTGAGCGCCGAAGAACGCCGCCTGGGCCTCTCCATCAAGCAGGTCCGCGAGGATCAGGAACGCCGCAAGCCCAAGGAATACCACACGGCCGGCCCCACCGAGACGGGTACGAACCTGGGCGACCTGCTGAAGGCCGCGCAGGAAGACAGCGCCAGCTAACGCCGGTACGGTTTGCAAACAGCACGAAGGCCCCTCGAAAGAGGGGCCATTTTTCGTTCCTCGTTTTTGTTAGAACCTGCGTTCTTTCCTTTGGAACTGCCCTCTCTTGCTAGGCTGATAACACAACAGGATAGAAACAGATGAGTGATGAATTTGACTGCCATTATGGAGAAGAAGAGTTCAAGACGGTCGCATCTGGAATAGAAGCCATAGAGGCTGTTTTAAAGGGAAAAGATATTCATGCAAAAGAGAGATTATTGTTCTATCTTGACTGGTATATGGATCCATATTACAAAAAAGATATTTCCGCTATAGGCGGCCCCTTGATAGAACTCCTGCAGAGCATTGTTGTCACTGACAATGACGAAGGTATCGTTGAAGAAGCCCTTCATTTGCTGGAAGCCTATACTGAAGGGCCATATGTCATATTAGAAAAGAACATAGACAAGGTTCCTGAAGATTTTAAGCCTACCGTATTGTATTTGTTAAATGAGAATAACTGGTGACAGAAAAAGTCATAGCGGAAGATACGTCTTCTGCTAGTGCCCTATGCCGCTCCTGCCAAGGGCTTTCTCGCGCGTATGCGCGGCCCCTGTCTCTCCGCGACGCTTCATCAGCCTCAGGCGCAGCCTTCCGCAACCCGCTTGCGCCGCGCGTTAGAGCAGTTTCACTAAAAAGTGAAACTGCTCTGGTGGCTGCGAGAGAAGCCACCCGCGCTGTAAGCGAGCGGGAAAACCGCGTTTTTCCCGCGAAGCGAAGGCTGCGTATGGGTGACTTTTCTTAAAGTCACCTGAACATGCGCTAGGCGCTGGCGGGTCTTCGCGTTCCAGCTTTATTGAAATAGTCCCTTCCTTGCGGTATCGTCACAGCATGATGCAGAATAACCGCAAAGGAGCTGTGATGAAAACGATTTCCGCGCCGGCCGCAGCGGCCTTGGCGTTTCTTCTCTTCACGGCGGGCGGCGCTTTTTCCGCTGAAGAGAGTACTCCGCCCCGTTCCGCGCCAGCCCCGCAGGTTCCGGAGGCGACCGTAAAGGGCGGAGCGGCATCCGCGCCTGCCGCTTCAACCGCCTCCGACGGGCAGGCGATCGGGAAGGTTTCCCAGCCGGGTTCGACGAAGGACGGTCTCGCGGCGCTTGAGAAGGCGGCGGCAAAGGGGGACAAGAAGGCTCTCTTCGAGCTCGGCATCCTCTATTATGACGGCAAGGCCGTGCCGCAGAGCTTTGAGAAGAGCCGTGACTACTTCGAAAAGGCGGCAAAGGCCGGCTACGCGAACGCGCAGTACAACCTGGGCGTGCTCTACGAACAGGGCAAGGGGGTGCCAAAGGATCTGGGCATGGCGGCCGCCTGGTATGAAAAGGCCGCCGTGCAGGGACATACGGATGCGCAGTACAATCTCGGCAGCATGTACCGCACGGGCGAGGGCGTGCCAAAGGATTTGAAAAAGGCGGCGGAATGGTATGGCAAGGCCGCCGAACAGGGGGATGCGGATGCCATGCACGGCCTTGGCCTGATGTATGAGAAGGGCGAAGGCGTGCCGCAGGATCTGCCTCGCGCCGCCGCGCTGTACGAAAAGGCAGCTGCCTTGGGTGACGCGAAGTCGCAATGCAGTCTGGGCATCCTGTACGCGAC
>JAILMX010000262.1 GCA_024692205.1 Desulfovibrio sp. | reverse complement strand
GTACCCAGGGAACCCGTTTACGGGTCGCAAGTAGCAGATATGCGAATGTCAGACCGCGTATGCACCTTTTAGGTGCCGCTGGTAAGAGAGCCTTACAGGCGCATAAGAAGAACCACCGGCTAGGCCGGTGGGTCTCTTTTTTTGTGGATGGCGGGCGAAGGCCCGCCTTGTGCGACCATGTTCAGCGGTTCAGGCATTCCTGCCAGTCATGGGCTGGCAGGGGAAGCCGCGCCTGTGCCTGTCTTTCCGCATTTAGCGCGGCATATCCTGCCGGTTTTCCGACATGCCATCGAGACACTTTAATGCAGCGTGCCGGATTTCTAGACTTTTTCTAAACTGGCACGAATGATGCTCTCAATAGAGTACCTTTGCTTAAAAGATAACTTTCCGACAAGGAGGATGCCCTCAGTAACCTGCAAGCCCGCCTTTTGCCATGACATGCTTCTTATGCCTCTAACATCAGCCTAAGAAAAGCGCAGGAGCCGGACGAATGCCATGACGTCCGGCTTCTGGCTTTTTATGGCGGAAAGGACAATGCCGGCATCCGCCCGTCAAAGGAAGGCACAGCGGGGCCTTCCTGCCTTCCATTCGTTCGGCAGTCCAATTCCGTCAGCTTCTGCTATGTTCCACGTGCAGGGCATACGCCCTGAAATCCTTTTGTTTCAATAGAGGCGAGCGCATTCTCGCCATGAGGTACGGTGCGGGAGTGTTTCGTCTGGGAAGGACAGCCGTGAGGCTGTCAACCCCAGCCGAGCGGTTCTTTTTGGCATTCAGGGGATCCTGTTCCCGCAAAACGTTTCCTTGTTCCCAAACGAACCGAAAGCCGTCCTGCGAGGGCAGGGCGGCTTATCGACTTTTGGGAATAGGGGGGCCTTTTGCGGGAAAAGGCCCCATACCGGAAGTAGGGATGTCGTCGTGCCAGGGAATTGAAAAGTGCCGCAGGCTCCTATCTCCGTAACCGAACCGGGACAGGGAAGAAGCTTGTCTTTTTTCCATGGAAAGGCATCCTTACGCTATTCTCGCCCGCCGGTTGACATCATTCAAGTCTTCCACGACTATCGAATAGTCGTCCGTCGTTGCGGACGGCCGTGCCCGCCGCTTTTCTCTGCGGCGTTCGACGTCCTGCGTGGCGGCGGAGCCGTTCTTTTCTCGGGACACATTTTTTCACGGAGATTCGCATGAATATCTGCGCATTGTTCGGCGGGCCGCACAAGAAAGGCAATACGGCCGCGCTGCTGGAAAAGGTTCTCGACGGTGCCCGCAGCGCCGGGCACGAGACGCGCCGCATCGACGTGACGGGCATGGACATCCGTCCCTGCAAGGGCTGCATGGGTTGCAAGAAGCCTAAGGCCGAGGGCTGCGTTCAGCGCGACGACATGGGGCAGGTCCTCGACGCCGTGAAATCGGCCGACGTGCTGATCCTCGCCTCGCCCATGTACTGGTGGAACCTCGCCGGGCCGTTGAAGAACGTTGTGGACCGATTCTTTTCCCTTCCCTTTAACGCAAAGGTAGAGCAGAGCGCTTTCGCTGGCAAAAAGCTCATGCTCGTCATGACAAGCGGCCAGCCAGCCGTTTCCGACGGGCGTGAAGGGTTGGAGCTCATTCTGGCGAAGATGTGTGAGTTCACGGGCATGACGTGGCTCGGCACGGTGACGACAGGCACGGGGGGCACACCCCTGGCCGAGCAGTCTGACGCCCTCAAGGCAGCCCGCGATGCCGGGGCTACCCTGTAGATGACGCCTCCGCTTATTGTGTATGAGGCTGGGACTCCCCTTTAGTCCCAGCCATGGAAGTGAGGGGGGCTCACCCCCCCCTCTATTAGTTCTTCGCAAAGATCCTCAACAGATTATACCTCGACAAGCCGGTACTTCCGGCTCCCCATGCCCAGTTCCTCCATTGCAGAGAGCTGGCGCAGTCCCTTGCGGGATTCAATGCGTTCCACTAGGTCTTTCTTGTCCTTTTCCGGCAGGGTGTACACAAGGTCGATGGACGCTTGGTCTATGGCGAGAATGTCGGTGGACGCGAGAATGCCTAGATCCGGCGCTGTGGGTTCCGCAGCTCGCGTTCCCGCGCAGTCGCAGTCCACGGACATGCGGCGCAGCACATTGATGCAGGCGTAGCGGCCCTTGAAATGGCCGGTGATGGCCTTGCCGCTGTCGGCCATGGCCTCCATGAACCATTCCTTCATGGGCCATTCCAGGTAGGATTTCTCTGCCGCGCCAGGCTTGTCCACGCCGTGAACCTGCGCCTTGCCGAGCCTGCCCGACGCGCAGCCGATGGCGATGTTCTTTAGGCTGCCGCCGAAACCTCCCATGGCGTGTCCCTTGAAGTGGGTCAGGATGAGCAGCGAATCGTAATTGAGGAGGTTCTTTCCCACCGCCACTTCCTTGAGGTGGAAGCCCCTGCCTACAGGAAGAGGGGTGTCTCCGTCGGCGTCCATGATGTCGATGGGAATCCCCCATCCATTGGTTTTTATGGCCTTACGATGCCCTTCGGTTGTCTTGCGGGGGCTGTTGTACAGAACGTTGCACTCCACGGCTGTGGCATCGGGCAGGGCAGTCACGAGTTTTTTGACCCATGCGGGCGGGAGGATGTTCGGCCCGTGGGGCTCGCCGGAATGCAGCTTGACCGCAATCTTGCCGGAAAGTTGCTCTCGGATCTTGCCGAGTGCTTTCAGCAGGTTTTCCGGGGTGCAGTCCTTCCAGTGCCAGACAACGGGGACATCCGCGGCAACCGCCGCATTGGCGCCCAGCATTCCGGACGCAGCCACAGCTCCGGCCACCATGGCAGTGTCTTTCAGAAATTCACGACGATTCATTGTGCACCTCCTTGCATTAGGCTCCGAATAATTGTGCCGCGTTTTCCATGTTGCGCATGGCCGCGACCTCGAAAGGGCATCGCTGTTCACAGGAACCGCACTGCATGCATTCTCCGGCCTTATGTTCCAGAGCCGCATAGTGTCCCCGCACGGTTTCCGGAACAGTATTCTGGACCAGGCCCAAATTGAGTAGTTTGGTCACGGTCGCCACATCGATGCCGGAGGGACAGGGGGCGCAATGCCCGCAATACATGCAGTGTCCTTTCCAACTCATCCGCGGAAACGTCGCCAACGCGGCGGCATAGTCCTTTTCTTTATCCGGGGCATCGGCATAGAGGAGATTCGTCCGCAACTCATCAAGACTGTGCGCGCCAGTAAAGACCGAGGCAACGCCGGGTCTGTCCAGAGCATAGCTGATGCACTGATACGGGGTAAGCGCCACGCCGGCCAGGGAACGGTCCGTATGCAGCAGGTCGCCGCCGCCAAACGCTTTCATGACTGTGATGCCCACGCCAAGTCTTTGGCATGTCTCATAGAGGGACTGCCGTTCCGGGTCCATGTTCAGGAGATTGCCCTTGTATTTCTCAGGGTTCCAGAGCTGTTCCACATCTTCATCGGCGGGCTGCAGGTCGTAGCAGGGATTGACGGAGAACAGCAGCACGTCTATGGCGCCGCTTTCTACCGCGGCCAGAGCCACCTTCGGATTATGGCTGGAAAGGCCGATTGCGCGGATTGTTCCCGCTTTTTTGAGGTCGAGGGCGTAGCGCAGCACCTCGCCATCGGCAACTTCACGCCAGTCGTCCATGGAATCCACATAATGCACCATGCCGATATCCAG
>JAILMX010000242.1 GCA_024692205.1 Desulfovibrio sp. | reverse complement strand
CTGCTGTATCACCGTCATGAAGGCATTGATGCTGATGCCCATCCTGCCCACGCGGAAGCGCATGCCCGTAGCCACAGCAGTGCGGTCGTCCCAGCCCTTGCGCTGCTTCTTCTCCAGCGACAGGGACTTCACCGTGGGCATTGCCCGGATGTTCTCCACGAGATACGCCTGCCGCTCGCCGTCGATCGCGTACAGGTCCTGAAGGCGGCGGCGGAACGGCCCCATGGCCAGAACGATGGTGATCGCCGAGAGGCCGGAAAAGAGGAGCACCACCACCGTGAGCTGCCAAGCGTACAGGAAGAGAATGGGCAGCACCACAACAAGCGAGACGCAGTCGAGCACCGTCCCGAAGACGCGGCCTGTGAGGAATTCCCGTATCTTCTCAGGCTGCTGCATGTGCTTGATAATAACCCCGGCCGGATTGCGCTCGAAAAAGGGCAGGGGCAGGCTTGCCAGATGCTCGAAGGTGCGGATGGACAGGCGCAGGTCGATGACGCTCGTGACGTAGAGCAGAAGGTAGGAGCGCAGCCAGAGAAACAGGCACTCGAAGCCGATGGCCGCCACCATGCCGACGCCCAGGATGTGCAGCGTGGACAGCGCATGGTGCGTCACCACCGTGTCGATGATCACCTGGAAGAAAAGCGGCGTCGCCAGGCCGAGCAGCTGAATTGCCACGGCCGCCGCCCCGACTTCGCCGAGGCTTGCGAACATGTGCCGCATCTCGCCGATGAAGAAGGACAGGCCGAACTTTTTCTTCGGCGCCATCAGGGAGGGAACGCCCTGCTCTTTTGGCTTGATGAAGGTCACTTGCCCGTCGAGCAGCGGCTCGACCTCCCCGCGGGAAAGCCACGTGCGGCCGAGATGCGGGCGGTCGGGATTCTCAATCTCAAGTCGTTCGCCGTCCATCTGCCAGAGGATGAGCAGCCCCCCGCCCGTGCAGTGCAGCAGAAAGGGCAGGCCCGCCGTCATCTGCGCCAGAACGTCCAAGGTGGCCGGCGCGTCGTGCCCCACGAGCCCCTGGTCGCCTATCATGCGCATGAAGAGGCTCTTGTCCGGCTCCCGTCCCTCAAGCACGTAGGCGTGGATAAGGTCCTCAGCCGAAAGATCCTTGCCGTACTCGCGCGCCATGCTCACCAGCGCATGCACATGCCGGTGCGCCAGCCGGCGCGGGGAAAGCAGCAGGGCGTGCCCCGTCCACCGGGATGCAAGCGCCGCAAAGGGGACATTGGCTTGCTTCACGGGCTGCGCCATGGGGTCGATGACCACCGCAATCGGCTTGTCCGGCACCCGCCCCACAAAGAGCACGGCCCCGCCATCCCTGAGCAGCAGGACAACCGGCCCCTTCAGTGGACGGGAGGCGAGCCCTTCCATGCCTTCACCGTCCACCACGTCCAGCTTAAGGCTCAGACTGTCGGCCAGAGATGACAGTTCCGAATCCGTCAGCGCATCCGATGGGACGGGCAGAGATGACGGCACAGACAGTTTGATCATATGCGCCGCCAGCGCAAGGCAGGGCACGACGGAGGCGGGACAGCGCATCAGCGTATCCGTTCCAACCTGTCCGCGCACCCCAGGGCGGCGGCGGCCCTGACGAGCTCCTTTTGCAAGGGCAGCAGTTTTTTCAGGTCATAGCGGTCAAGTATGGTTCTGCGGGCGCGTACGCGCACCGCCTCCATCTCCCCCTGGCGTTCCAAGCAGGCGACGATGCGGCGGGCCAGCTGCGCAGGCTGCCGGAAATCCGTCAGAAAGCCGTTTTCGCCATCGCGGATGACCTCGCGCACGGGCTCCGTGTCCGACGCGACCACGAGGCAGCCGCAGCTCATGGCCTCCAGCATGGACCAGGAGAGCACGAAGGGCGCGGTGAGGTAGACGTGGCAGTCCGAGGCGCGCAAAAGCGACCGGTACTGGTCGTATGGCTGAAAGGGCAGAAAATGCACGCGGGCCTCGTCCACCGAGACCTCTTCCTGCAGCACCTGCTTCCAGCTCCTGCCGTCCTTGCGGGGCTGGCCGTAGGAAACTCGGTCGTCG
This sequence comes from Desulfovibrio sp., assembly GCA_024692205.1. Lineage (GTDB taxonomy): Bacteria > Desulfobacterota > Desulfovibrionia > Desulfovibrionales > Desulfovibrionaceae > Desulfovibrio. The sequence goes on along the minus strand of JAILMX010000242.1, from coordinate 3,000 downwards.
GCCATGATGACCACATGGACTTTCGGCCGTGCCGCGAGCACGGCGGGCAGGCTTCGGTAGAAAGTGTGGAAGCCGCGGTACGGCTCCAGCCCCCGCGTGGCGTAGGTGACGAGCTCCTCCGCGCCGGAGAGGTCCAGCGCGCGGAGCTTCACCCCGCGCGTCTTCTGCGGAGAAAAGAAACGCGTGTCCACGCCGTCGTGCAGCACGTGCAGCTTGTGGCGGAATTCCGGGGGGTGCTGGATTTTCTGCCAGTGCGTCGGGCAGATGCCCAGCACGCAGTCCGCAAGGGCCGTGAGCATGCACATATTGCACTGCCTGTTCTCCGCCAGCGTGGCGAGGGGCACGGGCTTGCCGCCCGAGAAAAAGCCCACGTCGGCGCCGTCGGTGTAGAACCATTCGAAAAAGCCCATGTGCGCCGCACGGGGGAAGATGTCCTTCGCGTAGATGTTGCAGCCGAAGCCCACATGACCGTAGACCACATCCGGCTGGAAACCCTCGCGCCGCAGGGCCAGCATGGCGTCCGCGAAGCGCTCGCCGCGGGCCAGGATGTCCAGGTATTTCTTTCGGGGACGGTTCCGGGTGTTCTCGGGATCGGGCAGCGGCACCTGCCGCCAGTCGACTCCGGGAACATTCACGTCTCCGCGCCGGTGGAGCGAGAGGAAGAGCACGCGGTTCCCGGGATCGGCCGCCAGCTCCACGGCAAGGCGGTGGAATTGGCCGGGAAAGTTGTTGTGGCAGAAAAGGATGTTCATGGGCGCGCTGTATCAGTGCCGGCCGAGACGGCGCGGACCGGAGGCTATTCGTTCTGGCCGAATGTTTCGGTTTCGGCGGCCTTAGGGGCGGGGGCGGCTCCGGACTTGGACGCTTCGCCCTTCCCGGAGGATTGCAGCAGGCGCGCCACGGCATTGACCAGGCGGGCTGCGGCCTGCGGCGTCATGACCACGCGGCGCTCCATGTCCACGGCACGGCCCTGGCCCTGCGGAAAGCTCACGCCGTAGGTGAGGCAGACCAGCCCGTCCATGACCTGCGCCTGAAAGGCGCTGGCGTAGCTCGTGGGCACGCGTCTGCCCGAAAAGGTGACCGGCACCTGACGGGGGCCGGCGGCTTCGGCACTCTTCCCGCCCTGATCCGGAACCGAGTATTTCATATCCTCTTCAGCCATGGTTTCCTCCTCCTTGTGCGGGGCCGCGCGGACGGTATGGCAAGCGGCGCCCGCCGCAAGGGCGGACGCCGCAGATGTGTGGATTCGTGCGGAACTGTCAGCTGACCTTCCCATCGGTGAAGGACAGCTGAACCCAGCCGGTGCTGTATCCTTGGCAATTGTCGTCCCAAGACCTATCTTTTCCTGTCATGGCCGTGACCACGGAATTGAGATCCACATCGGCGAGCAGGTTCGTTTCGGAGTTGCCAAAGAATTGCATGTGATCGCCCTGCAGGTTGCCGTAGGTAACCGTGTTCTTGTCCAACAGGTTGCTGTAGCAGATGGTCAGGGTATTATTGGGCCAAGAATTTGGCCCCAATGCTCCCCATTTACCATCAACATTGGCGATTTTCAAGGTGCCGCCACCTGTCTTGTCGCCAGACCAGAAGAATCGCAGGCTGTTCACCTCGAAATTACTGTCCACGCCGAAGAACTGCACCGTGTCCGCACCGCTTGGTACCTGGCCTTGTTTATTGCCGAAGGCGTTGTCGAGTATGGTTACGGCATGGCCCTCCGCCCGCAGCTTGTAGGTGTCATTGCCCTGGCCGCCGCTGAGTTGGATGTTCCCAAAGTCGTTTTCAGTGGAGCCGACCATGAAGATGTCGCCGCTGGCCCCGCCCCCCGCGTAAAAGGAAACATTGCCCGCAGCGCTCAACGGATCAGCATTCCAGCCGAGGTCAAACACATACGTGCCGGGGTCGTCATGCTCATTGGCCCCTACCGACAGATGCTTCCAGGGGGCCTCCTGGTCATAGACGACCGTGCTGGCGAGAAAACCGCCCGCATGGAAGGTGACGGTCTGGCCTTCGTCGGCAATGGCGTGAACGCACTCAAAGTTCTTAAAGGTATGCGTTTTCCCGTTATTGCCGACGGTCACGCTCGCGTCGCCATCCTTATCAAACGAGATGTTCGCGTCGCCGCCGAGATGCTCAAGAAGCAGAGAGTCTTGAACGTATTCCTTGGATGTCTCCCTAATCCATTGGGGATTATCGTCCGGCAGCGCCGCATCACCATCTGCAACTACTTGGTGATACACGTTATTTTCATCCCACCACTCAAAAAAACTGTTTCCATCAGATTGCATTCTCATGTACCCATGCAGTGTCATTTCATCTTTCACCGTGGAACAATATACTGAATCCTCACTCACAGTGAAATTGGATTCCAGGCCAGACACTTGCCGCTCAATGCCTGTAGAATCAACCCCCACATAATAGTCACCTGTAGAGCCGGTTACTTTCTTCGCATTATTCAGGCACTGCCAAGTGTTTGAGTCATCCAGCCATGAACAATCAGGTACCACCGCCAGAGGCGGTGGTATGATATAGCCCCCTTGAAGGGGGCCCACCGAGGCCGTTATGATTACTTCAGCAACGAGTATTGCTCTATTGCTTTATCGTCTGCCTCTTGATTTCGGATATATTCACGTACAAGAGCTTCATCAAGTCCTACTGTACTAACACAATATCCACGTGCCCAAAAATGATACCCGGCAAGATTCTTTCCTCTGCCAAGGTAACGCTTATGGATCAATATCGCCGACTTTCCTTTGAGCTTCCCTATGGCTTCGGCAACTGCATATTTGGGTGGTATGCCAAGACACATATGCACATGATCCGTCATGGCATGGCCCTCTACAAGTTCTATTCCAAACTGTCGGCAAAGATCTCGGAAAATCTTTCCAATCTCCGCTCGAAGTCTTCCAAATATCGCCTTTTTACGGTATTTGGGTATGAACACAACATGGTAAAGGCAATACCATGTCACGTGGGACTGTTTATTCCAGTTTCGCATATGGC
>JAILMX010000160.1 GCA_024692205.1 Desulfovibrio sp. | reverse complement strand
CCGTCGGCTCCCTGAAAATACGCACCTGCCGCACCCGGCACAGAGGCGTCTGCACGGCCTACCGCATTGAGGGTGACGGCTGGAGCATCGGGGTCACGGGCGTCCATGAATTCGGCACCAACTCCTACGACGGAGAGACCGCCGACCTGCTCACCTTCCTCGCCGGGGTGGACGTTGCCCTCGTGGACGGACATTGGTTCATGAGTGAATACCCGAACCACGTGGGCTCCGGGCACAGCGCGATGGAACAGTGGCCGGAACCCCTCGCCGCGCGCGGAGTGCGCCATATTGTCTTCACCCACTATGATCCTTCACACACCGACGTAGACCTGGAAATGGCCTTCGAGACCATGATGCGCCAGTGCCGCTCGCTTTCCTCCACTCTGCAGCTGGCGCGCCAACGCATGGAGATCAACCCCCTGGGCGGCAAAGCGCAAACCCCCGAGGCGAAAAAGGACACGCGCGCCGCCTATGCCGACCTCTTCGAGTTCTTCCACCGTCTGGCGCACTACACCGACATCAATTCGGTGCTTGAGAGCATCCTCACCAAAGCGCGCGCCCTGACAGGCGCCGATGCCGGCATCATCTATCTGATCGAAAACGGCAAGCTGGACCTGGCGTTTGCGGCCAATGCCACCCTTTTTCCAAAGTCGGAATCGAACCGCTGCATCTACCTCAAGGAAGAGCTGCCCCTCAACGCGACCTCGCTGGTGGGCTTTGTGGCCTGCACGGGGCGTAGCCTCAATATAGCGGATGTGCGCACGCTCAAGGGCGAGACGCTCTACTCCTTCAACGACACCTTCGATGCGGCCTCGGGCTACAAGACGATCTCGGTACTGACAGTGCCCTTCGTGGATGCCACGGACAAATCCCTCGGCGTGCTGCAGCTCATCAACAGCATGCAAGACGGCGTCATACGCGCCTTTACCGGCGAAATGGTCGACATTATCGAGCATGTCACGACCCTTGGCGTAAGCGCGCTTGAGCGGGGTCGCATGGCCGACCGCCTCATACTGCGCATGCTCCGCACCTCGTCCCTGCACGATCCGCACGAGACGGGCCACCACGTATGGCGCACCGGCGCCATGGCGGCGGAGCTCTACCGTCGCTGGGCCGAGAAGAAAGGTCTTGCCCACGAGGACATACGCCAGATGCAGGGCAAGATTCGCCTCGCCGTGATGTCGCACGACGTGGGCAAGGTCGGCATTCCAGACTCCATACTCAAGAAGCCCGGTCCTCTCACCGCCGAAGAGCGGGCCATCATGCAGCAGCACACCAGTCTCGGCGCATCGCTTTTCTCCGACACCTCGCAGGATATCGACCGCCTTGCCCGCACCATAGCCCTGAACCATCACCAGCACTGGGACGGCACGGGGTATACCGGCTCGCCGGACGCCCCCATCCTCTCCGGAGAAGACATTCCGCTTGAGGCACGCATAACCGCCATAGTTGACGTGTACGATGCGCTCGTCTCTCGCCGCAGCTACAAGGAGGCGTGGGATGAGAAAAGAGCCTACGACCAGATATGCGACTATTCGGGCACGTTTTTCGACCCGGAGCTCGTAGATATCTTTTGCGAGATTCACGACGTCATCCTCGCGATCTACAGGAAGTATCCAGACGAGGACGAACCGTCTCCGGAAAACCCCACGAAAGAGTAGGGGAAACTCCCCCCGAAGGCATTGCCATATCTGCGTACTGTGGTAGATTGGGCGAGAAACTTCATCAAGGGAGATCCCGACATGGCTGAAAAAGTTGTTGTTATCGGCGGCGTTGCCCTCGGACCAAAGGCCGCCTGCCGTTGCATGCGCCTTGCTCCTGACACGGAACTGACACTCGTCGATGAAAACAAGCTCATCTCTTACGGAGGCTGCGGCATTCCGTATTTTGTCTCCGGCGAGGTGCAGACGGTTGATGCCCTGCGCTCCACCCCCTATCAGGTGCTGCGCGATGAGAACTTCTTCCGCGATTTGAAAAATTTCACCGTCCGTACGCAGACGCGGGCCGTCTCAATTGACCGCAAGGCCAAGACCGTGCGCGTGCGCGATTGCATCACGGGCCAGGAGGACACGCTGCCCTATGACAAGCTCGTTATTGCGACAGGTGCCTCCCCCCGAGTTCCCCCTGTGCCAGGCCATGATCTGAAGAACGTCCTTACGTTGACGCGACTTGAGGCCGCTGACAGCATTCGCAAGGCCTGCGAGGCCGGTAAGGTCAGCGAGGCCGTCATCGTGGGCGGCGGCTTCATCGGCCTCGAGGCTGCCGTGGCCCTCGCCGACATGTGGGGCGTCAAGGTCAGCGTGGTCGAAATGGCCGGCCAGGTGCTGCCGGGCGTGCTCTCAAACACCCTTGGCATCATGGCCGGCGCCGACCTCATTCAACACGGCGTCAATGTGTACCCGGCTGAAAAGGTTCTCAAGCTTGAGGGCAAGGACGGCGCCGTCTTCCGCGTAGTCACCGAAAAACGCACGATCAGCGCCCAGCTCGTCATCTTCGCCGCGGGCTTCATCCCGAACGGGCAGCTTGCCAAGGACGCCGGCCTCGACGTCACCCCCTTCGGCGCCATCATGGTTGACGAGCATATGCGCACGAGCGATCCAAACATCTATTCGGGCGGGGACTGCTGCTCCATACGCAACATCCTCACCGGCAAGCCCGGCTATATGCCCCTCGGCAGCATGGCGAACCGCCAGGGCCGCGTCATCGGCACCAATCTCGCCGGCGGTGACGCCACCTTCCCTGGCTATGTGGGAACGTGGGCCGTCAAGCTCTTCGAGAAGAGCTTCGCAGGCGCCGGTCTCACCGTCGAGGGGGCCCGCAAGGCCGGCTTCGACGCTCTCTCCGTCGTCAACGAGCAGGTAGACCGCGCTCACTTCTACCCCGAGCACGGCATGATGGGCCTTGAACTGGTCATCGAGAAAGGCACGAAGCGCGTTCTCGGCATACAGGGCGTCAGCGCCAACGGTGACGCCCTCAAGGCCCGCGTGGACGCCGTCGCGACCGTTCTTCAATTTGCAAAGCCGACTGTGCAGGACATAGCGAATCTTGAGGTCTCCTACGCGCCGCCCTTCGCCGCCGCCATGGATATTGTCAACGCCGTTGCCAACGTCGCCGACAACGTGCTGGAGGGCCGCATGCGCGCCATCAACGGCGACGAGTTCATCAAGCTCTGGCAGGAGCGCGAAAAGAACGGCATCTTCTTCATCGACGCGCGTCCGGCCAAGGCGGGGCTCGCCATGCAGGAGAAGAACCCCGACTGGCACGCCATACCGCTTGAGGAGTTCGCCCGCCGCATAAACGAGGTGCCCAGGGACAGACCTGTCGCCCTGGTCTGCAACACGGGCCTGCGCGCCTACGACTGTCTGCTCGTGCTCAAGCGCAACGGCTACGACGACGTTGTGAACGCCATGGGCGGCATGCAGGCCATCAAGATGATGGGGCTTGAGCCGTAAGCCGCACATCCCCCAGACTGAAAAGCGCACGTTTGACAAAGTCCCCCGGGGATTATCCCCTGGGGGCTTTGTTCATGGGCGTGAATGCCCGCCGCTACAGGGCGAGCAGTCTGCGCCACTCGGGCAGGGCCGGGTCGAGGGCGAGATAGTCACTGGCTATGGAGAGCGGGCTGGCCTGGGCCAAGGCCTGGCGCACGTCTTCCAGTGTCGCGGTGCGCGGCAGGGCCGGCACGTCCTGGAAGGGGCAGAGGTCGAAGTCGTCGCGGGGCTGCATGACCATGACGGGGAGCCCCTTGATCGCAGCCTCAAGCGCCGCGGTCGTGGAATTCGAGGCCCAGACGAGCACCCCGGGCACTAGCTGGTCCGCTATGGGGCCGTCGGCGAAGGTCATCTCGTCGGCACGCCGCCCGAGCAGGCGGCGCAGTTCATCCTCCACAGGCAGATACGGATGCGGCTTGACCACGATGTTCCAGCCGTCCAAAAGGCCCGCCTGCACGGCGCGGGCGAGCAGGGTCAGATGAGCGAATGTCTCGTCGCGGAAAAAGCTCGTCAGCACAAGCAGACGCTTTTGCCCGTCGACAGGCACGGAGGCATCGCCCCCTTCCGTGTCCGCCAGATACAGGTAGCGTAAGGCCTCCACCTGTCCCAGTCTTTCCGCCGGCACGCCGGCATCGCGCCACTGAGCGCAGGCCGAGGCGCCGTTGCCGCGCACGGTGTCGGGCTGAAAGTCCTTACAGCGGCCGTCGGTGAAGGTGCGCGGATCGTCGAAATAGCGAAAATCCGTCGGGCGTATGGTCGAGTGCTGCGCGCCGTAGACCGGGCCAGAGCCGGTCTCGTGCACGGCATGGGTGAGCATGCGCTCCCACGGACAGTTCTCAAGGGGAAAGATCGTCCATTGCTGGGGGCCGGCCTGCCGTACGTAGGCTTCGATACCCCGCTGTTGCAGACAGCGTTCAAGGCAGCGCCAGCCGCGGAAGGATTCAGCCCAGTCATCGGCCGCCCAGTGCCAGAAATTCATTGAGGAACCGGTAAAATGAAAGGCCGGGCGCACCTTGTCCTCTATGGCGAGGCTTGCACGGCGCAGCGAAAGATATCGCTTCCATGCGGCGCGCAGGTCGGCGCTTTCCAGAAACTCCTCCAGATAGTGGAATGAGAAGCCGTCCTTTTTTTCGCTGCGGAAACGGTCACGCAGGGCGAGACATTCCCCAAAGGTCATCTGAGGCGAGGGGAAACGAACGAAAAGCCAGCGCACAAAAGGCGTGCCCAGGGCCTGAGCGCGTTCATTCAGGGCGTCGTGAAGGCTCTCCCAGTAGCGGGAACGGAAGCGCCCCGCCTTCGCGGCCTGCATATCGACATTGGGAAAATACGTCGCGACGGTGGCCGTCGTCACGCCGTCAGGTGCTTTCGGCAGTCGCACCGTGGGCATACGCCGGCGGAACGACCACCACCAATGGACGTAACGCGCGAAGGCGCGCACTACGGGCGGACAGACGGCATAGAGCCGTCTGAGCACCCCCCCCCCGGAAACCGGTCCCTGCACGGACTTGCCGGGCGCGGCGGCAATCCATTCGAACCGACGCCCTGTCGCCCGGCACGCCTCCTCAAGCGCCCGCGCCATGGCCGTGTCGCCGCCGGCAAGCTGCAGGCTGTCGCAGCCCTCGGCATCGAGCAGACGCTCCACCGCCCGCAGCTTATAGATGGTGTAGAGGTTCGGCGTCATCTTCGGGTGCCGCTCGTAGAGCAGCGAGCACCACCACATGGAAAGGGAGCTCTCCCTGCCCAGAAGGTGATCCTGCACCTCACGCCCGTCCACGACAAGGCGGGCGAAATCATACGCCCAGGCGGCATGTTCGGTCCGAATGGATATGAGGTCGTCGGCAAGGCGGGACGGCAGGGAGACATGCCCGGTCGGCACATCCCATTCGTCCCAGTGGACGACGAGCGCCTCATTCCCCGCGGGGGAGGCGCCGAAGGACGACGCATGGACGAGAAGGATGCAGTTTTTCATGCCGTGCGCTCCCGAAGAGCGCGGGCTATGCTCGCGTCGTAGGGTTCGCGCAGAACGCCCTTTTCGGTGACGATGCCGCTGATGAGTTGCGCGGGTGTCACGTCGAAGGCGAAATTGTAAACGGGCACGCCTTCGGGAACGAGATCGCGGCCGCCGACCGTGCGCACCTCCTCATCGGGCCGTTTTTCGATGGGGATGGCCGTGCCGTCCGCGATACGTGTGTCTATGGTCGAAATCGGCGCCGCCACATAGAAGGGTATGTCGAAATGCCTGGCCAGGATGGCCACGCCGTGCGTGCCTATCTTGTTCGCCGTGTCGCCGTTCGAGGCGATGCGGTCAGCCCCGACGACAACGCAGTCAACAAGACCCTTTTGCATGAGCAGGGCGCAGGCATTGTCGCAGGCGACCGTCACGGGGATATTGTCCTGCGCAAGTTCCCAGGCGGTCAGCCGCGCGCCCTGCAGAAAGGGACGCGTCTCGTCGGCTATGACGGCGATGCGCTTGCCCGCATCCACCGCTCCGCGGATGACGCCCAGGGCCGTTCCGTAGCCCGCCGTCGCGAGGGCGCCTGCATTGCAGTGGGTCAGGACGGTGTCTCCGTCGTACAGAAGCGTTGCCCCGTGGTGACCGATTGCGCGGCAGATCTCCACGTCTTCTTTCTGCATGGCATCGGCCTCACGCAAAAAAAGTCCCGTGAGCGCTTCGCAATCGTCCGGGGCAGCAGCCTCCCACACGCCGCGCATACGCTCGACGGCCCAGCGCAGATTCACCGCCGTGGGCCTCGCGGCCGCAAGCCTCACGAGCATGTCGTCCAGAACGGCGCGCCAGTCGCCGGCCGTCTCCCGCGCGGTCTTGTCGGCGGCAAGCACGCAGCCCCACGCCGCAGTGACGCCGATGGCGGGCGCACCGCGCACGACCATGTCTTTGAGGGCGCGGATGACGTCGTCCATGCTGTGGCAGACAAAGTCGGAGCATTCCGTGGGCAGAAGGCGCTGATCCAGCAGATGAAGGGCCATCTCGCCCGTATCGAAACGAATATGCGGTTTCATGAAACATCCTTATTGTATCGTTTTTCCCTCGCCACAACGTCCGCCGGGGCCTTCCCGGCAGTCCGCGAGGCGAAGTCTATCGGCAGGCGGACGCGCTGGCCCGCCTTGTTCGTGAACAAAAGAAAGCCGTGCTCAAGCCCGTAGCGGTACAGGCCAAGTGTCAGCTCGACATCCCTGCGGCAGTATTCGGCAATTTCGTCTATGCGCCCTTCCCGCCACCATGCAAGTGCCTGCAGGCCGTCGGCGGTCTTTGGGGCGCCCAGGGTCGCCTGCGCAAGATTGTCCAGCGGCAGGCGGTAGTTCAGCCGCTCGTGAACGCGCTGCAAAATGTCGAGTGACGGCAGTGTGGCGAGGTCGTAGGGAGAAAAGGCCGACAGCACCTGATAGTCAAAGCGCAGGCTGTTAAAGCCGACGACGAGGTCGGCTTTGGCCGCCAGGGTGAAGAAGGCGTCGAGCTCTTCCTCTCGGTAGGCTCTGTAGCTGTCCTGAGCGCTGTCGTAGGCGACCATCACGCTCACTCCCATGCGGTCGGCGCGGTTCCAGCCGCCTACCTCGGCGGCGGAACGGCGCGTCTCCACGTCGAAGACGACATAGCGGGCGGGCGGCGCAAGCGGCACGGGGGCGTCTGCCGTATACGGGGCAGGCGTTGCGAAGGCCTCGGGTTGCGCCGTACGCGAAAGGACGGGCAGAGGCGGCCCGCCGGGGCCGGTGCGCAGACCGAGCCTGGTGTCGGGCTGCCAGAAGGCCGGAGCGGTGGCAGGTGCGGACGCCACGAACGCAGACGAGGATGAGACAGGCGCTGAGGGAGCATCGAAGATATCAGGGGCCGGGCTTATGACAAGCGTTCTTTCGAGCATGTCGCCCTCGGTCTCGCAAGCGTGGGCAGGCATCGTCAGAAGCTCATCGAGAAGGCACACGGCCCCCTCTTTGCTGATGGGGCGGTTGCCCGAACCGCATTTTGGCGAATGCACGCACGAGGGACAGCCCCCTTCGCACGGGCAGCCGGTAACGGCCCGACGCGTCACGTCAAGCAGGTCCCGCGCCTGGTCGAAGGCCTGACGGGTGAGTCCCGCCCCGCCGGGCAGCCCGTCGTAGACGAAGACACAGGCGTAGCCGACCTGAGGGTGCATGGGGATGGAAATGCCGCCGAAGTCGTTGCGGTCGGCCATGACCTGCAGGGGCAGCATGCCGATGAGAGCATGCTCCATGGCGTGTATGGAGCCCATGAAATGCAGGAACTCCGCTTCCATTTTCTGCCGTACACTTTCGGGTATGACGTACCAGAGGCCCTCGGTCTCGAAGACCTGGGGGGGGGCGTCGAGCGGCACTATGGTGAGCAGACGGTTGCCTGAGACAGAGCGTTTCTCGTAGCCGGTCACGCAGTCCGTAATGCGCAGGCGTCCACGGCACACGAGGGCGCGGCCTATGCTTCGGCGGCCCGTCTCCTCCAGAATAACCGTGCTCTTGCTCGCCCGCGTACGCGTAAACCACGAGACGCGCTCCTCCCTGGCGAGCACACGGGCGCTGCCCGCATCAATAGCCTGAATGACGTAGGAACGGCCGCGGTGCAGATACGTCGCCCCCGGGTGTGTCTCGCGCCATGCGCGGAAGGCATCCACAGAGCCGATCACGCTGCCCTTCTCATTCACTATCGTGTAGGTCTGGCCCGTGCCGCGCAGGTCCACGCCACGCTGGGGGCGTTTGCGCGCGGCGAGCCATTCGCTCCCGCCCGCCGTGCGCAGAAGGAGGCCCTTCGCCTCAAGATCCCTGATGACGGAACGCACTGAGGGCGCCTGAAGCCAGTTTTCTGAGGCGGAAAGGGGCATCTCCGCGGCGGCGCATTCCAGATGCCGGGCGAGGATGACGGGATTGTCGGGATTCACCACGGCCTTTTCGGGCGGACGGCTGAAAAAATCCCCGGGGTTGCGGGCGAAATACTGGTCGAGCGCGTCCTCCCCGGCGACCACGATGACGGCCGATTCCTGCCGGGCTCTGCCGACGCGCCCGCCGCGCTGCAATGTGGCCATGATGGTCCCCGGGTAGCCCACGAGTATGCACACATCGAGCCCTCCGATGTCGATGCCGAGCTCAAGGGCGCTCGTGCTGACAACGCAGAGCAGTTCTCCCGAGGCCATGCGCTTTTCTATCTCGCGGCGTTCCTCGGGCAGAAAGCCCGCGCGGTAGGCGGAGATGCGCTTGCTATACGGGCCCGCCTCGCTGCCGGCCCACAGGCTGATGAGCTCGGTCATGCGACGCGAACGGCAGTAGACGATGGTTCGCAGGCCCCGCGCAAGCGCTTCTTTGAGAAGGTCGATGGCGGCCGTCGAGGGGGCGAGGTCGGGATTGAGAAAGAGAAAATGCCGTCTGCCCTGAGGCGCGCCGGATTCCCCTATGACGATGGGCCTGGCGCCATCACCGATGAGGCCCTGCGCGAGCTCCGCGGGATTGCCCACAGTCGCCGTGCAGAGCGTCCAGACGGGCCGTGAGCCGTAGCGGCCGGCAACGCGCTCAAGCCGTCGGAAGATCTGGGCCATGTGGCTGCCGAAGACGCCCCTGTAGGTATGAGCCTCGTCCACCACCACATGGGTCAGTCCGGCGAGGAAGGGCGCCCAGCTTTCATGATAGGGCAGCATGCCGAGGTGCAGCATTTCGGGGTTCGTTATGAGCACCTGCGGCGGGTTGCGGCGCAGCCTGCGACGTTCCGGATCTGTCGTGTCGCCGTCGTAGAGGGCGGCTTTCGGCCGCATCTCCTCCGGCCAGCCCTCGGTCAGGGCGTTGAAGCCGGCAAGCTGATCCTGTGCGAGCGCCTTGAGCGGGAAGAGATAGAGCGCGTGCGCGTCCGGATCCTGAAGCAGGCGTTCCAGCACGGGCAGATTGTATATCAGGGTCTTGCCGCTCGCCGTGGGGGTGGCGACGACGACCGCATGCCCCGCCCGGACGTGGTCCGTGGCGAGGGCCTGATGGCTGTAGAGGCGTATGCCCCGCGCATCAAGCAGCCTGCGCACGGCGGCAGACCACGGGCGGCGGTTTTCGGCGAAGGCGGCCTCCTGCGCCGGCAGGATGCGGTGCCCCGTTATCTGCGGTCCGAGCCGGGGGCTCTTCTCGACGGCGGCGATGAAGGCGGCCACATCATGCTCGCCCGCAGACTGCGTTTTTGTATCAGCGCGCGTCATCGTCGGCATTCAGGTTTCGGATGATGCGGGCCGGCGCGCCGGCGGCGAGGCAGTTCTCGGGCACGTCGCGCGTGACCACGCTGCCAGCGCCCACGATGGCCCCGCGGCCTATGCGCACGCCCTTGAGGATGATGCTGTTCATGCCTATCCAGGCGTAATCGCCGATCTCGACCGGTCGGTCGCGCTCCATGCCGGGGGCGTCCGACCGGGCCTCGGGCGGCCACGGCGCGTGAAAATCGGAATCAACGATGACGCAGTTCGGCCCCAGAAGTACTTTTCTGCCTATGCGTATCTCTGTCGAGCGCGCGGTAACGGAGGTTCCGCTGAGTTCCGCGCCCTCGCCCACGCGTATGACGGCTCCGGGACCGAAGACGCGCAGACGCACCGGGGCATGCAGGGTGCAGGCCGTGGCGCGCCGCCATGAGGATATCATGCTTACGTCGTCTCCGATCTCAATCGTACCGCCCGGCCAGCGCATGAGACCCACGGGCCCGTGCGCGCGCACGCCGCGGCCGACGGTGACACCGAGAAGGCGTGCCTTGACCCGCAGCCGCAAAACGCCCCAGAAGGCGCCCCAGCGCCGCATCGTCTCAAGACAGAGCCAGCTTAGGACATTGCCGGGTGTGAGCCCTCTGTCCAGGGCTTTCTTCACTATGTTCATGAAGGGGAATCTAGCCCCTATCGCCTTCTTGGGCAACCTCGCCCGAACGGAAGCGTCGGGCGGCGCTGCCGCGGGGTATCGCAGGCTTGTTTTGTGGACAGGTTCTTTTAATGGGCGTATCGAACAAGGGGATGGTCCGTCCTTTTCACACCCTGAGGAGCGTGCATGACATCTCTTACGAAAACGCCGCCAACACCGCACGGCGCATCTGCCAACGAGGCCGTGACGCTCGAAATCACGGGCCTTTCGCACGACGGGCGCGGCGTCGCACGGGCTGATGGGCTCGTAGCCTTCATCGCCAAAGCTCTGCCGGGGCAGCGCGTCCGCGCACGCATTCTGCGCCGTAAAAACGCCTTCATCGAAGGCGTTTGCGAGGAACTTCTCTCGCCAGCGAAAGACGCCGTGCCGCCCCTCTGCCCGCATCATGGCGAATGCGGGGGCTGCCCCCTGCAGACCATGTCCTATGCCGAGCAGCTGCGATGCAAGCGCGACATCGTGCTTCAGGCCTTCACCCGCATGGGCCATTTCGACCGGTCACGCATCGATACGCTGCTCACGGGCCCGGAGCCTTCCCCCCAGCTCACGGGCTTTCGCAACAAGATCACGCTCGCCTTCGGCCCGGCCCCCGACGGAGGTCTTGTTCTGGGGCAGCGCGCCGCGCGCAGCAGTCGCGTCTGCCAGACGGAAGGCTGCGCCCTTCTGCCCGGCGGCATAGGAGAACTCATAACGCATGTTCAGAATTTCTGCACGCAAAGCGGTCTGCCGCCCTACTGCGCGCCGCCTGAGAGTGCTCGCCGCACTGTGCGGGGACGCGGTAGGAGCAGGGATAAAGGCTTCTGGCGCGCCCTGACCGTGCGCTGCGGATACCCGCCGGACGTCGTGCGGGAATCTGAGGCCCCCGAAAACCTCTGGCTTGTCTGCCTGACATCCCCCGCAGACAAATCCGCTGAGCGCGTCGTGCGCCGCCTTGCCGAGGACATCCTTGCGCATTTCCCAAAGGTCTCCGCATTCGTGCATGAGGAGCGCGCGAGCGACGACGCCCTGGCAAGTGGCGAAAAAAGGATCTTCGCCATGGGCCGAGGGGAGAGCGACGCAGAGGCGCCCCTTCTCGCCCTGCCGCTTTGCGGGCGGTTCTTCACCCTTGACGCGGCATCCTTCTTTCAAGTGAATACGCAGGCCGCGCAAAGCCTTGCGGCAATCGCCCTGAATAGGCTCAAAACCGCGGCCCGGGATCTGCCCCTCAAGCGGGGCGGACTTCTCGACCTCTACTGCGGCGTCGGCGTGCCGGGCCAGCTTGCTGCTGCGCATTTCTCCTTCACCGAGGCATGGGAATACGACAAAAGGTCTGTCGCCCTTGCCCAAAAGAACGCAGAGCGCGCGGGGCTCACCCGGTGCGCAATCCATGCGGGCGATGCCGCGCGGGCCTTTGCCGGGGCAGGCGTCCGGGCCTGCGGCGCGGCACTCGTCGATCCTCCGCGGGCAGGCCTTACGGAGGAGACGCTGGCCGGTCTGCTCGCCCTCGCGCCGCGTCACATCGTCTACGTATCCTGCAATCCCGCGACGCTCGCTCGCGACGCGGCGCGGCTCTCAGCCGGATACGAACTGAAGAGCCTCACGACTGTCGACCTCTTTCCGCACACGCCGCATGTGGAGACCGTGCTTCTGCTGTCCAAGGGCGGGGAGGGCAAACAGACGTGCGCATGCCTGCCCGGTTGACGCGGTGAACCGGCCGTCAGCGCTGGCAGGGCTGCCCATGAGGAATGAAACGATGAAAAAATGGTATGATGAAGAATACAGATTCATAATCGAGGTCACGGCGTACCTCAGGGGCGATCATACGGAGCATCTTTGCCGCAACGGCGAGGAAATAGGCGACACCTACACCTGCACCTACGGCTGCCCCGTGAACGCACAGGGCTATGGCATCTGCTCGAAGATGATGCAGATACTCTATGGTGACATGCAGGCTGTCAGAAGCGGCGGTGACCTTACCCGCGTGGGCGGGGACGGACCGTTTTCGAAGGATTACGTATGCCCTGACGGGTGCGTCTGCTTTCGCATGACCGCGGAAAAGACAGGGGCGGAAAATTTCTATCACGGCAAGTTCTATCAGGAATAATGCTGCTGACATGCCATCAAGCAAAGAATATCTGGATAGTATCCTCGCACGGTTGTCAGATATTGATGATATCTCCTATCGCCCGATGATGGGCGAATATCTTCTCTATTGCCGCGGCAAGGTCTTCGGCGGAATTTACGACGACCGTTTTCTCGTGAAAGCCACCAGGTCAGCCGTGGCAATGCTTCCCGTCGCGCCGATGGAATTGCCCTATGCGGGGGGGAAAAGGATGCTTCGGGTAAAGGCTGAGAGCAAGGCATTCCTCAAGAAGCTCATCGACGCGCTCTGCAGTGAGCTTCCCGAACCGAAGAGGAAAAAGCAATAACGGACGGCTTTAGAGAGGGAAAATCACATTCGTCTCGTACCGCTCTTTCCTCGTGTTCAGCGCAGATAGTCCGCCACATACTTCGCGGCGGTAGCCACAAGGGCTATGCCGAGCATCCACTTGATGGCCGCAGCGGGCACGTGTTTCTGGCAACGCGCGCCCAGGTACATGCCGGCCATGCCGCCCACGCCGAGGAGCAGTCCCAGAGCCCAGTCCGGCGCCACCGACTGACCGGGGAAGAAGGGGGCGAGCACGGTGTAGAAAAGCACGCCCGCCACCGACGTAAGAAAGGTGCCCATCAGGGTCGAACCGCTTATGGTGTGCACCGGCAGGCCGAACCACGCGACGAAGAAGGGTGCGATGATGGCTCCGCCGCCTATGCCGTACGTTCCGCCGACAATCCCCACGAGAAAGCTCAACAGGAATATCCCCATGGTCGGGCAGGCGTAGGTCGCGCCCTGAAAGGCGTAGGCTATGCGCCTTTTCGAAAACTCCAGGATTGTCACGGAAAATCCCTGCCCGGCGCCCGCCTTGGGCTTTCCGCCTTTTTTGCGGATGAGATCCCACAGGAGGCGCCCTCCGATATAGAGCAGAACCGCCGCCGCGAAGAGCTTGAAGCGCCGCGCGTCGGGCAGCCAGGCGATGCGTATGTAGGCCCCGAGGAAAACGCCCGGCAGGGTGCCCGCCGCCACGGTCAGGGCAAGGGGCCAGACCATGCGTTTCTCGCGTATGTAGCGGTACACGCCGCTCGGTATGGCGACTACGTTGAAGAACTGATTCGTCGCGCTGACCGAGGGATTCACATAGCCCAGAACGGACATCTGGAACGGAAGGAGGATGAAGGCGCCCGAAATTCCGCCCATGGAGGCGAAGAAGGACACGCCGAAAGCGACGAGCGGCGGGATGAGGGGATTGACTTCTATGCCGGCGACGGGAAAGTACATGAGAACCTCCTTCGAAGCACACAGGCATTTCGGCAAGTTCCGCACGACGCAAAAACACACCGTTGAGGTATATTACTTGCCGGAAGGAAGGCCTGTCAAGAAAGGGTCAGGGCTTTGCCGCCTGCGTGGGGGCCTTTTTCGAAGTCAGTCGGGTGATAGCGTCGCAATCGCTTTGCAGGCCGTGCTCGCAGGCCAGGCTGTACCATTTGACCGCCGTCTCGACATTCGGCGCGACGCCGTCTCCTTTCTCATAGATGCGGGCAAGCGCTCTCTCGGCCCTGAGATGCTTCTGCGCCGCGGCCTTCTCGTACCACGCAATCGACGCCGCGTGGTTCTGTATCACCCCTGAGCCGCCGCGTCCGTAGATGTTGCCCAGGGCATACTGCGATTCGGCATCGCCTTTCTCCGCCGCCTTTTCAAACCATTTGGCGGACGCGGCGAAATCAAGGGGAACGCCCAGCCCCTCGCCGTGCAGGGTGCCGAGGTCGCGGCAGGCCGCCACGTCCCCCTGGGCCGCGGCTTTCTCGAGCCACTGACGGGCCTTGCCATAGTCCTTTTTCGTGCCGTAGCCCAAAAGGTACATGTTGCCCAGCTTTTGCTGGGCGCGCGCGTCGCCCCGCTCCGCGGCCCGTTCGAAGAAACGCCGCGCGGCCTCGTAGTTCTGCGCGATGCCGTCACCGTTTTCACAGAGCGTGCCCAGGGTGTAGAGCGCGCAGACGTCGCCCAATTCCGCCGCGACCATGAGCTTTGACAGATTCTCGGAAAAGACGGGCGCGACCGTCATCGAGAGAAAAAGAACGGTGCAGGCGAGGCTGGTCCACATCCTCATACGCTCCCCCCCTTGAGGCAGGCAACGGCATGCCCGCCGTTCTCACGCAGGGCGGGCACAGCCTCGCGGCAATGGACATCCGCGGCTGGACAGCGCGGCGCAAAGGGACAGCCGGGGGGCATGGCGCCCAGGGCCGGCACGGCACCCGGTATGGTGGGCAGGCGTGCCAGCTTCCACGCCTCCCTGCCCGGCACCGCGGTCACAAGGCCCTGCGTGTAAGGGTGCAGGGGATGGGCGAAAAGGTCGTCCGCCGGGGCGGATTCGACAAGCAAGCCTGCGTACATCACGCCGACATGATCGGCTATCTGCGCGACCGTGCCCAGATCGTGCGAGATGAGCAATACGGCCATGCCGCGGCTCCGGCTTTCCTGTATGATGAGGTCGAGGATCTGCTTCTGTATGGTGGCGTCAAGGGCGGTCGTCGGCTCGTCGGCCAGAAGGAGGTCAGGCCCGCAGGAGAGCGCCATCGCTATCATCACACGCTGGCGCATGCCGCCCGAGAGCTGGTGGGGGTAGCTGTCGCAGCGGCTTGCGGGTTCGCTTATCCCGACCGAGGCGAAAAGCCGCTCGATCTCTTCCCGGGCGGTCTTTTTCGACATGCCCATATGCGTGCGCAGGGCCTCGGCCGCCTGATCACCCACGGTCAAAACAGGGTTCAGGGCGGTCATGGGCTCTTGAAAGATCATGCCCATGCGGCGACCGCGCAGAGAGCGCATACGCGCCTCAGAAAGCGTCAGAAGATCCTGCCCGTCGAAGACGAGACTGCCCGAAAGGCGGGCGCGCTCCGGCGGCAGGCGCAGGATGGCGCGGGCCGTCATGCTCTTGCCGCAACCCGATTCCCCCACGAGACAGGTGACGCTTGCGCGGTCTATCGTGAGCGACAGGTTGCGTACGGCGGGTGCCCAGCCTGCTCCCACGGGAAATTCCATGGTGAGGTCGCGTATGGCGAGAAGCGGGTTTGCCGTCGTCACTTCTTGACGTGCTCGTTGCGGTAGTTGATGTAGGCTTCGCGCATGGCGATGTAGGGGTCGACCGATGCCGCGGAGAGGTCCTCATACATTGGCAGCACGCTGTCCAGATCGTTGAAGCGCAGACCCCCGTTCACGCTCCAGGCGAGCTCCCACGGCTGCAGGTAGGTGAAGGGCGTCGCAGCCCAGTCGCCCACACGGCCGACCGTCTCGCGAATGGAGCTCGGCCCGAGAAGCGGCCAGACGATGTAGCAGCCGTGGCCTATGCCCCAGTACCCCAGGGTCTGCCCGAAATCCTCGCCGTCGGGATCGACGGGCACTATGGTCTTCTTGTCTTTGGCAAGGTCCATGAAACCGGCCGAGATCATAGTGTTCATCATGAAGCGGCCGAACTCGACCCCGGCCTCAAGAAAGCGGAACTGAAGCAGGTTGTTCACGAAGCGCACGGGAAAGAGCACGTTGTGCAGGAAATTTTTGAGGCCGCTGCGAAGCTCTCTGGGAGTGACGTATTCCCAGCCGCGGTACACGGGCTTGAGAATGCCGAGATAGAGGATGTCGTTGAAACGGAACCAGAAGCGGTTCCACGGTTCCAGGGGGTCGGCGATGACGGGGCCGCCTGAAATCGCGTAATCATCAAGCTCGTCGGGCGGTATTTCGCCGGCAGAGAGGCCCTTGTGGCGCACGGTGATGGCACCCGGCAGAAAGGCCTGCGCCGCACCGCCGGCCGCATAGGTGAGCGAGGGCGCGGGTTCGGCCCTGCGTGTCGTGATCCGGCGCGGGGCGCGTGTGCGGCCGCGCAGCTCATGGTCAGCGGGGGCAGCCCTGTAGCGCCTGTGAGAGACAGTATCGGCGCGGCGGGCGTCAGCGTCTGAACTCCCCCCGGCCGAGACGTCTTCGCCATAGGCCGATGGCCGCATGGAGACGCCCCTCTCCTTGGCCTGCGCCGGCCCGCAGAAAAGGAAGGCCATTGCGGCGAGGACGATTACGGCGAAAAGGGGGTGCGCGCGTCTCATCGCTATTTCTTTGCCGTCTCGTCGGCCTTGGCGCGTATGCGCGCGATGAGGTCCTCGGGCGAGGCGTTCTTCAGGATGTCCTGAAACTGCGTGCGGTAGTTCTTGACGAGGCTGATGTTCTCAATCAGCACGTCGTAGACCTTCCACGTGCCGTCCTTGGGCAGAAGGCGGTAGGCCACGGGAACCTTCTTGCCGTCCTTGAGCGTGACGACGGTGAGCACTTCCGCCCGGTCGCCCTTCGCTGAGGTGCGTTCGCCCGTGTAGGCGACCTTCTCGCCATTGTAGCCGCTTATCTTGCCGGCATAGGTGTTGATGAGCAGATCGGCGAAGGCGTTGCTGAACTGGCGTTTCTGCTCTGCCGTGAACTGCTGCCAGCGCGGGCCGGCCGTGCGTGACGAGAACTCGTCGAAATCGAAGCCCTTGCGCACCTCCCGCTCAAGGTCGGCGCGAAGGGGCCCGCGGGTTGCGGGGTTGGCGTAGGCGGGCTTGCGGATGATGTCGAGGATTGCCGTCACCTCCGACTCAAGCACTTCGCGTGCCGAGGGGGCCGCCTGCGCGCATGCGCAGGAGACGATGAGCACCGCCGCGCCAAGAAAGGACGAAAGGACAAATGCGGGGAAAAGTGCGTTGCGTTTCATGCTACACCCCTCCGAAGGCGTATTTTCCGATGAGGGTTCCGAGATCCACGGAGGATTCCGTCTCCGTCATCTCGTCTCCGGCGGCGAGTATGTGCTCCGAACCGCCGCGGGAGATGCTGATGTACTTGTCGCCGATGAGGCCGCTCGTGCGTATGGAGGCCGTGCTGTCATCCGAAAGCTTGAAATCCTCGTTGAGGCGCAGGCGGACGACGGCCTGCGTGCGCGCGGGGTCGGCATCGAGCGATATGGCGGCGACGCGCCCGACGGGCACGCCGGCTATCTCGACGTCGGCACCGACGCGCAGGCCCGAGGCCGAATCGAAACGCGCCGTCAGCTCAAAGCCCTGCGGGGCGAAAAACTCCATGCGGCCGAGCTTTATCGTCATCCACGCGACACACACGAGCCCGAGCAGCACAAAGGCGCCGACGAGCGTTTCGCGATAGCTGTCCATACGTTCTCCACGGATATAAATGAATGAACTATAGGCTAAAGGAAAAAATTCTTCAAGCTCACGAGGCGAACCAACGGTCGAGGGATGCCTGAACCGCAGGGGCAGCGCACTCCCCGGCGGCGGCATCGTCGCCAGCGCCGTCGCGGTTGAGAAAGCGCACGAGATAGGGGTCGTCGCTTGCGCGAAGGGCATCTTGCGTGCCGGCAAAGACGCAGGCGCCGTCGCGCAGGACGAGCACATAGTCCGCGATGCGGTTAAGACTCGCCAGATCGTGGCTGACGGAGACTATGGTCATCTCGGGGAAACGCCTGTGCATGGAGAGCAGCAGATCGTCCATGCGCGCCGCCGTTATGGGATCGAGCCCCGAGGTCGGCTCGTCGCAGAGCAGTATGCGCGGCTGGGCGATGATGGCGCGCGCGAGCCCCGCCCGCTTGCGCATGCCCCCCGAAAGTTCGTTCGGATAGAAATCGGCGAAATCGGAAAGGCCCACCATGCCGAGTATGCGCACGGCCTCGGCGCGCACGGCCTCTGCCGGCAGGTTCAGATGCTCGGTCAGGGGCAGGGCCACGTTCTGCGCGAGCGTGAGCGCGCCGAGAAGCGCGCCATCCTGGAAAAGGACGCCCATGCGCCGGCGAACCCGCCGGAATTCCGCGGGGGGAAGCGTGCAGATGTCGCGCCCGGCCACGCGCACTTCGCCCGACAGGGGTTTGGACAGGCCTATGATCTGCCGGAGCAGCGTGGATTTGCCGCAGCCCGAACCGCCGAGGATGACGGATACCGCGCCGGCGGGCAAAGCCGCCGTCACGTCCGTGAGCACGACATGGCTGCCGTAGCCCGCCTTGAGTTTTGAAAAGGAGATGTCCCATGCCTGCATAGCTTGTCCCTACAGCAGAATCGAGGTCAGCACGTAGTCGGCCGCCAGTATGAGCACGCAGGAGATGACCACGGCGGAGGTCGTTGCGCTGCCCACGGCCTCCGGACCCACGCTGTCGCGGCGCAGATGCGCCTTGTAGCCCTGATGGCAGCAGACCGTCGTGACGAGCAGGCCGAAGACAAGGGCCTTGAGAAAGCCGCCCGCCACGTCCGTCATGGTGACGGAGGACACGATGCGGTACAGATAGGCCCCTTCGTTGATGTCGAGCATGCACACGCCCGTCAGATAGCCGCCGAAGATGCCGGTGACGTCAAATATGGCTGTCAGCATGGGGAAGGAGAGCAGAGCGGCCACGATGCGGGGGCTTACGAGATAGGCGACGGAATTGATGTCCATCACGTCGAGGGCGTCTATCTGGTCGGTGATGCGCATGACGCCGATTTCGGCCGTCATGGAGGATCCCGCCCTGCCCGTGAGCATGATGGCCGTGAGCACGGGGCCGAGCTCTCGTATCATGGTGAGCGAGACAGCCGACCCCAGCATGCCGACCGAGCCGAAGCGCACGAGGGTGTAATAGCCCTGCAGGCCGAGCACCATGCCGCAGAAAAGCCCTATCAAAAGGATGACGAAGAGCGACTGGTAGCCAATGACGTAGATCTGGCGGACGGTGCGGCCGAGTATGCGGCGCGTCGTGAAGATGTGGCGCAGGCCGTCAAGCATGAAGAGCGTGACGGAGCCCATCGCGTTCAGCGCCCGGAGCGCGGGCCGCCCGAGAAGGCGCAGGACCTTTACGGGCGGCGAGGCACGGGAAATGTCGTCAGCGTTTCTTTGCGGCATCCTTGCGGTCCTTCCTGGAGGCGTTCCTGGTGTCTTTGCGGCCGTTTTTCGGGGCCGGGGCAGCGGAGCTTGCCTGGGCAGAGCCGCGTTTGCCCGCGGAGGCGCCGGTCCGAGCCTCGGCGGGCTTCGGCTGTCGGGCGACGGGAGTCTTCGAGACGGCCAAGGGCCGCCCGAGGCGCAGTTCCCGCAGGGTGTTCTCAAGCGCCGCGGCGTCTTCGGAGGTGCCGCGCAGAAGGATCTGCACCAGGATGACGGCACCGCTCTTCTGCTGACGGGTGCGCAGGCCCTTGGCCCCAAGCCTTGCGCAGAGCGCGTCGGCCTCGCTCTTCTTCTTGAAGGCCGCCGCCTGATAAACGAAATCGAAACGCGGGCCGGCCGCCTGAGCGGGTGCCGGTTTCCTCTCTTCCTTGGGCTGTCCCGCCTGAGGAGGGGCTTGGGCCGCGCCGCCCCAGGCCGCCATGCCGGCTCCGCTCGGCCGAGCAAAGGGGTGCGGCGCGTCAGCGGCGGGCTGTTCGGGATTTGCCCCCGCAGCGGCCGGGGCTTGCGGATTTGCCCCCGCAGCAGTGGGCGATGCCGGCGTAACGGCCTGGGCGGGAGGGGCAATTTCCTCTTCAGGCGCGGGAGGTTTCGCATCGGCTTCGGCTTTCTTCTGGTCTTTCGCCTCGCCGTCTTCTGCCGTGGGGGCGTCGCCTAAGCCCGCCATCCGGGCCATGCGGGCGACCTCGTCGCCCGGCTGCGCGCCCTTGCCGACCATGAAACCCATGAAGAAGGCCCAGCCGACAATGGCCGTCAGCATGACGCAGGTCATGGCGAGAGTCAGGCCGGAAAGTCTCAGGGCGAAACGCGGTGCGGCGGATTTTTCAGGCCCACCTCCCCCGCGTTGCGGCGGACGTTTGACAAGACGTGGCATAGCCGGCGCTACATCTGGTCCGGGGCGGTGACGCCGAGCACGTCGAGCCCGTTTCTGACGACCTGCGCTATGGCGCGCAGAAGCGCGAGGCGCGCGCGCGTCACGACCTCGTCATCCGCCACAATCACCTGCTGTTTCGCGTAGTAGCTGTGCAGCATGCCGGCCAGATCGCTCAGGTAGCGGCTGACATGGTGCACGGCAAGGGCCTGCGCTGCCTGCGCCAGCATGTTGCCGAATTCCGCTGCCTTGCGCAGAAGCGCCAGGTCCTCGGGCGTCGAAAGCGGCGCCAGAAGGGCTGCGTCCGTCACGTCGGGCAGGCGTATGCCGCGCTCGGCGGCGCGGCGCAGTACGGCGCAGATACGGGCGTGGGCGTACTGCACGTAGTATACGGGATTCTCGAGGTTGCGCTGCTTGACCACGTCGAGGTCGAAGTCGAGCGGGCTGTCGCTCTTGCGCGAGAGAAACATGAAGCGGCTCGCGTCGGTGCCGACCTCGGCGACCACGTCGTGCAGGGTCTCGAAGGTGCCCGCGCGGGTGGACATGCCGACGGGCTTGCCGTCCTTGATGAGGTTGACGAGCTGGATGAGCACCACGTCGAAGGACGCCTGCTCGCGGCCCATCGCCTGTATCGCGGCGCGCATGCGGGGGATGTAGCCGTGATGGTCGGCGCCCCACACGTCGATGAGCCAGTCGTAGCCGCGCTCGAACTTGTCGTGGTGATAGGCGATGTCGGTGGCGAAATAGGTCAGGCTGCCGTCCTGTTTGCGCAGAACGCGGTCCTTGTCGTCGCCGAGCTGCTGGGTCGCGAACCAGAAGGCGCCGTCCTTGTCGTAGGTGTAGCCGGCCTTGCCGAGAGCCGCGAAGGCGGCGTCCACGGCGTGCCCGTCCACCAGCGACTTTTCGGAGAAGAAGCGCTTGTGCTCCACGCGGAAATCCTTCATGTCGGCCTTGATGCCGTCCAGAATTTCGTTCATCGCGTATTCGTAGCAACGCTCACGGCCTTCGTCGTCGGGCAGTTCGCAGAGGGCGGGGTCTTTTGCCAGCATCTCGCGGGCGATGTCGATGATGTAGTCGCCGTGGTAGTAGTCTTCGGGCCACGTCACTTTCATGCCGTGCAGCTCTTTGGCGCGCAGCCAGACGGAGACGCCGAGCAGGCGCATCTGGCGGCCGGCGTCGTTGATGTAGTATTCGGTGTCGACCGTGTAGCCCGCGCGGCGCAGAAGGCGCGCCAGGCTGTCGCCCACCGCGGCGCCGCGGCCGTGACCGATGTGCAGGGGGCCGGTCGGGTTCGCGGAGACGTACTCCAGAAGCACCTTTTTGCCGCTGCCGCCCGTTGTGTCGCCGTAACGGTCTCCCTGCGCCTCTATTTCGGGCACGAGGGCGTGCCAGAAGGCCTCGGTGAAGGTGACATTGCAGAACCCGGGGCCGGCGGCCTCGGCATGGGCGATGTCGGGGCGGGCGGCGCAGAGCTTTTCGGCTATGGTCTGCGCGAGCTCGCGCGGATTTTTCTTCGCGGGCTTGGCGAGCAGCATGGCCACGTTTGAGGAAAGGTCGCCGTGTCTGGGGTCGCGCGGCGGTTCTATGACGGTTTTTTCCGGCCAGGCGAGCCCCTCTTCGGCAAGTATCGACTGAAGTGCCCCGGTCAGGCAGTCTACGGCGTGCATCTTTCTCTCCTACAGGGTGAAACTGCGTGCGCTTTCAAGGTCGCTCACGAGGCCCGCAGGCAGCTCCTCGCCCTCGGCGGCCACGCCGTCGAGACAGGCTTTCACCATCTTGCCGAGCACGGCCTTCGGCCCGACCTCGAGCCACGAACGCGCGCCGGCGGCATACTGCCCGCGCATGGTGCCTATCCAGCGGACGGGGGAGACCATCTGCGCGAGCAGCTTCTCGCGCGCGTCCTCTCCGCTCGTTGCGGGGCGCGCATCGAGATTGCACCACACGGGAAAGCGCGGGTTGCGCCAGTCGGCCTTTTTCAGGACCGGGGCGAGTTCCTTGTTGGCCTCCGCCATCATGGGGCTGTGGAAGGCCCCGCTCACCTTGAGCACGATGGCCCGGCCGCGGGCGGCCTTCGTCCTGGCCGTGGCCGCGTCGACAGCGGCCTTGGTGCCGCTTATGACGAACTGGGCGGGGGTGTTGTAATTGGCGATGAGCAGAAGCTCACCGGATTCGCTGGCGGCCTCCCGGACGATCTCGGTTGTCTTCGCTTCGTCAAGCTTGACGATGGCGGCCATAACGCCGTGCCCCTCGGGGTCTGCCTCGGCCATGAGACGGCCGCGGAGGGAGGTTATGGCGAGCGCGTCATCAAGGGTGAGCGCCTGCGCGGCGGCGAGCGCGCTGAATTCGCCCAGGCTGTGGCCCGCAGCGCCCATGGGGTCGACCTTGCCGGCCAGAAGCCGCCAGAGGTTGCAGTTGACGACCGTCAGGGCGGGCTGCAGGGCCCGCGTGTCGCTCATGGCGGCTTCGTCGCCGTCCCAGAAGATCTCGCGCAGGGGCAGAGAGCTTATGCGTTCCGCTTTCTTCCAAAGCTCCATGGCGTCGGCATCGGCTTCGGCCACGTCGCGGCCCATGCCGGGAACCTGCGAACCCTGGCCGGGAAAGAGCACGATGGGCTGATTCATGAGACCTCCAAAAAAGTATAGCGCATGAGTCTACGCCATCCGGCAAATGCTTGCAAGCAGCGGGCGCGCCTCACATCTAGAGCGTCTTGACGAGGTCTTCCATCGGACGGCGCACGGAATGCTGCGGTGCGGGCCGAGCGTCCTCGGCCGGGTAGCCCAGGGGCAGGAGGCAGACGAGGCGTTCGCCCAGCGGCAGGGGAAAGGCCCGCGTCACGTCCTCAGTGGTGTAGCCGCGCACCCACGTCGTGCCGAGCCCCAGATCCGCCGCCTGCAGCATCATGTGGTCGCAGACGATCGCGGCATCCATTTCGCCGCTGCTGTAGCCCGGCTCGCGCTGGTTTTTCCAGGCGGCGTCCTCGTTGACGCAGATCATGAGCACGACGGGCGCGTTGAAGGCGTACTTCACGACGCCGCGTATCTTGGCGAGCGCCTCGGGGCTTTGCAGCACGTAGATGCGCTGCGGCTGATTGTTGCAGGCCGTGGGCGCAAGGCGGCCGGCCTCAAGTACGGCACGGAGCTTCTCGGGCTCAACCGGGGCCTCGGAAAACTTGCGGACGGAACAGCGCTCGCGAACAAGCTGTGAAAAATCCATGACGGTCTCCTTGTGCTGCGATTTCCCGTAACTATGGTGCCTCGCGCGCCTCTTGTCAAACGCATGCTGCCCACGCAGGCGATGCGTCCCGCTTCTCACTGGTCCCGGGCCGCCACCGGCGCAGTCGTTTGACGCCCGGCCCTTTGCGGGTATACTACGCGAAGCGAAAAAACGATGCGGGGGGCAGCATGAAGATCATCGACAGCGCGGCACTGAAGGCCGACATAGAGAAGAACAATCTGGCCGGCAAGGCGGTCGAGACCATGAGCGAGGACGAGCTCGCGCTTCTGGCCGACCTGCTCTCGAAGCACGCGGAATCGGACAAGGCCCCCTTTTTCGAGGGCGACAACCTCGTCATCCCCTTCGCCGCGCCGCGCGACTGCCGCTACTGGGAGCTCAAGCTCAAACCCCAGGAGAAGATCGACCTTTTCCTGCGCCTTGGCGTGCCCGAGGAAAAGCTCACCATGTATTTTTCGCCGCGCGCCCTCGACGTGGCCCGGGGCCTCACCAACGTCTCGGGCGTGCCCGTGAAGAAAAAGGACGACGCCTGACACCGCGCCTTCCGGGATTGTTTCAGGCCGCCTCGCTTCGCTCTCCGCCCTCGCGCAGCCAGCGGCTCAGCACGGCGTCGCGCCACCGGCCATGGCAGTACACCGCCTTTGGGATGCGCGCCAGAGGCGTGAAGCCCACGGCCCCGAGATAGGCGAAGACATGGCGATAACAGGCAGGGGTGATGCCGAGCAGCTCCCCGAGGCCGAATCTTCGCCCCGCCCATGCGAGAGCCTGCCGCCCCGCGGCGACAAGGCGGGCGTACGGGGCGGCTGGCAGGGTGCAGAAATGGGCGAAGCGGCCGGCCTCTATGTTCAGAAAACCCAGGGGCGCGTCCCGCTCCGCATCCCGCACGATGAGGAAGCGGTACTGCGGCCGGCCGGCGTACGCGAGCCATTCGTCGAGTGTCGGCTCCCTGTCCATGTCATAGAAGAAATCGCGCAGGCGGCCGCCAGCGCGCATACGGGCGAAGAGGTCGGCGAGGCGCGCCTTCCACAGTCCGGCCTCCCTTTCTGTCGTCCTGCCGTCTTCCTTCTCTTCCGCCCCTGTCGCCGTCTTTCCGTCTTTCGCCTCCCCATCGCAGGACGCCCAGGCCCCGCACGGGGCGAAATGCACGCAGAAACCCTCCGGCAGGAGCGCGAAGTCCGTTTTTCTGATCATATCTCCTCCGTTTTTCGTGATCGGCACCCTGTCGCGGTCGCACCGCAGCCGCTGAAACGCCTCACCACTCGAAAAGGCTCGCCGCGCCCGGCCCGTCCGCGACGCGCTGCGCGGGGGCCACGGCCTCGGGCAGCACCGGCAGGGCGAAGGTGAGCGCGAGCGCGTCCGCCAGATCGGGCGAGCGGCCGAGGCGCTTTACTATGTCTTCCTTTTTCTCAAGCGCCATGCGTCCCCGCGCGTCGAATCCGTAGCGCGGCGCGGAAAGCTCGCCCACGAGCTCCGGCATGCGCGGCACCGCCCCGCCCGCGAAAAGCCAGTCGCGCAGGGCGCACCACATCTCGGTTCTGCGGTTCACGGCGCGCTCGGGCTTCAGCGCCTGCCCGCCGAAGGGCACTTCGTACACGCAGGGCAGGGCACGATGCAGGATGTCGATCACGCCCTGCCCCTGCCCGGCATCCACGAAGACGGATGCCGGGCGTTCTTCGTAATACAGGGCCGCTATGCGCTCCGCGACCTCCACGTTGTCGCGGCGGCGCAGCACGGTGGGCGGCAGGGCCTGAAGACCCCGCCGCGGGAAAACCACTGTGCGGTCGCTGCCGAACCGGGCCACGTCCACCCCGAAGACAAGGGGCATGGCGGCGAATTCCGACGGCAAC
This sequence comes from Desulfovibrio sp., assembly GCA_024692205.1. Lineage (GTDB taxonomy): Bacteria > Desulfobacterota > Desulfovibrionia > Desulfovibrionales > Desulfovibrionaceae > Desulfovibrio. The sequence continues at coordinate 5,240 of JAILMX010000160.1, read as the reverse complement.
AGGCTTTTCTGCGAGGCCGTCTGCGCCACATCCATCGGTATGAGCACGTCGTCATCGGATGCCGCGAAATCGCAGAGGAATTCCTGCCGCCATGCCGCATCGCCCATTTCCGCGCGCAAACGCGCGACCTCCGCTTCGGGCAGGGCCTGCGTGTCCCCCACGCGGTACACAAGCGCCCGCCACTGGCCGGAAGCATCCCCCTGCGCCCGGACGAAGAGCTCGTGAAACAGGTTCTCGCCCTTCGGGGTGCCGATGAAAAGCGCGCCGCCGCCCCTGTCGGCCAGGGCCGGACGCACGATCTCCTCCCATACGTCGCGGCGCATCTGCGCCACTTCGTCCAGCACGACGCCGTCGAAGTACAGGCCGCGCAGGGCGTCGGGATTGTCCGCGCCGAAAAGCCGCACCTGCGCCCCGCCGGGCAGGGTGACCGACAGTTCCGTCTCGCTCACCTTCCTGCCCGGCACCGGGGCCGAATAGCGTTTCAGATAGCTCCACGCGACCGCCTTGGCCTGCCCGCGAAAAGGGGCGACATAGGCGAATCTGCCGGCCTGCCTGGGGCAGGTCAGCGCCGATTTCAGCAGGTGGTTCACCGCGAGCACCGTCTTGCCGAAGCGCCTGTGCGCAACGAGCACGACGAAGCGCGTCGCCTCCAGCACGGCGTGCACCTCCGGATAGCGGGGTGTGTATGGTATGCTTATGCGCCCCACGAGATGCGCACCTCGCCGCCGTCGGCGCCCTCCCCCGCGCCCAGTGCCCGGCGCTCGCCCTCCTGGCAGAGGCGCAGGGCCTCCGCCGCCGTTTTGGCCGTCCTGACAAGCAGGGGGTCTCGGGCGTCCACGGCCTCGGTGAGGAAGGCGCGCAGGCCCTCCCATTCCGCAAGGTGTCGCGCCGCCATGCCGAGAGAGAGCCCCGACGGTTCTCGTTCGCAAAGGCCCTGCGCCATGCCTAGCCCCCGAGACCCAGCAGGCCGGACAGCATCGCCGTCACGTCCCTGAGCATGGAGGGCGGCAGGTCCGCCCCGGGCGCGCACCAGAGGATGACGGGGCGCAGCATTTCCCACGCGAAGGCCGCGGAAAGCACCCAGCCCAGAAAGGAACGCCACAGGCGCAGGCGGCTTTGCGGGGCGCCCTCGATCTCCGCCGCGTTGAGCCGCGCCTGCTCGCGCCTGAGCGCCATGCCGTCCTCCCCGTCGCCGCAGATGAGGCCGCGCAGAAGGGCGAGGATCTTCTCCCCCGCGCACGCGCCCAGTTTCAGAAGCGAAGCCGGTATCATCGCCACAAGGCACCTCCTTTTGCTGTGCGGGCCGCGCCTGACCCTACGCGCGGCCCGTCCGTTCATGAAGCGGGCGCAGTATAGCACCGGCCCCGGACTGAAACGGGATCCGGCAGGCGCAGGGGGGGCTATGGCAGAAGAAAGGGGGCTTGACGCCTGCGGCATGAAGGTGGCTTTGGATGGAAACTACTGTGGCGGGCACTACGGTATCCCCCTTGGCGGCAGAATTGACATTGCACCACGGCGGCCTATAGTGAAAGGGAGTTCCGTCCCGCGGCAGCAGGAAACAGGCTGGCGCGATGCGGCCCCGCTCGGGGATAAACGCCCCCCGTGCACGGCTGCCTGAAGAGTGCGCACGGACTCTTTTCCGCCCAATCACCAGCAGCAATGAAGGATGTTTCTCTTATGTTGGCTGTTCAAGGCTATTATGACGGTGAAGCGATCAAGACTTTTGAAAAGATATCAGCAAAGCCCAATCAACGCGTTCTCATCACTCTTTTGGATGATTTTGTTGAACCTGTACCCTATTCTCGAAAAAAAGGAGTGCGCGGCATCCTTTCGCACTATGCCAATCCAGTATTAGCGCAAAAAGAAAACGGCGCATGGGAACGCGCTGCCGTAGAAAACTATGATACTGTTTGATTCCAATATGATATTGCGCTATCTCCTGAATGACAATCAGGCGATGGCAGACAAAGCTGAACGTTATCTTGAAGCAGGTGACGTTTTTGTTACTATTGAGATCATTGCGGAAGTCGTTTACGTCCTTAAAGGGGTGTATTCGATTGAACGGGATGAAATTGCCAATACTGTCAAGAGTTTTTTAGCATTGGTTTCTTGTCGGGACATGGATGTCTTACAATTTGCCATTACTGCATACGGAGAACACAATCTTGATTTTGTTGATTGTGTTCTCTATGGATATCATTGTATGAAAAATGCTGAAATTGCGACTTTTGACACAAAATTGTTACAGTTGATTGCTGAAAGCGGCAACTAGTGCAAAAGACGCAACAAGCCCCCTCGGTTTCCCAAGGGGGCTTGCTGTTGATTATGGTCATGTCGCGGCCTGCGTCGCCGGAAGGCTGGACCTGCTAGCTGACGGTCAATTCAAAGGTAGCCTGCTGGAGTTCGGTGTTGTCGCTCGGCGATGACTGCGATGGCTGCATGTTGCTCGCGGTCTGAAGGGTCAGATCGGCGTGTCGGCTGCCGTCTTCGCCCACCGCCATATGGCTATAGACATTCGTGCCGTCCTCATGCTCCCACATGCCGTTAATGTCCGTTAGCGTCATGCTGTGCGCATTGCCGTTGTCATCCGTGGGGCCGAGCTTAATAGGGAGAGGATTTTTCCCCCCGCGCACGCGCCCAGTTTCAGAAGCGAAGCCGGTATCATCGCCACAAGGCACCTCCTTTTGCTGCGCGGGCCGCGCCTGACCATGGCCGCGGCCCGTCCGTTCATGAAACGGGCGCAGTATAGCATTGGCCCGTTCTGAAACGGGATCCGGCAGGCGCAGGGGGAGCTATGGCAGAAGGAAGGGGGCTTGACGCACGCGCCGCGGAGACGGGACTGTGCGCGCAATCTTTGCTAGAGTATCAACTTGACTTGTCACTATTATGTGGTATCAGAAAAGAGTGAACAACAAGCATCAGAAAATCCTCAATGCCATCTTTGCCGACCCGGTTTTATCTTCACTATTATGGTCGGACATTGAAAGCCTGCTGCTTGTGGCGCTGAAATGAGCGAAGGCCGCGGCTCCCGCATCCGTGTGGCGTTAAACGGCGTGCTTGCAACATTCCATCGCCCTCATCCGCAGCCTGTCACCGACAAGGGCGCGGTCAAATCTGTCAGACGTTTTCTTACCAGTGCGGGAGTATTGCCATGAGCAGTGTGCTTACCTACAAGGGCTATCAGGGGAGATTTGACTATGATCCCGAGGCGGATATCTTTCATGGAGAGGTCTTGCACCTCACGGACGTCATCACCTTTCAAGGGCGTTCCATAGACGAACTGAAGCAGGCACTGGCTGACTCCGTTGAAGACTATCTCGAATTGTGCGCCCAAAAAGGCAAGTCGCCGCAAAAACCGTATTCCGGCCGATTCAATGTCAGAATCGCGCCTGAAGTGCATCAGCGCATCGCTTTAGAGGCTGCGCGGGACGGCATCAGCATCAATTCATGGGTCGCCAGAACGCTGTCAAATGCCGCCAAACAGCGGATATGAATGAAAACCCCCGGCGGCATTCCGTCGGGGGCTTGCTGTTGGTTATGGTCGTGTCGCGGCCTGCGCCGTTGGAGGGCCGGCCCTGCGGCAGGCTATCCCTGACTGTTTTCCAGAGCGGCCTTGGCTACTGTAAGGGTGGCGTCCTCATGACCGCCGGTAGTGTGCGTGAAGGTCACGAAGTCGCCGTTCGCGAAAGTCTGTTCCACGCCATCCGACCAACCGGTGGCGGTCTCGGTGAAGGAAACCTTGCCATCTTCGCTCACCGTGATGCCGAGCTTGGTGGCTATCTCTTCCATGTTGGTCAGGGACATCGGATCGGCCACATCAAGGGCTGCTTCGACGTCGTGAACATTTCCACTCTTTTGCAATGCATCTACAGCACTGTTCCCCTTGCCGCCCCCCCCGATAAGGAAGTCGATGCCTTCGCCGCCGTAGAACAAATCGCCCTTGTCATAGACCATGATGTCGTTGCCGTCGTCGCCGTAGAGCGTGTCGCTGCCCGCGCCGCCGTCGAGGTAGTCGTTGCCCGCTCCGCCGAAGAGCGTGTCGTTGTCGGCCTCGCCATTGAGCGTGTCATCGCCGTCGCCGCCGTGAAGTTCGTCATTGCCGGCACCTCCGAAGAGCGTGTCATCGCCGGCACCGCCATTGAGTGTGTCATTTCCCTCGCCGCCCACGAGGGCATCATCGCCGCTCTTACCGTACAACGTGTCATTTCCTTCCCCGCCGAAAAGCAGATCAGCCCTATTATCAGCTCCCCATAACTTGTCATTGCCATCTGTTCCAGCCTTGGCTGTCATCGTGTTCGTATCGAAGAAGATCTCCGGCTGCACGTTGTCAGAGAAGGTGGTTTCCAATCGGGCACCCGTGGCGGGATCCCTCCAGGACTGGGTGGCGGTGACGGTCAGCATTTCGCCCAGGCCGGGAATGGAGGTCTCATCCCAGGAGAGAACGCCGGTCTCCTCATTGTAGACGTAGTGTGTGCCGTTCTCGAACGGCACAAAAGTGTCGCCATCCAACTTGCCTTCCACAAAGTTCCCATCAATCAGCTTCAGCGTATGCTTTTCCGTAACGCTGCCGGAAACGATCATCAGGGTGACGACGGTCTCCGCATTAAGATATGCCGAACCGTTATTCAAGGTCACTTCCACGGGGGTGGACTCGAAGTGACCGCTGCCTTCGTAGCCGAGGACATGATCCGTGGCATTGCCGATCTTGACGCCGATGGACACGGTCTCGTGGTCGGCGGAGCCTGCTTCATACTCGGTATGGAAGTCCACATGAACCGTGGCCGCAGCATCGCCGTCGGCGTCCTTGGCGCTGCTGAAATACAGGCGCCACTGGGCCTGGCCGGTCTCGGGATCATTGGGCACGGCATTGTCACCGGTGTACTCCACGGCGAAGTTGGCGTACTGCTTGATCGACCATGAACCGTCGGACCCCACCGTGCCCACGAACAGGATCTTCTCGGTCCCGTCCGTGCCGGTGTAGGTTGCCGTGATGCACTGGTCGCCAGCGCCGTACGCAAGGTCAACGTTCACATTCTCTCGGCCGTTGACGGTGGCAGTGAAACTCTTTCCCATCTTGTCAGCGTCAAACATGCAGGCGGCTTCATTGGTCGCACCGATGCCGTCCGCGCCCTCCTTGACAACGAGCTTGCCCGTCACGTTGTAGAGGGGCGACTCAGCGGGATGGGTCACGAAGTCAATGGTGCGGATGGTGAACTCGTTGTCGCTCACTGTCAGGCCAT
>JAILMX010000153.1 GCA_024692205.1 Desulfovibrio sp. | reverse complement strand
GGAGGCGGGAGCCGAAGCCCTCGAAGCTCTCGGGCAGGGTGCGGAAGACCACCTCGATCGTCTCCCGTTGGGCTTCGAGCAGATCTTTCGGCAGCCACAGGCAGAAGGCCGCGCCGAAGTCGTGGTCCTGTGATATTTCGTCGTCAAGCCCGAAACATTCGGAGCCTTCGCCCGCAAGACCGGCCGCCGCGCGGGCCATTACGCGGGGCATGGCCTGCATGAGTCGCGGCCGGCATGTCGTGTAGAAGCGTTCCGCCAGTTCAAGGCCTTTCATCGGGGTATCCTGCCGTTTCGTGTATGCGGGCCCCGGACTTTTGGCGGGGCGCGTCCGTTGCTGTCGGGGCGGGGTTATGTCCGGCGCACGGCCGGGTCAGCTCTTGCCTCAACAGGGCACCATCACGGCGTTGAAGCAGAGAATGAGGTTGTCGCGGGCCGCCTGCAGATAGGGGCTGTCGTCCATGCCGAGCTCCAGATACATGTCGCGGCATTTGATGAGGACCTGCGAGGCTTCCCTGTAGCGGCCGACGCCCGCGAGGCAGGTGCCGTAATTGAGCAGGGTGAAGGCCGTGTCGGGGTGCGCGCCCTGGAGCTTTTCGCGCAGGGCGCTGGCCTCCTCGAAAAGGGGCGCGGCCTCTTCGTTGTAGCCCTTGTTCTCGAGTATGCGGCCAAGGTTGTTCAGGCAGGTGGCGACGCCAAGGGATTCGCGGCCTCCCTTTTCCGTATAGTTTTTGACGGCTTCCTCAAGCATCTCCCTGGCGAGGGTGAAGCGGCCAAGCTCGTAGTGGTGCTTGGCGAGGGCGACCACGGCGTCGGCGATCTCGACGCTGTCCGGAGGCAGGCGCCTGCGGAGTATGGCGAGCTCGCGCTCGGCGTGGGGGATGGCATCTTCGTACTTCTGCTCCATGTCGAGCGTCATCGAGAAATTGCGCAGCACCCGCGCAAGGCGGACATCGTCGGCATCGAAGGTTTTTTCGGCCAGTTCAAGCTCCGCGCGGCAGATGGCCTCGGCCTCCGGGAGGCGGCCCGCGGCGCGAAGAAGGGCGGCGCGCTGGTCGTAGAAGACGATGCGCTCCCTGGCGGAGAGGGAGGCCTCGTCGACGGCGCCGAGGGCCTTTTCCGCTTCGGCCCAGTCGCGCTTTTTCAGAAGAAGGGAGATGTTCGTGAGCGTCTCGCTGTTCATGCCTTCTCCTTTTCGTGCTGGCATGCATTCCGTCATCGCCGTAGGGCGGCATGAAAAAATGCTGATACAAGGGCCGGCTTCTGTCAATAGTCGCTTCTACCCCGCGGAACTCCGACGCGAGACACGGCGGCCGCGTCGCCATGAAAATCCCACTGGCTTTTCTTCCTGCTCTGCCGTATTGTGGAAAGGGAAAGCCGCATTGCTTTTTTCGGCGGTTGCGTTGTCGTGCGCAACCGTTGCGTTTTTGCGGTGCGTTTTCCGCGGAAGGAAGACAGCCGCCCTTTGCATTGCGGCGTGGCGTTCTTTTTGAAGGGAAGGAAAACCGCCTTTCAGGCGGTCGTTTCAAGCCTGAAGCGGCTATTGCCGTACGGAGATGTGAGCATGGAAAAAGACGAGCTTCTCGGAAAGATAATCGCCATCGAATGGGAGATGTTCTCCAGCGTGGCGAACGTCGGCGGCCCCGCAAGCTGCCAGCACAATCCCGAGACTTTCCGCATCATGCGGGTGAGCCAGTGCGACGCCTGGCCCGAAGCCATGCTTGAGAGCTACTGCGCCGACCTTGAGGCGGCGCAGGCCGCCGGGCGCAACCTGATGACCGAGAAATACGCCCGCATGATGCGCTGGACCTTTCCCGAAGAGTACGAGGCCCTCGCCGGCAGCCTGCCGGAGGTGGACGATGCGACCATGGCCCTCATCGACGAGATAGTCGACGTAAACCTCGCTTGGCATGATGATGTCGCCCGCCGCTGGCCCTGCCTTGCCGCCCACGGGCGCCCCGCGCGCAGGACGGCCGACGGCGGGGGGGTGACCTCGCTTGAGACCTATCTGCGCAGCGAGATGATGACCTGGTCGCCCGGAACCGTCGCCCTGTACCACCGCATCACGCTGGAGAAGCGCGACCGCGGCGGGAACGAGGCGGAGGAGAACCTGCTGAACCAGATGCTGCAGTACGGCTTCAGGTCGCTGGACGAGGCCGAGCGCAAACTCGCCGCGCGCGCCGCCGCCCGCGACTGACGCCCTTTTGACAGGCGCTTTTTGATGAGCCGCCCTGAAGCGCCCTCGCCGGCGTTTCAGGGCTTTTTCTGCCGCAGCATCTTGACCGCGAAGGCCGCGGCGCCGAAGCCGTTGTCGACGTTGAGCACGGCCACGCCCGGCA
>JAILMX010000026.1 GCA_024692205.1 Desulfovibrio sp. | reverse complement strand
TGCGCAGCGAGTTCGCGAGGTCGCCGATCTCATCCTTGCGCGGGGCTATGGCGAGCTGCTCGTCCATGGAGCCCTTGGAGGTCGCCACGGCGAAGTCGACGGTCTTCTTAAGCGGCACCACGATGGAGCGGAAGAAGAGGGTCGTGAGGGTGAGAAGCACGAGCACGATGATGCCGGTCACCAGGAGGCTGGCGTTCGTGATGCCAGACAGCGTCTTCCCCAGAATGGTGAAATCCTGCCCGAGGAAGAGCATGCCGATGATCTTGCCGCCTGACGGATTCTCCTTCATGGGCCAGTAGACCGTCTTGTAGTGCTTGCCGAAGATGTCGGAATCCCCGTGCACGGTCTGGCCGCCCAGGACGGGGCCGGAAACGGCGGGATTGTTCAGCTGCGTGCCCACGGCGCGCTGGCCGTTTTTCTTGATGGAGGTCGAGATCCGGGTTTCGCCGAGGAAGATGGTGCATTCGCTGCCGGTCATCCGGTGGATGCGGTCGGTGAAGGCGTGCTTGGCTATGTCCTCGCCGATAGAGATTATGCCGATGAGCTTGCCCTCGTGCATGATGGGCGCGGCGGAGCGTATGCCGAGCTTGATTTCCGAGCCGGGCTCGATGGAGACCGAGGCCTGGCCAGCCATGGCATGCCTGATGACCTGCTGGTTGGCGATGGAGTCGTTCTTCTTTTCCGAATAGGAGCGGCAGAGGACCGTGCCGGTCGGGTCGGTGAGGGTGACATAGCCCACTTCGAGATCGTCCTGCATCTTTTTCAGATGGGCCGAAAGGGCGTTCAAATTGCCGCTCGTGACGTCCCCGATGAGTTTCGCGCTCTCGGCAGCCACCTTGGCGTCCTCAAGAAATTTTTCCTGGTTTTCAAGGAAGAGCGTGTCCACGATCTTCTGCTGGGCGACGAGGTTCGTCTCGAAATTCTCGTTGAGGGATGACGCCGTGTAGTAGCGGCAGGTGAGGAAGACGGCCATCGCGCCTATGATGATGCTGAGGGCCACAATCCCGACACACTTTGTCATGACGGTCATTTTCACGGGGGTTCTCCTTTTTCCTCGCATCGGGATATTTTGCGTCGGCCGCGGCTGCCAGTTGCGGCCGGGGAGGCATGCTCCAGATGCAAAATTACGTGTTCACTCTCGCTTATCGGCAAAGGGGCGGGCGCGTTTAGGCATCCCGCAAAGAATTTTCCGGGCGCGGCGGGGATCCCCTGCGGCCGCATCCGGTTCGCGGCGGCGCCCCGCGATGCCGCTTTCAGCCCGCGCCATGGCCTCGCAGCCGCCCTAGATGACGGCATCCCTTCCTTTTCGCCCGCGTGCGGAAAAAAGTCCAGACTTTTTCTAGTGTTGACCCCCGTTTTTTTCAGCCGCCCGTTCGCGGCGGGAAAACGGAAAGGGGAGGCTCGCGGGCGCGCACTTGAAGTCGGCGGGCTTTTGCTGTATCAAGACATTTTGTTTATGCCATCATGCGAAAGGAGTCTCTCGTGGAATATAAAGTCGAAGATGTCTCGCCGGTCAAGAAAAAGGTCAGCATCAGCATACAGCCCGAGGAAGTGACGGCCGCCATTCTGGGCGCCGTGGCCCTGTACAAGAACTCCGTCCAGATCGACGGTTTCCGCAAGGGCAAGGCGCCCACCAGCATCATTGAGAAGCGCTTTCATGAGAAACTGTACGAAGAGGCCCGGCAGGACCTCATCAACGTGCACATCAACAGCGTCATGCAGGAGCTTTCCGTTTCGCCGCTTTCCGGCATAAACGTCGACGGCCCCGCCACGATCGAGCGCGGCAAGGGCTACGACTACACGATCGAGTTCGAGACTCTGCCCGTCTTCGACCTGCCGAACTATGAGGGCCTTGAGGTGGAGCAGGAGAAGGTCGTCATCGACCAGAAGGAAGTGCAGAGCGTGATCGACCGCCTGCGCCGCGACAAGGCCAGGTTCGTGCCCGCCGAGGGCGACGCCCCGGCCGTCGACGGTCAGGTCGCCAACGTCGATTTCGAGGCCTTCGACGACGGCAGGCCCGTGCCCGGCATCAAGGCCGCCAATTTCGACCTGCCGCTCGGCGAGCATCAGGCTCTCGATGAATTCGAGGCCCTCGTGAAGACCATACCCGCCGGCAGCGAGGGCGAAGGCCCGATCTCCTTCCCCGAAGACTTCCTGAGCAAGGAGGTCGCCGGCAAGACCATCACCATGAAGGTGCGCGTGAACGCCGTGAAGAACGTCGAGCTGCCCGAGCTTGACGACGAATTCGCCAGGAGCATGGGCGTGGACAGCGTGGAGAAGCTGCGTCAGTCCCTCGAGAAAAGCTACGCCCAGACGCGCACCTCCCTCGTCAAGGGCTCCGCGCAGAAGACCCTGCTCGACAGGCTTCTCAAACTCGTCGACTTTCCCCTGCCCGAAACCCTCGTCAAGATACAGCAGACGACGCTTCTGGACGACATGGCCGCGCGCCTTGAGCGTCAGGGCCGCAGCCTGGCCGCCCTCGGAAAGAGCGAGGACGAGCTCATGGCCGGCTTCCTGCCCCGCGCCGAAGAGCTGGCCCGCAGCCAGGTGCTTCTTTTGAGCATAGCGAAGAAGGAGAACCTCGAGGTCTCCGACAAGGAAGTGCAGCTCCAGATCTACAACGAATGCCTGCGCGACGGCGCGGACTTCAACCAGCGCCGCGAGCAGTACGAGCGCAGCGGCCTGATCTTCGTCCTGCGCGACCGCATGCTGGCCGACAAGGCGATGGACCTCATCTATTCGCGCGCCAAGGTGACCGAAGTGGAGCCCAAGGCCGCCGAAGCTAAAGCCGAAGCCGAAGCCGAAGCCGCGAAAGATTGAGACCCTCATCAGCGCAACCACAGACCGGCCGGAAGGCCGAAGCGAGAATGCCATGCCCCTGGTGCCCACAGTCATAGAAACGACAGGCCGTTCCGAACGGGCCTACGACATCTATTCCCGTCTCCTCAAGGACCGCATCATCCTCCTGGGCGAGGAGGTCACCGATCATCTGGCCGGTCTCGTCTGCGCCCAGCTGCTCTTTCTCGAATCCCAGGATCCCGAGAAGGAGATATACCTGTACATCAACTCCCCCGGCGGTTCCGTAACCTCCGGCCTCGCCATCTACGACACCATGCGCTACATCACGGCGCCCGTCTCCACGGTGTGCATGGGACAGGCTGCGAGCATGGGGGCCTTTCTGCTTGCCGCGGGCGAGAAGGGCAGCCGTTTCGCCCTGCCGAACAGCCAGATCATGGTGCACCAGCCTTCGGGCGGCTACTCCGGTCAGGCGACCGATGCCGAGATACATGTGCGCGAGATGCTGCGCCTCAAGGAGCGGCTGAACCGCATTCTTTCGGAGAACACGGGCAAGCCCTACGAAGACATCGTCAAGGCGACAGAGCGCGACAACTTCCTCACCCCCGAGGAGGCCCTTGAGCTCGGCCTGATTGACCGCGTGCTCGTGTCGCGCCGAGACCTTGCGCAGGAGAAGGGCGAATAGCCATGCCGACGAAAAGACCACCGAAACAGGAACCCCTGCGCTGTTCGTTCTGCGGCCGTTCCGAGACGGAGGTGCGCAACCTCATCATGCAGGACGGCGCCTGCATCTGCGACCGCTGCGTCGCGGCCTGCGCCGAGATCATCGCCAAGGACCGCGTGGACAACCGGGAGGTGGACGAGCATCTCCTCTCCCCGCAGGAGATCAAGGCGCGCCTTGACGAATACGTCATCGGTCAGACGGATGCGAAGAAGATCCTCTCCGTGGCCGTGCACAATCACTACAAGCGCGTCTTCTACGCGGACATGCTCGCGAAGGACGGCGTTGAGCTTGAAAAGAGCAACATACTGCTCGTCGGCCCCTCCGGCAGCGGCAAGACGCTGCTCGCGCGGACGCTCGCGCGCATCCTGCGCGTGCCTTTCGCCATAGCTGACGCGACCACCCTGACCGAAGCCGGTTACGTGGGCGAGGACGTCGAAAACATTCTCGTGCAGCTTCTGCAGAATGCAGAATACGACCTCGAGGCCGCATCCAAGGGCATCATCTACATCGACGAGATCGACAAGATCTCGCGCAAGGGCGACGGCCCTTCCATCACCCGCGACGTGTCGGGCGAAGGCGTGCAGCAGGCCCTTCTGAAGATCATAGAGGGCACGGAGGCCAACATCCCCCCAAAGGGCGGTCGCAAGCATCCCCAGCAGGAGTACATTCGCCTCAACACCTCGAACATCCTCTTCATCGTGGGCGGCGCTTTCGTCGGCCTCGACAAGATCGTCGAAGGGCGCCTGAGCGGCAGCTCCATGGGCTTCGGCGCGCAGGTGCGCGCCGCCAAGGATATGCCGGTCTCGGAGCTCTTCGAAAAGGTGCACCCGCAGGATCTCGTGCAGTTCGGCCTGATACCCGAGTTCATAGGGCGAATTCCGATCATCACGCATGTCGATGATCTGGACGAGGCCGACCTCGTGCGCATCCTGACCGAACCGAAAAACGCCCTCGTCAAGCAGTACCAGAAACTTTTCGAGCTCGACGGCGTAGAGCTGCGTTTCACCCCGAACTCCCTGAAGGCCATCGCCCATCAGGCCATCGAAAGCAAAACGGGCGCCCGCGGCCTGCGCAACGTGATGGAGCGCAAGATGCTCGACATCATGTTCCGTCTGCCCTCCCTGCCGGGCGTGAAGGAATGCCTCATCAACCGGGCCGTCATCGAAAAAGACAAGGAGCCTGTGCTCCTTTACGACGAGGGAGGCCCGGCAGACGAAGGTGATCAGGAAAAGGCCTCCTGACAGTGCCGGAAACGGGGCAAAAAGACCTACCGCGGGCAGGCGCCCCACAAACGCCTGCCCGCTTTTTTCCATCGTGAGGGACGCACATGGCTGATGTGAAAGCAAACGGAAGCTACGAAGATCTGCCGCTCATGCCCCTGCGCGGGGTGGTCATGTACCCGCGCTCGATCATGCCCCTTTATGTCGGGCGCGAAATCTCCATCAAATCCATAGAAATCGCCCAGACTACGCGCGATCGCCTGATCTTTCTGGTGACGCAGCGGGAGACCGACGAGGCCCCCGGCCCGGACAATCTCTGCCCCGTCGGCGTCGTCGGCCGCGTGTTGCAGCTCCTTCGCCTGCCCGAAGGCTCCATCAAGGTGCTTTTCGAGGGCATCTGCCGCGCTTCGTGGCGCGACATGCGCGACACGGGCGAGTGCGCGACAGTCTGCGCCGATCAGCTTTTCGAGCACGAGAGCCGCCCCGAAGAGGCCGAGGCCCTCGTCCGCGCCGTGCATGAGGCGCTGAATGACTACGCCAAGGTGAACCGCAAGATTCCTTCCGATGTGATCGCCTCCATTCAGGCGATTAAGGAGCCGGGGCATCTTGCCGACGCCATCATGCCGCATCTGCGGGTGGATTTTCGCCGCAAGCAGGACGCCCTTGAGGAGCTGGACATCTCGACTCGCCTTGAAATGGCCTATGAGGGCCTGCAGGGCGAGGTCTCCATGGCCGGTGTTGAAAAGCGCATCAAGGCCCGCGTCAAGGTGCAGATGGAGCGCAACCAGCGTGAATACTATCTGGCCGAGCAGATCAAGGCGATCAACCGAGAGATGGGGCGCGACGACGACCCGCGCAGCGAGGCCATGGAGCTTGAGAAGAAGCTCAAGGCGAAGAATATGCCGCCGCAGGCCCTTGAAAAGGGCCTTTCCGAAGTGCGCAAGCTGCGCGCCATGCAGCCCGCCGCCCCCGAATACACGGTCGTTCGCAACTACATCGACTGGCTGATAGACCTGCCCTGGAACGATCTGAAACCCATAGACATAGACATAGAGAGCGCCCGCCGTCTGCTTGACGACGGGCACTACGGCCTCGAGAAGGCCAAGGAGCGCATCCTCGAATACCTGGCCGTGCAGAAGCTTTCCGGGGGCCTTCGGGGGCCCATACTCTGTTTCGTCGGCCCCCCCGGTGTCGGCAAGACATCCCTCGCCCGTTCCGTTGCCGAGGCGACCGGGCGCGAGTTCGTGCGCCTTTCCCTCGGCGGCGTGCGCGACGAGGCCGAGATACGAGGCCACAGGCGCACCTATGTGGGTGCGCTGCCGGGCAAGATACTGCAGTCGCTCAAGCGGGTGAAGTACAACAATCCGCTCTTCTGCCTGGACGAGATCGACAAGATGACCTCGGATTACCGCGGCGACCCGGCCTCGGCCATGCTGGAGGTGCTCGACCCCGAGCAGAACGACACTTTCATGGATCATTACCTCGACCTTGACTATGACCTTTCGCACATCTTTTTCATCACCACGGCGAACTCGCTGCACACCATACCCATGCCTCTGCTCGACCGCATGGAGGTCATAGAACTGTCGAGCTATCTTGAGACCGAAAAACGCCACATCGCCCACAACTTTCTTCTGCCGCGGCAGATCAAGGAGAACGGGCTGAAAGACGGCAACATTCGCGTCTCAGAAAACGCCATCATCGATGTCATCCGCGGCTGGACGCGCGAGGCTGGCGTGCGCAACCTCGAGCGCGAGATCGCGACCCTGTGCCGCAAGACGGCGATACGGCTTGTGGAGAGCGGCGATCTTGACCAATGCGTGCAGATAAAGACGCAGAGCTTGCCCTCGCTTCTGGGCGTGCGCCGCTATCGCCACGAGGAGCGCGAGGATGAGCCTCAGGTCGGCGTGTGCGCCGGGCTCGCTTACACGCAGAGCGGCGGCGAGATGCTGATGGTCGAGACGAGCCTGATGAGCGGTCAGGGGCAGGTGGTCACGACCGGCCAGCTCGGCGACGTCATGAAGGAATCCGCCCGGGCGGCCCTTTCGTACGTGCGCTCGCGGGCGGAGATTCTGGGCCTGAACCCCCGTTTCTACCGAAAGATAGACATACACGTGCACGTGCCGGCGGGCGCCACCCCGAAAGACGGCCCCTCGGCCGGCATAACGCTCGCGACCTCCATAACCTCGGCCCTGCTCGGCATTCCCGTGCGCAACGATGTGGCCATGACGGGCGAGATATCCCTGCGCGGACGCGTTCTGCCGATAGGGGGGCTGCGCGAAAAGCTTCTGGCGGCCAGGCGCAGCGGCATACGCAAGGTCATTGTCCCGCACGACAACGAGAAGGACCTCAAGGAAGTGCCGAACGAGATTCTGAAAGACCTCAGAATCGTCTTCGTCGACCACGTCGACGAGGTCCTGCCCGAGGCTCTGCAGGCGACGGAGGAGGAGATTTTCTCCGGACGCGGCACTGCCAGGCCTTTGAGCGCCGTGCTCCGCGCCCGACCGGACAGGGATGGGGAGAAGGACGCGGCCGTGGCCGGCGGCTAGGCGCTGCCCGGCATCACCTTTTTCGTTTTACAAGAGGATGATGAAAGCCCCCTTTCGGGGGCTTTTCGTATTGAAGGTCCGAAACGGGCGCCCTTGTTCGCGGGCGCTTATGCCGGCAGTATGTGCCCGTCCCTGACGGAGAAGACAGCCGCGTCGGGCAGGGCCCCGCGCAGTATTTCGACGGTGCTCGGATGGCAGGTGAAGTAGAAGATCTGGTGGCTCTTGCCGGCGCCGCCCGCAGTCATGCGGGCGAACTCCCGCGCGGTGCGCTCGGCGCGCGCCTGATCGAAGTTGACAAGCACCTCGTCCATGATGATGGGCAGAGTTTCGGCATGCGCGGCGTGGCTGCGTATGTAGGCGAGGCGCAGGGCGAGATAGGCCTGTTCGCAGGTACCGCGGGAGAGCGCGGCGGGGTCGACCGGCTCGCGATCGTCCGCGGGCAGGGCGTAGAGGCTCTTTTCCTCGAAGGATGCGCCTATGCCGCGCCAGCGGCCATCGGTTATGCGGGAGAATATCTCGGATGCGTCCCGTATGATGGCGGGCTGGCGGTCACGCTCGAATTCGCGCCGCGCCTCGTCAAGCAGAGTGCGGGCAAGGGCCAGTCGTGACCATTCCCGGGCGAGTGCGTCCAGGTCGGCCAGATTCTCGGCATAGGCCTGCCGGCTTTCCGCAAGCGTGTCGCGGCCGGTCAGGTCGGAGACCCTGGCACTCAGTTCGGCCGCTTCGGCGGCAAGGGCATCCTCTTCCGCGACGAGTTCGTCAAGGCGGGAGGTCACCGCATCGTGGCGTTTCTCCTGAGCGGCCTGGTCCTCGGTCTCGAAGGATTGCAGGAAGGTCTCAAAGGGCTCGTTCCGTGCGGCGAGGCGCAGGTTGTCCTCAAGACCCTGGCGGCGGCGCAGAAGATCCTGCCGCTGCTCCCACACGCGGGCGCGGGCGAGAAAATCGTCGGCGTCATGGGCGTCCGCCTGCGCAAGCAGGGCGGATTCATTCGCGCGCGCAGTCTCAAGGGCGGCGCTTGCGGCGTTCACCTCGACCATCTCCTCGTCGGCGAGGGTGTCAGCGCGCGCCCGTTCGTCGCGCGTGCGCGTTTCGGCGCGCGCGGCGGCATAGGTTTCGTCAAGTGTCGTCAGCCAGTCTTCGCTGCCGTCGCTGTGCAGGGCAGGGGCACGGCCGAGGCTCTGCATGAGGGCGGCGATGGGCTGCTCGAAACTCTCAGCCTCTTCCGTGGTCTGGGCAAGGGCCTCACGGGCCCTGGTCAGCTCGTTTTCACGGGCGAGGCAGTCATCCATGAAGCGCAATGCCTGCCGCACCGTTTCCGGGTCGAGCGCCGTGTCGAGACCGAAGCTCTCAAGGCAGGTCCTCCATGCGGCGAAAGCGGCGTCGCGCCTTTCCTCCGCCTGCGAAAGCGCTTGGGTGGCCGCATCCTGCCGGCGCCGTGCGCGTTCAAGCTCGTCGCGGCGTCCAGTCAGGGCCGCTTCGGCCTGCAGGCGGTTCTCGCGGGCGATGTCAGCATCCCGGCAGGACTCAAGCACGCGGCGCACGCTGTCGGTAAGAGCCTTTTCGTCGTCGCGCCCTTCGCCCGACAGGTGTTCGGCGACGGCCGGCAGGGCGAGCATCCGGCCTGCCAGAGCCTTCATGTCGTCGGCAAGGCGTTCGCGGTCGGCGCGGACAGCGGTGAGGGCGGCGAAGGCCACCCTTGCCGATTCCGCCTTGGCGAAGAAGGTCTGGGCCGCTTCCGGCGAGGGGACGTTGGCCACATGCAGGGCCAGCATGTACTCATGCCAGCGTCGTCTGACCTGCTGCACGGCGGTTTCTTTCTCATGGGCCCTGGCCTGCGCTTCAGCGAACTGGGTGCGGGCGCGGGCCATGTCCTGACGCAGGGTCTCCATGTCCGCCTGAGCGCGTTCCTCAAGGTAGCAGATCTCCCTTTCGCGTTCGAGCATGACCTCGGTCGCCTCAAGGGTGATCTCGTCCATGCTGTCGACGCGGGCCTCGATGCGCAGGCGCGCGGCCTGGGCGCCCAGTTCGCCGATGCGCTGGGCGCATGTGTTCAGGCTGTTCTCAAGGCGCGCGCGTTCCTCTATCTGGCGTTTGGCAGCGGCGTCGGAGCGGGGCATGCCGGCTGCGGCAAAGGCCACGCCGGCCACCAGCACTATGTACCCGAACCACAGATTGACGGGCACGGCGAGGGTGTCGGTCAGGGGAAAGCTCGTTATCCCCGACAGAATGTGGGCGGCAAGCACGGCAAGGCCCAGACAGCCGAGCAGAGCGCCCAGGATAAGAAGGGCGGGCACGCCGCTTTTCGAGGGGGCCGGGGCGTTGTCTAGGCGGTTCTTGAGGTCGGCGCTGCGTTCGTTTTCCTTCTCCACGGCGGCCGCCGTGGAGCGCAGTTGGCGCAGGGCGCGTGTGCGCGCCTCAAGTATTTCTCGGCTCGGGGCTTCCTCCTTGCGAGACTGGCGCAGGCGCTCCATGCGCTCCTTGACGTCGTCGATTTTTTCCTGCATTTGCTGCACCGCCTTGGCGGCCTCTTCCGCTTCGCGCACGGAGTCGCGCACCTCGCCGGCCATCGCGAGGGCCTCGTCCTGCCCCTGGAGGAGCTTGTCGAGAACACCCTCGGGATCGTCGGATGCCGTTCCTGAGGCCATCCGCAGGGGATCCCACGAACGCATGAAGGTCGTGTGGGCTGCTTCGCAGGCGCGGTCGCGCTCGGGCATCTGGCGCCGCGCCTCGTCGAAGCGCGTCACCGTCTGGCGCAGATCATCGCGTTCCTCGTCGTCGAGCATGGCGGTCGGGGTCGGCAGGGCGGCAAGGGCGCGCTCCGCCTCGGCGGCGTCGTTCTCGGCGCGCGCCACGTCTGCCGAGGCCTGGGAAAGGGTGTTGACGGCGGCCTTGTGCGTGCTGTCGGCGGCGGTCATCTCCCTAGCCTGACGCTCCATGTCCGTGCGGGCGAAAAGCGAGCGGTCGGTTGCGCGTATGCGGTCGCAATCCCAGCCGGGGCCGAGGCGCGTCAGATCGCCCGCGAGCTGCGCTTCAAGGCGGCGGCATTCTTCCACCTGCACGGGGCGCTGCAGCACGGCCTGCCGGTAGCTGCTTTTGCGTTCGGCAAGGCGCTGCAGTACGGCAAGGGAATCGAGCAGTCCCGCATCGGGTACGAGCGCGTCGCGGCGCACTCGTATGCCCCGCAGCTTCTCCTCATGGAGGGCGAGATCCCGTTCACAGCTCTCGCGCGCCTCCTGAAGGCGGGCAAGGCGTTCGCGGCCGTCTTCGGGAAAACCCGCATCCGTATCGGGCAGATGTTCGAGCGAAAGCCCCGCAGCGCGCCAGCCGTCCCACATCTGCCAGACGTTGAGCCGGCGTTCGAGGTCCCGGCGTTCGGTCTCAAGCGCGCTTTTTTCATCGCGCAGGGCGGCCAGCGCCTGCCGTTTCGCGGCAAGGGATTCGGCGAGGGCATCGTAGTTTGCGTATTCGGCGGAAAGGCGCGTGATCTCTTCCTGCCGGCTGTTCAGTTCCGCAAGGGCGGCGTTGATGGCGGCCTTGCCGGAGCGCTTGCGGAAAAGAGAGTCCATCCTGGCGTCTATCAGGGCCATGGCTTCGCCCGGGCTGCGCAGACCGGCGCCGAAGCTCGCGCTGTACAGGGCGTTTCTCACGTCCTCGGCGTTGAGGGAGGAAACGGTTTCGAGCTCGAGAAGGCTGAAGCCGAAGACAGCGCAGTAGACCTCGCGGCTTATGTGCGACAGCAGCTGCTGCAGCACGGCGGCGTCAACCATCGCGCCGCCTTCCTTATGCAGGGAGAGAACGCCGTCGCCCGTGCCGGGGCGGCGTGTCAGGACAAGGCGTTCCCGGCCGGAGGGGCGCAGCACAAGGCCGCCTCCCGCCTGACCTCCGCGCAGGGGCGATGTGTCGCGCACTGCCCTGCGGCCGGTGGGATAGCCGGTGAGCATGGTGCGCAGAAATTCCAGGCAGGTCGATTTGCCGGCCTCGTTTTCGCCGAGGAAGATGCTCATCCCCGGCGGAAGCTGGGGCACGGTCACGCCGTTGTATATGCCGAAGCCGTCGATGCGGAAGGATTCGATGTACATGGTCAGTTTTTCTCCAGCAGGGCGATGCAGAGGCGTTCCGCGCCGCGCAGAAGATCTTTGATCTCCCCGTCTTTGGGGCATGAGAGCAGGCGTCTCAGCTGGCTGTGCCCGTAGAGAGGGTCAAGGGCTGCGGTGATGCGGGCAAGGGCCTTCTCCGAGCCGTCCTGCAGCTCTTCGGAGTGGCGCAGGGCGCAGCCCATGATGTCGTCGCGCCGCAGGTATTCCGCCCGGTCAATGACAGGGGTTGTCATAACCTCGATGTCTTTCAGC
>JAILMX010000021.1 GCA_024692205.1 Desulfovibrio sp. | reverse complement strand
GGCCTGCACGACGCGCAGCCTCCCATCAAGAAAAATCCCCCTGCCGAGCCGGGCTTTGAGATTCCCGCTGCGACGCGCCAACGCATTCTGGAAAGGCTTGCCGGCGCGGAGTCTGAGAACAACGTGCGCATCCTCTATGCCTGCGAGTCAGGCAGCCGGGCGTGGGGGTTCGCTTCCCGGGATTCGGATTTCGACGTGCGCTTCATCTACGTCCATCCTCCCGAATGGTATCTTTCCGTCGCGCCCGAAGAACGCCGGGATGTCATCGAACTGGGTATTGAAAACACCGATGTCGGCGAACTGGACATAAACGGCTGGGAACTGCGCAAGGCCCTCAAGCTGTTCCGGCGTTCCAACCCGCCCCTCTTTGAGTGGCTTTCCTCCCCCGTGGTCTATTTGGAATGCGGCAGCCTCGCGCCTACCTTGCGCGAACTGGCCCCGCAGGCGCTTTCCCCTCTGGGGGCATGGCACCATTACCACAGCCTGATGCGAAAAAGCCGATCCAGATATTGGGAGAAGCGGCGTTCCGTCAAGGCGCTGTTCTACATGCTGCGCCCCCTCATGGCCATGCGCTGGCTGGAACTCGGGCACGGCGTGCCGCCCATGCGCTTTGACCTGCTTGTAGACGGCGTTGTGGAAGACGCTGGAACGCGGCAAGCCATCAGGGAACTTGTGGAACTGAAACGACTGGGCGGAGAGCAGCAGGCTTTTACGCCCGATGAGCATCTCGTGGCGTATTTTGAAAGACTCATGCCAGCATCGGAAGAATGCGCGCCGCTTGCTCCGACAAAAACGCGCAATGATGTGGACGGCGTTTTCCGCGCCGTTCTTGACGAAGCATTTCCCTTTAAGATACAGTGACGCGACAATCTGCCTGCCCTTCTCCAAAGGCATCTTCAAAAGCCGATGAAAAACTATGGAGAAAGATTCGTCGTCAATAATTGAATCAGACCATTCTCTGATACGAGCTTTCGTGGCTGTTCCCATTCCTGAAGTAGCAGCCCAGGAGCTGGAACGATATCTGAATTCTTTGAAACGAATGGCCTGTCTTCATTGGGTGACGTCAGCGCAATTTCATATAACGCTGCGTTTTCTGGGAGAACAGACGCAGGAGATAATTGAGCAGGCGCGAGACGCCCTGTCGCATTTGCAATTCAGTCCATTTGAGATTGAGCTGTCATATGCAGGAGCCTTTCCCAATATGAGATGCCCGCGTATACTCTGGCTGTCAGGCAATCAGGGCAAAAGAGAACTGACCTCTCTGGCTGAAGCCGTGAACAAGTCAATGGATGAAATAGGCCTGCCCAGCGAGAAACGCGCCTTCAAGCCACACCTGACACTTGCCCGAACAAAGGGGACGCCGTTGCCGCCGCAGCTTCTAATGGCGCTGAAGAAACCGCCAACGCTCTCTTGGTGCTGCGACAGCTTTGATCTCATGCGTAGCAGGCTTACTCCACGAGGAGCATTGTACTCAAAGATCCCCTTGTCCGAGGAATACGATGTGGGCTAGTGTGTTTGCACCCCTGCTCTCCTGAAATCCTACGTCTGATACCTGCCGGTATTAAACGGACGAATATACATGCCCGTGCTGCCCACCCTCTATGCCACAGGGGAGCCTATGCGGGGAAAGAATGGCTCGTACATCATGAATAATGGATCCACCCTCTAACCGACTCTTTTCCATACTAGCGGAGTCCCATGATGGCGGAAAGAAAACAAGCCCCCACGGAAATCATCATCCGCGGAGCCAAGGCGCACAACCTGAAGAATATTGACCTGGACATACCACTTGGAAAGCTCGTTTCCGTGGCGGGCGTATCCGGTTCCGGTAAGTCGTCGCTCGCGCTCGGCATCGTCTACGCCGAGGGTTCCCGCCGCTATCTGGAGGCCCTTTCCACCTACACCCGCCGCCGCATAACTCAGGCGGCGCGCGCCGACGTCGACGAGATACGTCATGTGCCCGCCGCCCTCGCGCTGCATCAGCGTCCGGGCATACCAGGCGTGCGTAGCACATTCGGCACGTCCTCCGAGCTTCTGAATTCGCTGCGCCTACTCTTCTCGCGCCTCGGCAGCCACGTCTGCCCTAACGGACATCCCTGCCCGCCCAGCATGGACGTGGCGCTCATGGTGCCGACGCGCTGCCCCGTCTGCGGCACGGAGTTCTGCGGCCCAGGCGCTGAGGAGATGGCCTTCAACTCCGAAGGGGCATGCCCGACATGCTCCGGCACGGGCGTCGTGCGCACGGTGGATGAAGCAAGCCTCGTGCCCGACGAGAGTCTGAGCATAGACCAGGGCGCGGTCGCCCCGTGGCAGACGCTCATGTGGTCCCTGATGAAGGACATTGCCCGAGAAATGGGCGTCCGCACACACGTTCCCTTTTGCGAGCTGACGGCAAAGGAACGCGATATAGTCTTTCATGGGCCAGCGGAGAAACGCCACATCCTCTACGTCAACGAAAAGACCAACACTGCCGGCGAGATGGATTTCACCTACTACAGCGCTGTGCATACCGTGGAAAACGCGCTTGCCAAGGTGAAGGACGAAAAAGGAATGAAACGCGTTGAGAAATTCCTGTGCGAGTCCGTCTGTCCCGACTGCGGGGGAAGCCGCCTGAACGAGAAGGTGCGGGCTACGACCCTTGCGGGAAAGAACCTGGCAGAGGCGACCGCCATGACGCTGGACGAACTGATCCTTTGGGTGGGACGGGTGCCGGGAAGCCTGCCGGATACCCTACGCCCCATGGCCGAGAGCATTATCGCCGCCTTCATGGACAACGCCAAGCGTCTGAAGGACCTCGGCCTCGGCTATCTCTCCCTTGACCGCGCCAGCGCCACGCTTTCCACCGGTGAGCGGCAGCGTGTCCAGCTCGCCCGCGCCGTGCGCAACGAGACCACGGGCGTGCTCTACGTTCTCGATGAGCCCAGCATCGGCCTGCACCCCAGCAATATCGACGGTCTTCTGGCGGTGTTGGACAGGCTGCTTGAGGACGGCAACTCCGTGCTTTTGGTGGATCACGACGTCCGATTGCTGCGGCATGCCGACCACCTGATAGAGCTCGGGCCTCTTGCGGGCAAAGATGGCGGCACCCTGCTCGCGCAGGGCGACATCAATTCTGTAGCACGCGAGCCCGCATCGAAAATTGCACCATTCCTCATGGGTGAGGGCGATATGGCTATGCGAAAAAGGGTGCAGCGCGGTGAATTGTTCAATTTTGGTCGCCTGAGCATGGAGACGGCCCCCCTGCATACCGTTCATGCGCTCAAGGTCGATGTCCCGAAGGCGCGGCTCACGGCGGTCACCGGCGTTTCGGGCTCGGGCAAGACGACCATGGTTCTAGAGAGCCTCATCCCCGCACTCGCCGCGCATTGCGCCGGCGAAAAGCTCCCTCTTCACGTCAGAAGCATCACGGCGGAAGGCATCGCCCGCGTCAACCTGATTGACGCATCTCCCATTGGCATCAACATTCGCTCCACCGTCGCCACCTACAGCGGGGTGCTCGACGATCTGCGCAGGCTTTACGCCGGTACGGAGAGCGCAAAGGCACGCAGGCTGAACGCGGGGTCATTCTCTTACAACACAGGTTCCCTGCGCTGCGCGACCTGCGACGGAACTGGGAGGATATCCCTTGACGTGCAGTTCTTGCCGGACGTGACCGTGGCCTGTCCGGATTGCGGAGGACGCCGCTACGGCGACGAGGCCGGAAAAGTGCTCTGGCGGCCTGCGGATGCCGAAAAGGGCTTATCCCTGCCGGAGGTGATGACCTTGACGGTGCGGGAGGCGATGGAGGTCTTCGCGGCGAACAAGAGGATATTCGGAAAGCTCGCGACGCTTAATGGCTTGGGACTCGGCTACCTAACCCTGGGAGAGGACACGCCGGCGCTTTCCGGCGGAGAGGCCCAGCGCCTCAAGCTGGCGAGTGAGATGGGGCGCACGCAGGATGATTCGGTCTTCGTCTTCGATGAACCGACCATAGGCCTGCATCCATTGGATGTGCGAGTGCTGCTCGGCGTTTTAGACCGCCTCGTAGGGGCGGGAGCAACCGTCATCGTGATTGAGCATGATCTGGATGTCATCGCGAATGCCGACTACGTGATCGACATGGGCCCTGGCGGAGGGCAGGACGGTGGCCGCATAGTCGCTTGCGGCACACCGGCGGAAATCAGCGCCTGCCGGGAAAGCATCACAGGCAGATATCTATGAACCCGTTTTAACAACACGCTGATCTTCTTTCATGATGTACATTGTACGTCAGCAAGTATAATTGCCCAGTTTTCAGAGAAGAAACGCATGTAAAAATGACCATCCCCACTGAGTATATTCTCTGCATATACAGGCTGTTATACTCCATCGGGGATGGTCATTTTTCGTTG
>JAILMX010000013.1 GCA_024692205.1 Desulfovibrio sp. | reverse complement strand
GGCTTTCGCGTATGTAACCGATGCCGCCGTCGTTCAGCTTCATGGCGGCATCCCAGGCTTTCTGCGGGTCGCGGAAGTGACGGCGCACGAGTTCGCTTTCCATGAAGGATGTCCGCAGCTCCTTCACGTAGTTCTCCTTCGCGGCGCGGATGCCGAGCTCGTTGCCGTCTTCCTCTATCTCAAGGATCTTGTCGAACTTGAAGTTCGGATTCCGCAGGAGAAAGATGTTGTTGAAAGCCTGTTCGGGTTTCCAATGCTCCGGCCAGTCATGCTGCTTGCCGAAGAAATCCAGCAGGGATGCGTGCAGCCGGTTGTCCCACCGCCCCTTCGTGTCAGTCGCGCCGGCCTTCTCATCGAACTCCACGTCGAATTTCGTCAGGATGAAGAAGAGCGAATCCTGCGTAAGGGGCGCGCGCTCATCCGGGGTCTTGCCGTGGGTCGAGCCTATCCAGTCGTTGATGACGGCGGGCAGGTCCTGAACCTCCTGATTGCTCGGCCCGATGCAGAGCAACATGCTGGTCAGCTCCTTTTCGGCGCAGTAGCGCTGGAAAAGATAGGCGACCTTGCCGCGCAGAAACATCTGCGTCGCCATGCCGGGCTTTTCAAGCTCCTTGCGGATTTCGGTTATCTTGTAGCGGGAACGGTACCCGGGAAAATCAAGCAGGTCGGTATGGTCGAAAAATTCGGCGGGCCTGTTCTCCATAAAGATGGTCAGCTCGGCCGTCAAGGCCGTGACGTCGGCGCGCTGCAAGTCCACGCAGGTGCCGGAAACCGTGCGGACGGAGAGCTTGTCCTCCCCGCCGGAACCCAGTCCGGCAAGCATGGCCACGTCGATGATGCTCGTCTCGCGCGGGGTCAGGGCATCGAGCGAGCAGAAGGCCTCCGCCGCGTAGCCCAGAAGATCCAGATCATGCAGGAGGCCGCGCAGAAGGGCAGTGTACTGGGGCACGTCATCCCAGATGATGCTGTAGAGCGCCACGCGGTCATCCAGCGCAAGACAGGGCGCCAGCTCGGCGGCCTGATCCCAATAAAGCTTCTGCAGGGAAGCGACGCGCGCCCGGGAACTGAACTCTCCCCAGACGTACTCATGCAGATCCTCCATCTCGTCCAGGCCGAGATGCGCGCACGCCTGCTTGCCAGCGCGGGGCTCCAGGCCGGCCAGGGCCGCCCGGATGGCGTCTTCGTCCGGGAGTTCCTTGTGGTCGCAGTCGGCGTAGTAGGTGTTGGCGATGATCTTGACGATATCCGTCTCTGAAAGCAGACGCAGATACACGGGATAGCCGTCCACGACCTGCGAGGGGCGGCTCATGGTGAAGCGCGTGACGAGGCCGGTTGATTCCTTGCCGCCCTCGGGATTTATCTCGGTAATGAAATCAAGCGTCTTGCCGCCGAAGCAGGCGCGCAGGTCCTTGTTCTCATCCATGGCGAGCGCCGACAGAAGATACGATTTGCCCGCCTGGCTCGGTCCGAAGACACCGGCGCACATCTTCCGTCTCAAGGCGGTCTCGCAACGGCGCAAGGTCCTGCCGGCCCGCCTGAGCTCGCGCAGCAGGCTTTCGCTGCCGTTTTTCACGATATCGCCGTTTGCGAGCACCCAGTTCTGTGCCTGACCCGCCGATGCCTGCAGGGTTGCGCAATAGGAGATCAGTTCTTCCTGCTGCATGCTGTCATCCCTTCCTTAACTGCGGCGTGACGCGCCGCTTTAGTAGAGTATGCCGGTATCAAGCCAGCATCCTTCGTCTTCCTCTTTCTTCAACGTGCGCAGAAGAATGACAATGTCGTTTGACGAGACGCCCTCCCCCAGACGATCACGTATCTCTTCGATCTGAAATTCGCCCTCGTCCCGAATCTGATCCGTTCCGGCGTCGTCCTCTATCTCGCTCACGCTGAGGGAGAGATCTATATGGTAAGGGGTTTTGCCCTGCGCACGCCGCGCGGCTTCTTCCGTGGCGAATTCCATGCGGTAGAAACGCGTTGCGGTCCAGCGCTCGGCCTCAAGCTGCCGGAAGCCGAGCACGATGGGGGCCGAGAATTCGACGGCCCCGTCGCCCTTGCGCTCATAGACGGCCTCCTGCTTTTTGTCGAT
This sequence comes from Desulfovibrio sp., assembly GCA_024692205.1. Taxonomy (GTDB): domain Bacteria; phylum Desulfobacterota; class Desulfovibrionia; order Desulfovibrionales; family Desulfovibrionaceae; genus Desulfovibrio. The sequence goes on along the minus strand of JAILMX010000013.1, from coordinate 3,223 downwards.
ATCGACCGTGAACCAGACCTTGTCGCGCGAGAGCTGGCCCGTCGTATCCAGCTCGCCTATGTAGCGGGCCGTGCTGCTCAACTTGAGGGCAGTGGCGTCGAAAGCGAATCCCTCCATGCTGTTCTCGGCCAGGGCGCACAATATGGCCCCCGCGATGACAGTGGTCTTGGGGTCGATGATGTTGCCGAAGCTGTCGGCGAAGGGGTACCACGGGCCGACCTTGTAGGTGCGCATGGGTGTCACCCTGTCCGGCGCAACGGGCAGGCAGGCGAAGATGTCGCGGACGACGGCGTTCCAGCACGAGGGACGTCCTGTCAGAAGCAGCACGTCGCAACCGTAGCGGTACGTCAGCTCACACATGTTGCGAAGGACATCCCTGACCGAGCCGTCTATGGCTGAATCGACATCACCGCAGCTGACGTCGATCGGCGCTTCCAGAAGCGGAAAATCGACGCCGCGCCTGTCCTTTATTGCCTTGCGCACATATTCCAGCACCCTCTCATGAGGCGCGGGGAAAAGCCCGCAGGGCCAGCCGTCCGGCGCGGCCTGCCCGGGGGTATCGAAGACCTGCCCGAGACGGAAGGCGATGTTGCCCCCCGTCTTGTGCAGATCCTGCTGCTCGTAGTGGGACAATACGGTCAGGGCAGCGGGGATGCCCACCTGGCGTATGAACTGCGTGCGCAGATTCTGCTCCTTTATGGAGCTGTTCATCATGTTCTTGCCGAAAAGCTCGTGCAAAAGGGCCGGGGCATCCCGCACGCCCGAATTTTCAAGGGAGACGGCGAGGGATTTGAAGACGACGTCACGGACGATGTTCTTCAGGACGTCGTCGCCGGCGATATTGAATCCGTCGCGGATCTCCTGATGCGGGGCAACGCGGGTCGTCGACGTCCTGTCATTCTCCAGCACGAAGGTCGTTATGGACAGATCCGTCGTGCCGCCGCCCATGTCGATGGTGGCTACGCGCAGGCAGGGTTTGCCGCCGTAGCGCGCAAGCGTTTTGCCTGTGTGCCGGAAGAACATGTGGGCATCGCCCTGGAAATTGCGCATGATCTCATTATAGATGTAAACGAGCTGGGTGCAGGTGGCTTCGTCCCATCGGCACCACACCTCGGGGCTCATGCGGTGGTCGCGCATGCCGCAGTCAAGCCTCGCCCTTGCGGCATCGAAATTCTTCCAGCCGAGCCCCTCCCACAATGTCTTGACGGCCCATTCAGCCCATCTTTTGTAGATGCGCTGCTCCGCAACGGGCATGCCGGCCGGCACGGTGAAGACGACTCTGCGCAGATGCCGCGGCACGTCCGGCAGTTCGCGTCGCGAACGCTGCGCCGGGGAATTGACTGTCATCAGGGCCTGCTGCAGCAATTCTATGAAAAGAAACATCATAAGGGATGAACGGGAGAACTTCGATTCGAACGCGATCTCCCGCTCCTGCCGGCGCAGGATGGCATTTGCGCTGAATCGGCGGTCATCCATGCAACAGAGGGGGGTGCCGCTGTCATTGAGCAGGGCCGGCAAAGCCCCCGTCGTCACCATGAGCTCGCGGTCACCCTTTTTCCTGGCGTTATACCGCCACGTTGGCTGCCAGTCACGTTCATCCCACAAGTACCTCTTTGGGCTGGACATTCCCGTCGTGCCTTCGGCGCAGGCTGACTGGCTTGCCAGCCGGGCGGCCTCCCTGCCCGTTCGCACGGCGCTGACAAGGGAAAAGGCCGGAGTTCTGCGGCCGGAACGGCGGCTGTAGGCCTCATTGCCGAAATCAGCTTCGGAAAATTCAACCCGCGTTTCAAAAGGCTCCGTATAGATGTTTTCCGGACGATCCATATCGCGCAGCTGGAGCAGATAGCTGTCGTTCAGGTCCGTCGACTTCTGAACGCGCGTCTCGACGAGCATGCCCGTGGTGCGCGAATTGCCTATGTCAAGGATGAGATCGACATCGACCGGCTGCGACTGCGAGGCGGGGTTGATGATCTGAACGCAGCGGGAATCGTCGCTGCGGCTCGTCTCTATGGCGGTCGCCTGATGTATCGCCTCAAGCAGGACGAGATAGGTCGCGAGATAGACGAGCGAAGAGTCGGCAAAATCAGAACGCAGCTTGTTCTGTGCGTAAAAAGCGTCCCATGTGTCCTTCAGCCAGCGGTCAATCCAGCCCTCGTTGATGAACCACGCATTGTCTCGCGCCCGCCAGGCCAGGCTGAACACGGCGCTCGCGGCGACATCCTCCTCGGAGAGGGCATAACTTTTGCCGCCCTGTTCCGGGGCATCCTCGGTCTGCATGTCGAACGCTATGACAATCCTGAATTTCTCGTCGGGACTGTCCGGCGATGGCACGATGCGCGCCCTCGCCCAGTTGGCCGGCCCCGCTTCGAAAATCGGCAGGCCGTCATCCTTGTCGAGATAAGCGGTGCGACGCAAATAGGGCATCGGGAGCCACTCTCCGTACCAGACGGCAAGGTCACGCTGCGCATTGACGGTGTATTGAGGTCCGTTCACCCGCTTGCCGGTTTCGCTGTCCACATCGTCGCCGTTCTCGTCCTTCTTCATGATGTGGAGACGGGCCTTGTGGCCCTCGTCGGCATCAGGCAGAGATTCCTCCCAGAACGAACGGCTGATCGCCTTGAGCTGCGAGGCGGCTATCTCGAAATCAAGGAACTGGGGCAGTCCGTACGGGATGAGGGAAATCGTATCCTTATATTCAGGCATATGGTGCATGGCGTCTCCACCCAATCATTGTATGCGGACGAATGTGGCATTATCCCAGCGCGTTCCATCGGCGTTCACGCCACGGCAAATTGCATGGCCGCCCTCCTGGACGCATGAGATCTGCATGCTCGAATACTTGTCCCTCTTCTTGCGGCTTCTTTGCTCGGAACAAGCTATCGCAAGGCCGCCGTTCTTGAGTTTTCCCCTGGCCTTGCCCGAATACGCCGTTCCCGAAGACTTTTCAATCGTCGAAACCGTGCCGTTGCCGTTCTTGTCGAAAGAGAACTCGACGATGACGGGTTCTTGAGTGCGCGTATTGAAAAGACCCGTGTTGCATCGCCATTTTCCCTTGAGAAAATCCAAATCCTTCGCCTTTTCAGGGATGCTCATCTCCCTGCCGACGGGAACTTCCGGTGTTGGTTTCTCCTGCGCCATACCGGCAAGCAGATCTTCGATCGAAGGCGTCGTCACGGGCACGGTCGCGTTCGACATGGGCAGCTGCACCTCCAGCAGGGGAGGC
>JAILMX010000212.1 GCA_024692205.1 Desulfovibrio sp. | reverse complement strand
GTTTTTCATTCTGGCTCCCCCTACCAGTCGGCGTGGCGACAATATTTCCAGTGATTTACAAGCGGCTCTCCTTTAAGAATAGCATACACACCACGGTCATTCTTACCTGTATAAATAGCAGGAAGCCATGCTTGTATTTCTTCATCTCGCACTTCGACGTGGTCGCCCCATTGAAACTTCTGCTCCGGCGGCGTGGGGCTGTCGGTTGTGCCGAGAAGATGCTTTGTTTCGTCGGTGTAGGGGAGCACGGCATCAGGCGAGAAAAGATGTCCAGTGGATGTTGCAATCTCTCCATCTTCTGTATAATGAGAGAACAAAGTTGCAAACCATATTTTACTGTGAGTAACCCTCGCAAGTATTTGCTGGAACGGCGCAAAAGTTACTTCTGACATGTGGCCTCCTTGGCGGCATTGAGCCAGCATGTTTTGCAGTCAACGCCATTATCTAGGTCGCATTTTCTCCACGCTTCTTTTGATGGGCATCTGCCGCCCTTCAAAAAGCGAGAGGCCAACCAATCCTGCTCCGCCTTCATCTGCCGCAGCTCTGCAATCAGCGAGAGAATGCGCATCGGACGAGCTAGCCGTACAAAACAAGTTTCAGCTTGAAGCCTTTCTTCAATACCGATTGTATCCTTTGTTTTTCTGGCGGCGGCTTCAAGGGCTTCAAGTTCGGTGTCAGTCATGGTCGGCCACCGGCTCTTTTTGGACAACAGTAATTTCCCCTTTCAGGGCCTTGTATGTTTTGACTTCTCCAATCCATCCGCATTTCGGACAGGTGAATATGTCTCTCGCTGGAATTACCGTAGCGCACCCGATGCCGAGCATTACGACAATCAGCCACAATGATGCGCCTTGAAGGGTGCACCAGCCAAGGAAAGCGCATGTGGCGACTTGTGCGAGTGTCACAATCAAGCAGTAGATATACGGCATCATGGCCTCCATTTATTATTCTCCTCGCGAAGTGCCATAGTAACACTCGCTCATGGTCTGCAACTTTTCGGCAAGCATCTCATGCACAAGCACAAGACCTTGCCACGGAGAGCAGCCGGGAAGAACCGAGGATGTTTCATCTCCCGAAACGGAGCGGAGGCATGCCACATCATGCAAAAAAGCGGTGATGTCTTTTGCATCCTGCAAGGAATCTTCAAATTCAGCCCCTATGGCTTTCATTTGCTCGCTCATTCCGCGCCCCCTTCCAGCGTTTCATCTTCGGGGACAACGTCAGCGCGTGCGAAGGTCGCCAGCGTCGCCACAAGGTGCGCGCTATCTGCCATTGCCCGCATTGACTCCTCGACGGCATGGAAATTCGCATATAGCAGGTTGCTTGCCTTTTCCATTACGTGTCCCCATGCCTTCCCGTTGCGCAGGTGCTGGACGCCATGCGTAGCGTTTTTCGCTTCTTTGTGCATTGTCTGGACAGCCTTATTCACCATGTCCAAAGCGGAAAAAAGTTTGTCCCGTGCTTCGCCTTCCCTCGACAAGAAAAAGAGTTTTTCCACGGAGACGTTTTCGGGGAACGGTGCCGGAGCGGGGGCAATTTTCTCCTCGACGTCTTCCAGTTGCGCCGAAAGGTTTGCCACCACATCAGCGGTGGCGTTCAAGCGCGCAAGCAATTCGGCCTTGATTTCATCCTGTGTCTTTGGGGGCATTGTGCTAGTCTCCATAAATAACGTCGAAAGACGTGTCTCCGCATCCGGTGATGCTGTTCTTTTTGCGCCATAGATTTTGACAATCGGGGCATCGGTAATCGTTCGTTGGTTTCTTGCAGTCGTGACAGAGGCGTGATGGTTTGAGTTCCTTTGAGTACCAGTATTCGGAATTTGCGGAGTCGGTTTTCGGCTTTCTGCGCACGACCTCCTCGGCAGGAGCTTCCTCAACTTCGGGCTCCTCGACATTTTCTGGGAGCTCGATGGGGGCCTCTTCCATGGTGCCAGGAATGATGCGCCCGCGTTTCCTGGCCGCATCAAGCAGTTTCGAGATGGCCACATTGTAATGGGTGCCGTCCTTTTTCGTGAGGTTGTAGCGGTCCTTCTTGTAGCCGACACGCGTTATCTCATTGCCAAGCGGGCTCACGCAGTCGCCCTCGTCGTTTATGGCGTAGCCGGCAAAGCCGGGAATAGTGCGCCATGTTGTCATCTTGTCATGAGTTCCCACAGTTCTTTTTCCCGTGTTTTGACATAGGCTTTCAGCCCTTCGCGCCCTGTCGGGGCGTCGATTTCGATGCTCCCGTCCGGCATGGCGCAAAGCGTCACGCCGGCATAGAAAAAGCGCACCCAGTCGAGCAGAGAGGGTGCGCCTTGCGGGCATTTTCTTATGTCGCCTGTAACGATGGCATTCAACGCTCACGGGCCATTGCCTTTTTCCTCGACAAGCCTGACGGCGCGTGCTTCGGCCTCGGCGCAGAGACTGTCTATGCCTTCAGGCTCGGAACCTTTTGCGACATGAACGAAGTCCACGTTCATCTTTTTTCGATCGATGGTTTCAAAGATGAAACGCTGATCTTCGGTATGGTCTTTGGTCTTGTGCCGGTTTGCGAAGCGTTGCAGCATGTTCTTGAGATTCGTGTAAACGCTGAAGTGCAGCGGCCCGAGCCCGGATGTATCGACTTCGGCGATCTGCTCAATAGCGAGTCGCAGGGCCTTCCATTCGAAGTTGCAGGCCGTGTCTGTGTACGGCTGTTCAATGTAATGCGGTGCGCCGCCGGGGCTGATCCAGTACGCGCTGACGCCGGGGCCCTTGCCGCGGCCATGCATGATTCCCTTGATGCGAATGATTACGTCCGTCATGGCATATTCCTCTTTCAGAAAGGCACTCTGTCGATGTCCTGTTTGAATTTCCAGTCGAGGCAGAACTCCCCCCAGCGCGTGATCTCGTTCGGATGCGCGGGAAAGCGGCAGAACATGCGGCCGCGCTCCGGCTCGCAGTAGCAGCACGAGCCGCAGGACTGCGTCGTCTGGACGTAGGGGCCATCTGAGGCGCAGTGCCCGGCGTACGCGCACCAGCCGCAATCCCGCGCCCCTTCGGGATATCCGCGCGGCGGCCTGTCCCTGGCGTTGATGATGCGGACGGCCTTCTCCTCGAGGGCCTTGAATTCGCCTTTGGCGAAATGCGCGCGCTCGGAATAGAGCTCGCAGGTATCCTTGTTCATCACGACCCAGACGGCGCGGTCGAGGCCGCTGTAGCCCATGTAGCACTGCACCTGCGCCCAGTACTCCTCGCTGACGGCGCGTATGCCGTCCTTCTGGAACATCTTGAAGCGCCTTGACGAGGCGCTCTTGATTTCGAGAATGTGGGGTCGCTTCGTGGCGCCCTCGATGACGCCGTCGCAGTGTCCCCGGAAGTAGCCGTTGAGGGCGACGAACTCGCGCTGCTGTTCCGCGATGCGGTAGCCGGCGGCGCGCAGCCATTTCAGCACCTCCTGCTCCACGAGGTCGCCGAGGTTGAAAATCATCTGCGCACGGCCCTCCAGGGCTGACGGCGTATAGCCCCTGAACCCGTACCAGAGGGCGCGTTCGCACCGCCCGCCGATGCCGCTCATGCCGAGATAGCTGCGGCCCTTCGTGCCGCGCGCTCTGGATGCGGCCTCGTACATGTCCGTGATTATCTGCGGTTGCGGCAGCGTTGCCATCAAGCCCACCTCTCAACGTTGAAATATCCGTTCGCGCTTTGCCTCACCAAAACCGACTCGGGGAAATGGATCTCTTCGATGCGCCCGCCTGCCTCGTCCAGCGTCTGCGGCGCTATCGTGCCCGTCAGCTGCCGCCATGCGGCCCTTGCCTTCTCCCGTCCGCGCACGGAGGCGTTGCCCTCGAGGTCGAGAAAACTGCTGACCGATATGGGCAGGTTGTGGCCAGGCACGTCGCAGAGCATGCGGATGGCCATCATGCGGTTGCCGTTGCGGCTGACAAAATCCGTGTTGACGGTCGGTTCGCCGTGAACGGCGCACCGCCGTATGCCGAAAGGCTCTTCCTTTTCGGGTGCTGTCAGGCGCGTCAGCCGCTGGGCCTTGTTCTCGACGGTCTTGAGCACGCCGTCGCAGGAGCAGCAGCGGATGGCGGCGGGCGCGTTCGGCTCGCCGCAGTGCGGGCAGGGCAGGCCCTCCTTTTCCTCATGGAGCCGCGCGCCGCAGTTTTTGCACTTCATGGCGCCCGGTCTGTTCATGTAGCGGCATTCGGGGCATTCGACGGGCTTGGGCGCCGTGTCCTTCATCCTGCCCCAGGTGACCTTCGGCTCGTTCGGATCGCCGTGGCGCTCCCAGTTGCCGGAGAGGTCGAGCAGCATGCAGCCGCTTTTGCCCTCGTGCGTGCGAAGGCCGCGCCCAACCATCTGGACGAAGAGGGCGGGGGACATCGTGGGGCGGCACATGACCATGCAGTCGACGCTCGTGCAGTCCCACCCCTCGGTGAGCACGCCCACGTTGCAGACGACTTGGAGATCGCCGCGGTCGAAGGCGTCGAGCGTTGCCATGCGCTCGCGGTGCGCCATTTTCGAATGCACGACGCCCGCGCGGTATCCCGCCATGGCGAAGGCTTTTTTCAGAAGCTCGGCATGCTCGATGCTGACGCCGAAGACGACGATGTGGCGGCACTGCGCGGCGTAGTCCCGTACGGCGTTCACGGCGCTGCCGATGTGGATGTCGGCGCTCATGAGGTCGGAGAGCTCGCCGAGGTTGAAGTCGCCCGCGCTCTTTTTGACGCCGTCTAGGCCTCCGGGCTTTTCGATGCCGAAGGGCAGGAGCGGCACGAGGTAGCCCGCGTCCTGCAGCGTCCTGATGCTGATGCTGTAGGTGAGGTCGTCGAACCAGTTCTTTGCGCCGGCCCGGCAGTGGTCGCCGTAGATGTAGCCGTGGCCGAGGCGGAAGGGCGTGGCCGTGACGCCGATGAGGCGCATCTTCGGATAGTAGTCGCGCAGGCGGTTGATGAGGTCGCCGTACTGGCTCTTTGCGTTCTTCGGCGGCATGCGGTGGCATTCGTCGACGATGAGCATCTGCAGGGGCGGCATGGCGTCCAGCCGGTGCGCCAGCGTCTGCGGCGAGCCGATGACCACGGGGCGCTCGAGTTCCACGTTCGACGAGACGGACGCGCAGGCGAGGCCTATGTCTCCCATGCCTTCGGGCCAGACGCGCACAAGCTTGTCCTGCGCCTGACGGATGAGCTGCTCGCGGTGCGCCAGAACGCCGATGCGCATCTTGTAATGCTCCATGCAGTGCCGGATGAGGGCCGAGAAGAAGATCGTCTTCCCGGCCCCCGTCGCCGCCTGTATCAGCACATCCGGCTTGTTGCGCATCGCGGCGAGCGTCGCGTCCAGGCATTCGCGCTGATACGGGCGAAGCTCCATCATTCACGCTCCTAGTTCCACGGGAACTGCTGCGCGGCCTGCTGCTGCGCGGCCTGCGGGGGGACGGGATGCATCGGCGCCGCGCCTGTCGAGGACGCCGGACCGAGGGGCTTGTAGCCCTTGAAGTCCTGATATTCCTTTGTCGAGTCGTTCTTGTCCTTGCGGATGGCGAGCTTCACGAGCATCTGGCGGCCGAGGAGCTCCTCGGTCGTGCCGCCGACGTTCGGATTGAGGCCCACGCTCTTGCGGATGGACTTGAGCTGGCTCATGGCGATCTGCTGGCACTGCTGGTTGTGGTGCCAGAGGTTCAGGTTGTCGAAGGCCTTGCGGTTGGTGAACTGGCCGTCCATGACGCGGTAGGAGAGCGAAAGCGTGTTGTCGCCGCCGCGCGTCTGCCGGATCTCCGCGCCGTCGATGACGACGTGGTACTCGCCGGGAGGGAGGAGGTCGAAGGAAGAGTATTCTTCTGTGGCGGTCAAATCGAATCCGAGATCCATGTCATGCTCCTTGTCTGGATTTGTGTCTGTTATAGAATCGCCGTAAGGCCGTGCTCGGACGGCCTTGCGCGTGACCTGAAAAAAGGGATTACGACTCAAGAATCTTCCTCTTGATGTGGAGAAGGTTCGGCCGTTCCTTCGGCGCGAGGCGGCCGGAGCGGTCCTTTGCGAGCCCCACCGGCTCGTATGTCTGGAAGACCAGCACCGGCTTAGGGTCGTTCGGGTCGAGCGAGGAAGCCACGCGGTCCATGACGAACACCTCGTCGAAATAGCTGGTCAGGCGCTGCTTGAGGCTTGAGCCGGCGATGTCGGGCGCGGGAAAGCGCCTGTTGAACTCGTCCTTGTCGTAGGCCTGCAGGCAGGTGAAGCAGACGTTGCAGCTGTCCATGTCGCGGAAGGCCTTGATGATGTCGGTCATCGTGCTGGAGTATCCGGCCCACATCTTGAAGCTGTCCGTCTTGGAGGGGTACTTCTCCTGCAGGTTCTCCGCGCAGCGGCTGGCGATCTCCGTCAGGCTGTCGATGAAGAGCCACTGATAGCCCTTGGCCTTGAAGTCCTCGGACTGGCACATCCGCAGGGCCTCGTGAAAGTCCGCGATGGATCCTATCTCGAAGCCCTCGACCTGCCCGGCTGCCACGAGGTCGCGGACGCAGAGCAGGCCGCTCTCCGCAGAGAGCACGCAGACCTTTTCGGGAGCGAAGCCCTCAAGCGTCTTCCAGCCCTGCCCGTCGTCGTTGCCCTGCCCGAGTATCGTGCGGATGAGCGACGTCTTGCCGATGCCGGCAGGGCCGATGACGAGG
>JAILMX010000185.1 GCA_024692205.1 Desulfovibrio sp. | reverse complement strand
AGAAGAGGGTACACCCGATCCCATTCCGAACTCGGCAGTTAAGCTCTTCGTCGCTGATGATACTGCATACCGTCATGTGGGAAAGTAGGTAGCTGCCAAATTTTTTCTTCCGCCTCCGGCTCGTACCCCGGAGGCTTTTTTGTTTCTGGTGCTGCCCGCAGGAACGGAATCGTGCAATCGCTTGGGCCATGCCCGTATCTTTTTGTGGGCGAAATTTCGAGAGATGTCGAGATGCTTCGATCCGCGAGTGTAACGCTCTGGTCTGCCCACCAGCCCTCGAATTCGCTTGATGGTTGTGCTTTTTGCGTCTATCATGCCCAAAAAACGGAGTTTTCGTGAATACCGAAGAACTGCTCAAGATTCTGGCCTGTCCACGCTGCAAGGGCGATCTTACCCTCGTGGGGAGTGATTCCGCCGCGCCCGATGGCTTCGTCTGCGAAACCTGCGGCGTCGTGTATCCCGTACACGAGGACATCCCCGTCATGCTCATTGAGGAAGCCGTTCCGAAGGCAGACTGGGACGCTGGCAAAAGGACGGTGAAGTGATGCGTCTGCTCATAGCATCTGACCTGCACGGGGCGCTCTCCAGCCTGCGTTTTCTCCTCAAGACAGCGGAGAGCTTCAATCCCGATATGATCGTCCTGTTGGGTGATCTTGTGTACCACGGGCCGCGCAATCCCTTGCCTGACGGCTACAACACGCGGAGCGTGCTGAAGGAGGCCGACGACCTGAGCAATCTGCCCTGTGCACTCACGGTCGTTCGGGGCAACTGTGATGCCGAGGTAGACTTGGCGCTTCTGCCGTTTCCCGTGAGCGAGAGTGCGTGGATAGACTGCGATGGCCTGCGTATCTTCGCAAGCCACGGGCATCGCTTGCCAGAGCAACCACCGTTGCCGCCAGCCTATCCTGCGGGTACGGTCATCCTGCGCGGACACACGCACATACCGCGCGGTGAGACGCTCGAAAGCCTGCATTTCTGGAATCCCGGCTCGCTCTCCCTGCCCAAGAACGGCTGGCCCGGTACCTACGGGGTATACGAGGACGGCATTTTTCGCGTGATCGACGTGCGTGGGCATGAGGTGCTCAGACATTGCCCATCGGACGCGAAGACTTCCTGACGGGGCGCGTGATGGAAGATGCCAGCATGGGGACGGTCTACACACTTCGTCCTCTTTTCCGTTTGGTCAGAGGGGTATCGCTGATTTTGGCCTCCACATCCCCGCGCCGGCGTGAGATGCTTGACAACTGGGGAATAGCCTACGCCGCAGTGTCGCCGCCCGTTGAGGAACCGGAGCCCGTCTGCAACGATGACCCCGCCGAATTCACACGACAAGTCGCCCGCCTGAAGGCTTTTTCGTGCCTGCCGCCCGCCGTCATCGGCGAGACGGCAAAGGCGTTCTCCGCTGGTCGCACGGTCATCGTCGCCGCGGATACGGTTGTTTCCGTAGGGGGGACCATACTCGGAAAGCCCATAGATGCGCATGACGCTCTGAACATGCTTATTCGCCTGTCCGGGCGGGAGAGTTCCGTCACGACGTCGTTGTGTCTGCTCGTCTATGACGGGGCAGCCGTGCAAGACGAGGCGTGCCTGAGCGACACGGCAACGGTCTTCTTCCACCCATGGGGAGAAGACGTTCTCGCCGCCTATGTTGCTACCCATGAGTGCGACGACAAGGCCGGCGCCTATGCCATACAGGGGCAGGGCGCCTTTCTTATACGACGCATAGAGGGCGCGTGGTCGACAGTGGTAGGTCTGCCCGTGGGCCTTCTGGCAGGCGAACTCCTTTCAAGGGGGCTTATCATGCCCGTCTGATTTTTGCGCGTCGCTGACATGTCTTTCAACAGCGAGAGAACAAAAAAAGCCCTCTGAACGCCGAGGGCTTTTTTTGTTGCGCTTGGAAGAAGTGGGCTACTTCACAAGGCCGTATTTTCGCAGAACGTCACGAAGTTTTGCCTCGTTCGCTTCGCTCATGGCACACAGTGGCAGACGCACATCGCCCGCCATGCGGCCCATCATGGCGAGGGCCTGCTTGACCGGCACAGGGTTCGTCTCGAAGAACATGGCCTTGTGCAGGGCGTAGCATTCATAGTGGATGCGTACGGCCTCCTTCATGTCACCGCGTTCGAAGGCGTCGCACATTGCGGCGACCTTGTCCGGGATGATGTTCGACGAGACAGAGATGACGCCCGCGCCGCCGATGCTCATGAGGGGCAGTGCCGTAAAGTCGTCGCCGGAGAGAACGAGGAAGCCTTCGGGGCAGGCCTGGATGACTTCACTGCCCTGAGCCAGATTGCCGGTGGCCTCCTTGACGCCGATGATGTTGGAAAAGTCACGGGCAAGGCGGGCGATAACGGGGGGGAGCATGTTACAGCCGGTGCGGCCGGGCACGTTGTAGAGAACCATCGGGATATCGACGGCGCGCGCTACGGCGGCGTAGTGCTGGTACAGGCCCTCCTGCGTCGGTTTGTTGTAATAGGGGGTGATGAGCAGGGCACCGTCGGCACCGGCCTGTTTGGCGGATTTCGTAAGAGCTATGGCCTCGGCCGTGTTGTTTGAGCCGGAGCCGGCAAGGACGGGAACACGCCCCTTCACCTGATCGACGCAAATGGCGACGGCGCGCTCATGCTCGGCATGAGACATGGTCGCGGATTCTCCCGTCGAGCCGCAGGGCACGAGGCCGTGTATGCCGGCGGCTATCTGGTCGTCTATGAGCTTGCGGTAGGCGTCTTCGTCAATTTCATTGTTCCTGAAGGGTGTGACGAGCGCCGTGATGGCACCGTGAAAAAGCATGGAGGCCTCCCTCTGGTTAGCTGTTGACGAGAATTTTGAGCTCCTTGCCCGCGCGGAAGAAAGGCATGCGTTTGGGTTTCACGGCCACGCTTTCGCCCGTTTTCGGGTTGCGCCCTGTGTAGCCTGCATATTCCTTGATCTTGAAGCTGCCGAATCCGCGGATCTCGACGCGGTCGCCATCGAGCAGGGATTTCTTGACGGTGTCCACGAAGATGGTGACGATGTCGGAGGCTTCATCCAGACCAATATTCGTCTCATCGGCCAGTTTTTTTATAAGCTCGCTCTTGTTCATGCAACACTCCCTCCACGAAAGAAACAGACTGTCTTTATTATTGCCGATTTTTGCGGTTGGATGCAACCTTTTTTTCTCGCATTTAGGCGAGCGCCTCTTCGGTGGAGGCGGTATCGGTCGGCCGATGGAGGATACTACGGTCTGCGAGCCAGTCGGCCATGCTGAGGCGAATCTTCTGAAGCTTCTCGGCGATGGCCATGATGTCGCGCGCGGCCGGGCTTGATGGGGCATATTTGAGAAGGGGCTTTTGTCGGCAGACGGCCTCGGGTAATTTGCTGTCGAGGCGTACATGGCCGAGCATGACGGGCTCCACATGCAGAAAGTGCAGGCAGGCCTTGTGCATGCGTTCGAAGGTGACCTGCGCCTCCTTTGCGGAGGATGCCTGATTGACGAGCACCATGAAGTCCTTCATGCCAAAACGGTTGTTCAGCACTTTGACAAGCGCGTAACCGTCTGTGAGCGAGGTCGGCTCGGGCGTTATGACGATGAGTCGCACGGATGCGAGCGCGGCGAAGGTCTGGACGTTTTCGGAGATGCCGGCACCGAGATCCATGAAGACATAGTCATAGGAGGAGAGGTGCGGCTCGAGTCGGTCAATGAGGATGCCGCGCAGCTCGGGTTTGAGCTCGTTCAGTTCGGGCACGCCAGAGGCGGCAGGCAGTACGTCGAAGCCTTTGTCGATGGAGAAAAGCACGTCCTTCATGGGGGTCTGGCCCATGAGTGCGTCCTGAAGGTTCGCCGTCGGCGTTATGCCGAGGAGAATGTCGAGGTTGGCGAGTCCCATGTCGCAGTCCATCAGAAGGGGCTTGAAGCCCAGCTGATGCAGGGCGCAGGCCAGATTGAGAGAGATGTTGGTCTTGCCGACCCCGCCCTTGCCGCTGAGGATGGCCAGACTCAGAGTGCTGTTCATGATCTATGCTCCAAAGAAGAGGAAACGTTTTTCGTCGGAATGAACCATAGTCGCCCTGTCATCTAGGGATTTCGTCAGCAGAAGGCGTATGCGGTCCTTTTGTCGAGGGGCTTCTGCCAGCGCCGCATGCACCTGACCGATGAGGTCGACGGGGGTGATCTCATCGCCCTGCCCGGTACAGACAATGCCGACGGCGCAGGTCGCTTTGGGGGAGATCTTGCGGAAGGCCTTCGAAAGATCCTGCTGGACCTGTTCGGCCATGTGGCGCACGCGCATGGGCCCTGTGCCTGGCAGAAGAGCCATGGGGTGGCCGTGCTCGTCTATTGCCAGACTGTCGCAACTGTCGAGGCGGGCGTGCATGCTGTCGGCAAGCGCTCTTTCAAGCTTTGCCAGAAGGGCCTCGTCCTCCGTATCCGCCAAGGGGCGGGCGCAGACGAGGGAGAGTTCCCCACCCGTACGGGAAAGGCGCGTCAGTTCTCGTTGCAGCTGCCGCGTGAAGACTTCGGCCATAAGCGCGTAGACGAGGTCCGCCGGAGGGCCCGCATCCGCGCCGAGGTCGGCGAGGCGGGTTACCGGCAGGGAGGAGACGGGCACCGCCCCCCAGTGATTCATTGCGTGGGCATTGCAGAACTCTTTCCAGCGGCGTTGGGAGATGCCGCGCAGCACTCGGGCGACGAGCAGGTCGTTCTGGCCGGAGGCCGTGTCCGCTCCGAGCGATGAAAGCTCGGCAGCAAGTGCGTCGAGATCAGTGTTTTTGCTCATGGCAGTACAAAAGGTAGTCATGCTGGAGATGGTCTATGCCGCCGTCAAGGATGGCATCCACGTCGGTGTACTTGTTGCCGGTGCGATGGTCGGTGATCAGGCGGAAGGGCTGGAGGGTATAGGTACGTATCTGGCTGCCGAAGTCAATGGCGGTTTTGCTGTCGTAGGCGTCCTGGCGCTCTTTGTCGCGTTTGTCCTGCTCCATGGCGTAGAGTCGTGCGCGCAGAACCCGCATGGCGCCCTCCTGATTGTGCAAGCGCGAGCGCTCGTTCTGGCATTGTACGACGACCCCGGTCGGCAGGTGCGTGATGCGCACGGCAGAGCTCGTCGTGTTGACGCTTTGCCCGCCTGGTCCGCTTGAATGGAAGATGTCAATGCGCAGGTCTGATTCCTTGATATCTATCTGGATGTCATCGCCCACGTCGGGAATGACGTCGACAGCCGTGAAGGATGTGTGCCGCCTGCCCGAAGCGTCGAAGGGCGATATGCGGATGAGCCTGTGTGTGCCGCGCTCACCTTTGAGCAGGCCGTAGGCATGCGGACCTGATATGCGCACTGTCACGCGTTTAAGGCCGGCCTCGTCGCCGGGTTGGTAGTCGAGCTCTTCCATCTTGTAGTTGTGGGCGGCGGCCCATCGTCCGTACATGCGCAAGAGCATCTCGCCCCAATCCTGCGATTCTGTGCCGCCGGCGCCGGGGTGGATTTCGAGCAGGGCGCCGCGGCCGTCGTTTTCTCCGCTGAGCAACATGACAATCTCGGTCTCCTCAAGCTGTCGCTCAAGGGCAGCCTGCTGCTCCGCCAGAGATTCAAGGGCCTCTGGGTCTTCTGCTTCGCCGGCGAGGACGAGCCATTCCTCAAGGTCGTCCCGGCAGGTCTTAAGCTGTGTCAGACGGGCGACCTCTTCTTCAAGGCGCCCCTTCTCCTGAAGAATGGGGGTGAGCGCCTTGGGATCGTCCCATGCGCCGGGTTTGGAAAGCTCCTTCTCTATCTCGGCAAGACGTTTTTGATCGGCCGCAAGGTCAAAGACTCCTCCAGAGCGTTTCAAAGCGTTGCAGAAGCGGTTGGCAGGCAGCCTTGAGATCCGTGAAATGCAGGGGGGATTCAGTCATCGTTTTTACCGTGTCGTAGCAGAGTTTCGCCGGCATCTGCCAGCAAGTGGAATCAAGAGAAGCGCGAGCAGGGCCGCTCCCATGAGCCAGGGGGAGAGCGCATGCCAGCGCGTCGTTTCCGTATTGAGCCGCGCCCGGGCGTATACCGTGCCTGCTTTGAACTGGGGGCCGTGTCGCACGATACGGCCGCAGGTGTCTATCACGGCCGATATCCCCGTGTTGGTGCCGCGCAATATCCAGCGGCCTTCCTCGATGGCGCGCAGGGTCGTCAGGTAGAGGTGCTGCCGCGATGCCGGCGTCGTCGAGAACCAGCCGTCGTTGCTGATGTCACCGAGAATGTTGGCGCCGCTTTCCACGCGTTCGCGTGCAAGCCACGGGAATATCCCTTCATAACAAATGAGCATGCCCAGGGCAATATCGCCATGCCTGAGCGCATTGGCATGGCCGCCCGGCGAGAAGATGCCGACTCCCTGGAGCAGGGGGGCGAGGAATTCGAAATCGGCCCATGCGGGGGCGTACTCGCCGAAGGGAACGAGGTGTTGCTTGTCGTAATACCCCGACACTCTGCCCTCAGGATCGAGGAGTATGGCGCGGTTGTATACGGGCGGCTGCTTTCCGATCCGTTGTTCGGTGGGCGTCGGCATTGCCCTGTCGGGCGCACCGAAGAGCAGGGGACAGCCGTTCGAGCGTGCGGTCATCTTCACGAGCTCGGCGAGAAGAGGCGTTCGCGTGAAGATGAAGGGCATGGCGGTCTCGGGCCAGATGACGAGTGGTTTTTCATTCGGGAGGGCTGCGAGGCCTTCGGCCGTAAGGCGCATGTAGAGCTCCACGCTTTGCCGCTGGAAGGCGGGGGACCATTTCGCGTTCTGATCCACGTTGCCCTCGACAAAAAGGACGCCTATGGTGCCTCTGCCTTTCGGTTCTTCTTCGAACGGGCACGTCTTGAGGCGAAAGACGCCGTAGCCGAGAATGGCGGATGCAAGCACGAGCCCTGCGAGTCCGGCGGCGAGGGATTTTTTAGCGGCGTTCGGGTGGCCTGCGAGGGCGAAGAAGAGGAGAAGCGATGCCGTCGTCCACAGAGCCCCCACGCCCCATGCACCGCAGGTGTCGGCCGCCTGTACCATGACGGGCCAGGGCGCGAGAGCTCCCGCAATCGGCAGCCACGGAAAGCCGGCCGAAACGGCGTAGAGGGCTTCGAGCGCTGCCCACAGAAGACCGAGAAAGACGGCCATGCGAAAGGGATGCATGGTGCGGCAAAGGTGTGTGGCGAGCGAGAAAAGCCCGCAGGCCGTGGAGAGGCAGAAGGTCACGAAAAGGGTGCAGCCGGCGGCCGCGACCCACGGCAGCCCTCCGACTATGGTCATGGGCAGTGTTAGCCAGTAGAGCGCCGCCGTCATGCCGGCAAATCCGCTCATCCAGCCGCGCATGAATGCCGGGCGCGCCGCTGGGGCTGACAGGCCGAGGGCGGCTAGGGCAACAGGCCACAGAAGGACAAGCGCGGGGGCATGGCCAAAGTCTGAGGGAAAACCCAGCCAGACGGCGACAGTCCCGGCAAGTCCCCAGAAAATGGACTGTCTGTTCATTATTCCCCTTCGTGTGCCTCCACAGGCGCCTTGCGGGCGGGTTCCATGCGCAGGCGATGTACGAGCTTGGCGTCTGCCTCCAGCACGGTCAGAAGCCAGTCGTCGATGACAAATTTCTCGCCTTTGGCGGGTACATGGTCGGCCTCCATGCTAAGATAGCCGCCGATGGTGTCCACCTCGTCGGTGTCGATGGCGAGGCCGATGTCTTCGAGCTCCTCAAGAGTCGCCCTGCCCGTGAGTTCCCACGTGTTTTCGCCGATCTTCACGACGTCCTCTATGCGCGGGGCGTCATGCTCGTCTTCTATGTCGCCCACGATCTCCTCAAGCACGTCTTCGATGGTAATGAGGCCGGAGGTTCCGCCGTATTCGTCGAGGGCGATTGCGATGTGCTGCTTGCGCGTGCGGAATTCCTGCAGGAGGGTGCGTATCGATTTCGTCTCAGGCACGAAGAAAGGTTCTCGCATGACTTCACTGACGGGCGTTTCCATGCGGGCGGAATCTATGAGGCAGGGCAGAAGATCTTTCGCGTGCAATATGCCTGTGATATTGTCGCGTGTTTCCTTGTAGACGGGGATCCGTGAATGACCGGTTTTGACGATGAGCTTGGCCACGTCGGCGAGCGAGGTCAAGTCGGAAACGCAGTCTATATCCGTTCGGGGTATCATGGTGTCATGCACCAGGAGGTCGTTGAAACGGAGGATGCCGAGAAGCATGGATTCCTCGTCGGGTTCGACTTCCCCCTCGGCCCGTGCTTCGAGAATGGCCCTTTCCAGCGATTCCTCGTCCTCGTGCCTGAACAGGCCTGTCAAACGCGACCAGAGGTTACTGTGTCCTTCAGTTCCGTCTTCCAAGAGATTCTCCTAGAAAAGAGTTTGGCGTTGAAGCGCCCTTTTCTCCGGGGCGCCTGTACCTTTCGAGATTCATTTTCGTTACCCAGTGCAGTATGGGGCCTACGCCGTCAGTCGAAGAGTTACTGAACCAGTTAATATCCCGGTCGCCCGGCTTGATAGTCGCCCAGTTCCTATAGACGATGCCGATCACGGCCGGGCTTGTTGGGTCATCCTTCTTCTCAAGGCGGATGTTGGCGATGCGGCCGGCGCAGCAGAAGGAGAGCAGGTTCTCTTCTTCCTCCTCGGCGGACTCGTTGTAGACGAAGAGGCAGAGAATGTTGCCTCCTTCCTTGATGCGCTTGTCGGAGATGCCGCCGGACAGGCGCAGGGAGAGCCCCGAGCCCGAGATGTCTTTAATCTGAATTTGGGCCGTGCCTTTCTCATCGGCGAGAGCTGAGGCCGAAGCCACGAGGAAGGGAGAATCTATGGCGTCGGTCGTGCGGGGGATGTCAGGGTTATCGCCCAGAAGCCACATGGCGACGAGGCGTACCGATTTCGGCTGAGGACTCATCCGAAAAAAATTACGTTTCTGTCCGACCTGAAGCTCGGAGGGCATGTCGGCGATGAGATCGCAGAGTCCCCGCTCGAGGCGTACTGCCCGTATCTTGCTACGGAATTTGTAGTAGATGGGCCCGGCTTCGATCTTCACCCTGAAGAAGAAATCAGCGGTGCAGCCGAGGATGTTATCGGGCAGATGACTGAATGCGGTGAAGCGCAGTGTGTTGTTTTCGCAGATTTCCTGCAAGATGAGTGACTGGGTGACGCGGAGTCCTTCGGCCGTGAGGATCATGTCAAAGGTTTCGTTCTGGCCTTGGGCGTGGTCAAGTGTTTTGTAAATAGCTATGCGGCGCTCGCGCATCATGAGTATTCTTCGCAAGCGAGGCAGAAAATGGGCCAGCAGAAAGCAGAGCGCTATGCTTACGGCCGCTAGGATGAAGATGAATTCGGTAGGATACTGCGTCCACTGGAAGAGGGGACATTGTTCGATAACAGAACGAAATTCCATGAGGAATCCTGAAAAGGCTTAGTGTTTCGTGCCGTCGGCCCTCTGTGCCGCCTTGTATGGTCTCAGAAGGCCGAGTTTGTGAAGGTGTATCTCCAGGCAGGCTACCGCCGCGGGGGTCACGCCCGAGATTCGCCCGGCCTGTCCGAGTGTTGCCGGGCGCACGCTGCCGAGCTTTTCGACCACCTCGAGCGACAGCCCCGCCACTCTGGAATAGTCCAAATCTGGGGGGAGGGGCGTGCTCTCCAAACGGGCGGCGCGCTCCACAAGCTGTTTTTGCCTTACCAGATAGCCCTCATACTTTATATCGGTCTGGACGGTCAAGGCAATATCCCCGGGCAGTTTGTCGAGCATGGCGTCGACGTCCCTTGCGGGGGCGGGGAGGGAGCGCAGGGCCTCGGCGAGTGTGGCGAGGTCGACGCCCGGCCGTCTGAGCACCGTCGCCAAATCGGTGCCGTGCGCGAAGAGAGGCATCTCGGGGGCGGATATATGCGTCTCGGTGAGTATTGTGCGAGCGCGCTCGATCTTCTCCTGCTTTTCGCAGAAGAGGCGCCAGTGCCCGTCATCGACGAGGCCGATTTCGCGACCGAGCGGTGTCATGCGGGCATCGGCGTTGTCCTCGCGCAAAAGCAAGCGGTGCTCTGCGCGTGAGGTGAACATTCGATAGGGCTCGTTTGTGCCCATGGTGACGAGGTCATCGACGAGAACTGCCATGTAAGCCTTGTCGCGGCCAGGGGTGAACGGGGCTTTGCCCTTTTCATGGCAGGTGATGTTCAGGCCTGCCCACAGGCCCTGCGCTGCGGCCTCCTCATAGCCTGAAGTTCCGTTTATCTGCCCTGCGAGCCATAGGCCTGGCACGGTCTGGCATTCCAGCGTGTGGGCGAGCTGCACGGGCGGTACGTAGTCGTATTCGATGGCGTAGCCCGGCCGCAGCATGACAGCGTTCTCAAGACCACGTATGCTGTGTATCATGTCGAGTTGTATGTCGAGCGGCAGGCTCGTGGAGATGCCGTTTGTGTATATCTCGTCGCTTTCAAGCCCTTCGGGCTCCAGAAAAACGTGATGCCGGTCGTGGTGGGGGAAACGGGCTATCTTGTCTTCGATGGAGGGACAGTAGCGTGCCCCCGTGCCCTTGATGACGCCGGTGAAGAGCGGGGAGCGGTCGAAGCCCGTGCGGATGATCTCGTGGGTGCGCTCATTAGTCCACGTGATATGGCAGGACACCTGCGGCAACATCGGGCCAGGCCCGCGAAAACTGAAGTGCGGCGCGGGCTCCTCGCCCGGCTGCACTTCGAGGCCGGAAAAGTCAATGGATGAGCGCAGAAGGCGTGGGGTCGTGCCGGTCTTGAGTCGTCCGACCGTGAGTCCTAAGGCGCGCAGACTGTCGGATATGCCAAAGGATGCCGCATCGCCCATGCGCCCGGCTGCGAAGTTCGTCATGCCGACATGGACACGCCCGTCGAGGAATGTGCCCGTGGTCAAAAGTACATTGCGCGCGGCGAAGGTGCGTTTGAGCCTGGTGCCGACTCCTGTGACGCGGCTGTCGTCTGTCAGGATTTCCGTCACGCTGTCCTGCCAGAGGTCAAGGTTTTGCATGCGGTACAGGGATTTCTTGAGCACGTGCTGATAGGCGCTCCTGTCAATCTGGGCGCGGGTGGCGCGCACGGCAGGGCCCTTGCTCCCGTTGAGTGTACGGAACTGTATGCCCGCAGCGTCGGCCCAGAGTCCCATCATGCCTCCGAGCGCGTCTATTTCGCGCACCATGTGCCCCTTTGCAAGGCCGCCGATGGCTGGATTGCAAGAGAGGTAACCTAGCCTGTCGAGATTCGAGGTTATGAGCAGGACGGAAAGCCCAAGTTTCGCCATGGCGGCGGCGGCTTCCGAGCCAGCGTGACCGCCGCCGGCGACTATGCAGTCGTAGATGCGATCAGGCATGGCTTTCGTTCATGATGAGGCGCGCGAAAACGCGACTGTCGCCAATGGAGGCGCTTATCAGGGCGCATTCGTCAGGCTGGTGGCAGGTGTTCAGGATGTGGGCCCAGACGAGAGATGGCAGACCTTTTTCACGCAGATGGGCTGCCACCGTACCGCCGCCGACGCCGACGGGGCGGGGGCGGATGCCGTATTCGCTCTCGACAGCGTCCTGCAAGAGGGCCACGACGGGGGATGCGGCATCGGTGAAGGACGCCTGCTGCGACTGGACGACTGTTATCGAGATACGAACTCCTCGCGCGCGTTCGACGTGGTCTGCAATTTCACGTACACGGGCGAGCACGTCCTCCTGCCGGACGGCGGGCAGTAGACGGCAGTCGACGTAGAAGACGTCTCGTCCGGGCAGGATGTTGATCCCCTCGACGTTGCGCTCGTGCCGGCTCGGCACGAAGGTGCATGTCGGCGGCGAGAAAATGGCATCTTTTTCGGGGAAGGATGCGGCAAGGCCCTCGGCAAGGGCTGTCACCAGATGCGACGCGGCGACCATGGCATTGACGCCCTTTTCGGGCGTGGAGGCGTGGCATTGCGTGCCGATCGTCTCGAAGCGGAGCCACAGCTGGGCCTTTTCGGCGACCTCGATGATGGAAGCGTCGGGACTGCCGAAGTCCGGCACGATATAAATGTCATCCTTGGCAAAGAGCTCGGGGGCGACCTTGAGGATGTGGGCTAGGCCGTATCGACTGCCGTTCTCCTCATCGGCCATGAAGACCATGCCGAGGCCCAGCGCTGGCCGTATGCCTGTTTTTTGCAGCATCTCGGCGAGCAGGAGCATGCAGACGATCGCCTGCTGGTTATCCTCTACGCCGCGGCCGTAGAGTCTGTCCCCGTCGCGGCGTACCTTCCACGGGTCGCCCGTCCATGCGGCTGGGTCGCCGGCAGCGACGACATCCATGTGACCAAAGAGCCAGAGCGTGCGGAGGCTTTCGCCTGGTATGCGCGCCACGAGGTTCGGACGCAGGCCGCTTGGCACGCGGCTGTCCGGCGCATCGACATGGTGCATATCGGTGATGCCCAAGGAGGTGAGACGGGCCTCTATCCACGCGGCCTTTTCCGCCTCGCCGTCACCGCCATGCTCCGGAGGCAGGGCTCGGGCCGCTGTGAGGGCCGTCTGCAGTTCGACAACGCGTTCAGCCGAGCCAGCAAGGGCGGCGAGCAGCTCGCCGCAGGGTGATGTTTGTGAACTTTGTGTCATGGTGATTCCTAGCATCTGCAATTCTTCATATTTAGCTTAGTTCAGAGGCGAGCGCAAGAAGAGGGAGGCGTGCTCTATCTGCATTTATCGCTTTTGCCGTTGACAGATACCAGACTGGTCCGTAGGTTCGGCAGAAAAAGGAGATGTTCATGCCCCGATACCTCTGGTTTTTCGCAATTCTCGGTGTTTCTGTTTGTTGTCTCTGCGCCTTTCAGGGCTACGCACGGGCGGCGCAGAGCAAGCCCGCCGCGAAATCCTCCTTCCTGGAAAAAGTCGCGGAACTGCGCGGTGCGCACGTTAATTCGCCGAAATCCGTTATTTTCAGTCCGGACGGCTCCGTTTTCTACGTCAATTCGCTAGAGGGCGGGGAGACGCTTGTCTACGACACAGATTCACGGCAGCTCCAGCACGTCATCCGCCACCGTTTCGGGCGTGAGGATGCGGGCCTTTTCCTGAATGGGGAAGACAGCGTCTTCGGCTACACATATATGCGGCAGGCGGACAGCCGCTGCCGTAACTGCTTCATGGGCAAGCCCGTGGAGAGCGTTCTGACGCATAACGGCCGCTACCTGTGGGTCTCCTTTTATCGACGGGATTACGACCAATGGGCGCAATCACCCTCGGCCATGGCCGTCATTGATACAGCGACCAACCAGATAGTGCGCGTTATGCCAACGGGCCCCCTGCCCAAGGTTCTGGCCGCATCTGCCGATGGCAAGAAACTCGCCGTCATCCACTGGGGGGACAATACTGTGGGGCTGGTTGATATCGCATCCGATTCCCCCGCCGACTTCACCTATACGGAGCATCTCATCGCAGGTACAAAGCTGGATACCTCGCGCCTTGCCGGCAAGCGTCGAGACGCGGCCTGCGGCCTGTGCTTGCGGGGGGCGGCCTTCAGCCCCGATGGCAAATCTCTTTTCGTGGCGCGCATGAGCGGCGGGGGGCTTGAGGTCTTCGATCTGGAGGGCAAGGAGTCACCACGCGTTGTTTGCCGCGACATCTCCGTGCCCCGGCATCTCGTTCTGAGCCGTGACGGCGAGACCCTCTTCGTTTCCGCACGGGGCACCATCCATGCCCTGCCCGTGAAAGACTTGCAGAAAACAGGCGCCACGGTGCATGGCAGAAGCCTGCGCGCCGGCAGCGGCTTGCGCACGATAGCCTTGAACCGCGAGGGCGACCGCCTGTACGCCGTGGACAATCACGCGAGCACTCTCTCCTGCATTGACCTGAAGCAATGGAAGATACTGAAGACCGTGTCTGTGCCGCGCTATGCCGTGGGGCTTGCTGTCAGTCCAGACGGAAAGACGGTGGTTACGACCTCGCAGGGCAAGAATGGTGAGGGCGGGCATGTCGTGACCGTCTACGCCGTGCATGATGAAACTCCTCGGGGAGACGATTCACAGCAGAAGAAAGACGCCCCCCCTCAGGAGAGATAGGGGTACGCCCCTCGCTATGGACGGCGCACGGCGTTTTATGCCCCGAATCGCGCGAAAAAGGCTCTTTCTGATTTCGAATCGCCGATGAGTATCAGCTCCTCACCCTTCTCGAAAACGTGGTTGGGATCGGGGTTGATCTGGATTTCCCCGGCGTTGTCGTGCAGGGCGATGACGCTGCAGTTCGTGAGCTTGCGGATGCCGCTGCCCCGCATGGGCTTGTTGTTCAGATGCTCCCCGACTTTGCTTCTGAAGATGTTGAGCCCCTCGTTTATCATCATCACCTTGCCCGGAGAGAGGAGATTGATGATGTTGCTGCTGACCATTGACGCCAGTGACAGCACGAGGTCCGCGCCCGCCGTATGAAGAATGCTGACGTTGCGGTCGAGATTCGCCCGGCTGATGATCTGCGCACCGGAGCAGAGGCGGCGGCAGTAGAGGGTGAGGTAGATGTTTGTGTCGTCGTCGTGAGTCGTGATGAGCACGGCCGGAGCGTTGCGTATACCGGCGCGTTCGAGAACATTGAGGTCCGCGGCGTCGCCGCTTACCATGCTCTCTTCGGGGATGTCTGAGTGGGGGGTCTTGTCGACGACCTTGTACGGGCGACGGCTGGCTCTCAGCTGGCGTGCCACGGCCAAGCCGACCCGGCCGCAGCCGATGACGATGACCGGCGGCTCCTCGCCTGATGTTCGCCCGACACCGTGGGGGCCGAGCAGCTCGTTGACGGCGTTTATGTGATCCTGATTGCCGGCGATGACCATGACCATGGTGGGCGTGAAGACCGTGTCCGGGGTGGGTAGGGTAAAGCGTCCGCGTTCCCACAGGCCGACGACATTGACGCCCGTGGCGTTGCGAAGGCCGCATTCTTTGAGAGATTTTCCGACAAGAGGCGTGCGCATGACCGGCGCTTCAGCGATGATGAGCCCCTCGAAGCGTGAGATGATGCTGCACCGTTCCTTGTCGTTGAGAACCCGGCGGGCGAGCGCTTCGCCGAGCAGGCGTGCGAATTGGAAAACATGCGTGCAGCCCGCCATCTGCAGAATGTCCACGGATTCCTCGCGGCGTGCGGTGGCGACTATGGGGACGTCGGCGTCAAGGTCGCGCGCCGTGAAGGCGATGTTCGTGTTGCGCATGTCTGTGTCGAGCGCCACGACCATGGCCGCATGGGACAGCTGAAGATCCCGGTAGACCGCAGTTGAGTCGTGCTCGCCCGTCACGGCATTGTAGCCACGATCCATCATGTCGAGGGTCGTCTGGCTGTCCGGGCAGAGCAAAACGTATGGTGCGCCGAAGTTCTTCAGGTCGTCGGCCACGTTGAGGGCTATGGGGCTTGGGTTGACGAGTATGACGTGCCCTCGCGTCCCTTCCGGCAGGGAGCGTGGTGTGCGTCCTTTTTTCTGTGCCTCAAGCCAGGGGGCGTAGAGGAATTCGATGAACATGAAGGGCAATATGATGAGAAAGAGCAATATGCCGCTCATGAGCACGATGATTGAGAAAAAACGCCCCATGTCCGAGCCGAAGGTGATGTCCCCGAAACCCAGGGTGGACATGACGGTAAGTGTCCAGTAGATACCCGTTGTCCATGAGTGCACCTGGCCTTCCTGCTGCATGATATACTGAAATATCGCCGAGTAGAGCAGGATGAGGGTGGAGATAAGAAGGATAAAGCGCAGGAGCATGCCGACGCTGCGGCGCGTGCTCTTCTTGTTCAGAAAGGTATGCATCTGCGGGGGGAGAAGGAACATGTGTTACACCGTCGGTTTTCAGCCTACAGGGGGTGTTCCTGGACGGAACTGCCGGATGAACGGGATGTGTCCGGGGGCGTCGTCACCGTGCCTACGCCGGGGGTTACGTCCTGAACGACCGTCTTCGGCGTGAGGGCATCAGGATCGCGTTCTATGCTCTTTGTGTCTCGCAGATGCAGACTGCATGCCGCGCCGTAGCATTCCCATACGGCGGCGATCGTGCCCTTGAGCACTTCGCCGTCGGAAAGCGGCGGCGGAACGAGCAGATAGAAGGTACGGTCGCGTCCGGCACGTTTGGGGTGCACATGGCAGGAGACGATCCATTCCTTTTGGCCGTCGCCGTTCCAGTCGGCTATGCCTATCATTTCCATGTCGAGGGTTTGGGTTGCGTGCTCTATGGAAAAACCGTTTTCGCGCAGGTTCAGGCGACTGTCCGGCTGCATGGTTTCCTTGAAGGTCCCGCCGAGGTAGACGTGCTCGCATTCACCCAGCATGAAGGATGGGGTGAGCGTGCGGAAAAGCACGTCTCCATAGCGGACTGCTTGCGCGTTGAAGAAGGGGAGGCTGAAGCCATGTCCGGCGTTCAGCAGGCCGCGTTTCTCAAGTTCGCGGTGCATGTGCCGGTTCATCGTGTCGAACTGTTTGTCTTGTACGATGGTCAGCGCAGGACCGGCGCAGCCGGAAAGGAGCGTGGCGGTGAAAAGCGCCAACAGGAAGCGGGAAATCATGAATCCTCCAGAAGACCGAATTCGGCCGTTGATTCGCCATGAGGTTGTATGCGCCACGCCACTCTTTGTAAAGTGCATGGCTCCATTTGCCATTGGGGCACGATTCGTGCATGATTTTTCGCACGGCAGTTTTTTCGCTCACAAGCCCTGGAGTGACGTATGGAAGAACCGTTGTACATTGAGATGCCGAAAGCCAGAAAATCCAGAATGCCCCTTATTCTGTACGGCTTGAGCGCCTGTGTGCTGGCGCTTGCCGCGGCATGGACGTGGGTTGCTCTCGGAGAAAAAATAGAAAGCGTCCAGGCCGTGGCGGATTGCGACGTGCGGGCCGTCTCCGCGGATATTTCGGCGCGCCTCGTATCGCTCGACGTCAAACCTGGGGATTCCGTGCTTGCCGGCCAAGTCGTCGGCAAGATGGATTTCTCCGCGTACGCGGGGCAGTTGAGCGAGGCCCGGCATGATGTCGCTGGCCTTCGCGCGCCCGATTCCGCCGAAATAGCCGCTCGCCTGAAGGAGGCAGCCGCCTTTGAAGAGAACATGGTCAAGCGGATTGCCAAGGCCCGCAATGAGGAGGAGATGCTGAAGCGGACCTATGACGAAAGCGTGGCGGCGCATGTGAAGGTGCTGCTGCGCCTTCGGGCGATGCCGGACAGCGAATGGCAGAGCACCCGTTACCGTGCCGTGAAGAAGGAGGAAGCCGACGCCCGCAGCAGGATGGAGAGCGCCCGTGAGGAATTTGAAAGGGTGAGCAGGGTGCGCGCCGCAATGGGGCAGGAACTGGAACGCGTGCGCTCGGAGATTCAGGAGGCGAAGACCCTCGCATCGCAGGGGAGGTACGCCCGGTATTCGCAGCAGGGGCTGCGGCAGGCGCCCGTTGCCGCCGCCCCGGATGGGGATTTGCGGGCTCCTGTCAGCGGACGCGTCCTTTCGGGGAGTGCCGTCCCCGGGCAGATTGTCCGGCAGGGGGACCCCGTGCTTCTGATTCAGCCGGATGGATCAGATCAAAAGGCGTGGATCACCGCCTATTTTCCTCTTGAGAAACGAGATGACATACAGGAAGGTTCTCCCTGCGAAATCGATATGCCGGGAGATGGACAGCGTTTTTCCGGCGCCATTGCGGAAGTACTCGCCCCGGGCCCCTTGCCGTCGGGAAAGGACGAGGAAAAGTATCTTATTGTTCGCGTACGGCTTGATGCCGATGTGGTTGGCCGGGATGCGGCTGCGAGCCTCCGTCCGGGGCAGAAAGCCGTATGCCGTGTGAAGACGCACAGCCTGTTCGGCCTGTTCCGTTGATGTGGCGGCGGGAGTTCATTGTTCCCTCGTTTTTTCAGACAGTCGCGTGCGAAATCAAGGCTTGCGCCAAATTCACCGGCTGCCTTCAGATGGCTTGCGGCATTGTCCCTGTCGCCACGTTTAGCTTCGTACATGGCAAAGTTGTCAAAAGCTTGGGTGGAGCCTTTTGGACAGGGCTGAAATCGAAGGTGACGGTGGGAAGCGTTTCCTGCAGGGGGCAGGCATGGTTCTTATCCAGTATACCGTCAGCATTTCGCTATGCTTTTTCCCTAACGGCGTGCCGGATGCGGCATACGCCGCAGATGTGGTCGCCTGAGGATGTCGGGTAGCCGCACTCGGCGCACGGGGCAAGCGCCTCGCCGGACACGGCCTGCTCGCGCGCGAAGGCGGGCCGTCCGCGCGTCAGAAAGCCCTGATAGAAATCGAGCTTGCGCCCCGGCATGGCGGCTTCAAGCTTTTGCAGAAGCCCTTTGAGCGTGCTGAACGTCGCTCCCGGGCTGTACGGACAGGGGGCGTAGTGGTTCTCTATGCCCATAAGGAAAGCGTAGTTCGCCGTCTCGAACTCCGTCAGCCGCCACAGGGGTTTGATCTTGCGTACGAAGCCGTTCTCCCCCTCAAGGCGCGGTCCCTGATCGGAGAGGTAGCCCACGTCCCACCGGAGGGTGTTGCTGAAAAGGCGCGCGGCCTCGTCATCAAGGTTGTGGCCTGTCGCCACGGCCGTGAAGCCGCCTTCCATGGCGATCTTGTTGAAGAAATGCCGTTTGATCTTGCCGCAGGCCGAGCAGACGGGCCGAGTCAGCGCATCCTTCACCAGCGGGATGGAGAGCCCCTCTTCTTTCAGCTCCTTTACGATCAGGGGCAGACCGTGGCGTGCGCAAAAGCGTTCGACATGGCCGCGCGCGGCCGCCGATGAACGAGGAATGTCGAGGTCGATGTGCAGGCCCGTCACGTCGTAACCCATGAGCGACAGCTCAAGCATGAGCGCGAGCGAATCCTTGCCGCCGGAAAGAGCAACCAGTATGCGGTCGGCCGACTCAAGCAGGCCTTGGGCATGAATGCCGCGCTCGACCTCGCGACGGAAGAATGTCTTGAAGCACTTCGCACAGAAGGCACTGTTGTGACTGCGCAGCGCGACGACTGCCGTATCCTTGCATACCTTGCATTTCATGATTGTCCTCCCCAGCGAATTCCCCTTCATGCATATGGCTGCATTTGGCGGTAGTGACATGCCAACCGACAATTAGTCTGTTCGCGAGGGCCCCTTACGACCGTAATTTGGGGACTCGCTTCCCTGTTAATTAGGTGAAAGACCATATAACCCGCTAAATGGTTTTGCGGGGTCTCAGCCCGAGGAAGTCACCTTGCGGACAAGTATGTCCTCGTCCGGCCAGATGTGACGGTCTGGAGTGAGTAATTCGCCGTTACGGGCGACGAGAGCCGTCTCTTCGGCTAGATCCAGAGCTGCGAGCAGTTGGCGTACAGTCTTGGGACGGTGAAGGCACATCCGTATGTCTTGCGGCTGCAATGTCACTGTGATGCGGGACCCCTTCTGTTCCGGGGCGATCACCTTGATATTCGGCTCGGCCCTGAGTATCGCGTCGAGCGGGTCTTTGACCCGGATGCACCCCTCGCCTTTCCGTTCAGTGTTTTCATTGGGTTCTGTCATGGCGTGTCCTTTACGCAGATGCGTGCTGTGCAAACTATCAGCACATGCCTTGCCATTGGTAGCCGGCCTTTTCCACGGCTTGTCGTAATGTGTCCTTGGCAACGTCGCCCGCCAGTCTCACCACGGCCTCGGCACGCTCATGGCTGGGGGAAGCGGACAGGACGCCTTCAATGGACTCAAGCGCCTTTTTCACACGCCCTTCGCAATGCGGGCACATCATGCCCGCTATGTGCAATGTGACACATCGTTCGGCCCGTGGTTTGGGCTCTTCCGCATCCATGGAGACGGGCAGCGTTACTGGAGGAGTCTTCCTGACACGGCTCGTGCTGTGCGGTTTGTACAGGTTGAGCCGCAGGGCGTTAGATACGACACAGAAGCTTGACAGGCTCATGGCAGCCGCCCCGAACACCGGGTTCAGCGTCCAGCCGAAGAGAGGTTGCAGAACGCCCGCGGCCAGGGGAATGCCCAGCACATTGTAAAAGAATGCCCAGAACAGGTTCTGCCTGATGTTGGCCAGAGTGGCCCTGCCCAGACGTATGGCGGCGGGAACGTCGGCAAGGCGGTTGTTGACCAGCACCACGCTGGCTGCATCGATGGCCACGTCTGCACCGGCGCCGATGGCAACGCCCGTGTCAGCACTTGTGAGGGCAGGAGCATCGTTGATGCCGTCGCCTACCATGAGCGTGGACCCCGTTTCCTTCAGCTGCCTGATGACGCGCTCCTTGCCTTCTGGAAGCACTTCGGCCACCAGAGCGTCAACGCCCGC
This sequence comes from Desulfovibrio sp., assembly GCA_024692205.1. Taxonomy (GTDB): domain Bacteria; phylum Desulfobacterota; class Desulfovibrionia; order Desulfovibrionales; family Desulfovibrionaceae; genus Desulfovibrio. Next base: position 1,846 of record JAILMX010000185.1, on the reverse strand, counting down.
CTGAGCCCCCATTGCGCGGGCTGTTCGTTCGTTGTCCCCAGTGAGCATCACCACGCGGATGCCCATGTTTTGTAACTGACGCACGGCCTCATGGCTGTCCGGTTTGAGTGTGTCCGCCACGGCGATGCAGCCCAGCACCGAGCCGTCACGGCTGAAATAAAGCGGGGTTTTGCCGTCCGTCGCCAGAACTTCGGCCTGGACGGCCACGCTATCCGGTACAGACGCCAGCTTGCTGATAAAGGCGCGACTGCCCCCAGCCAGCTGCCTGCCTTCTGACATGGCGGAAAGACCGTTACCGGGTACGGCGCGGAATTCTTCCACCGGGGCGGGAACCAGACCCCGCTCATCCCCCACCTTCATCACTGCGCGGGCTAGGGGATGTTCACTTTTGTTCTCCAGGGCGAAGGCGCAAGCCAACAAATCGTCAGATGCCACGCCGTCCGCAAGCAGGATGTCCGTGACCACGGGGGAGCCGGTGGTGAGGGTGCCTGTCTTGTCCAAAGCCACGATGCGTGTCCTGCCTGTTTGTTCCAGGGCTGCTGCGGTCTTGAACAGAATGCCGTGACGCGCGCCCACGCCGCTGCCCACCATGATGGCCACAGGTGTTGCCAAGCCCAATGCGCAGGGGCAGCTGATGACTAGTACGGCAATGCCCCGCGCCAGCGCATACCCCATGCTTTCCCCGGCCAGCAGCCAGCCGGCGGTGGTGACCGCGGCAATGCCGATGACCAGGGGCACAAACAAACCAGACACACGGTCTGCCAGTTTGGCAATGGGCGCCTTTGTGGCAGCAGCCTCACTTACCATGCGTATAATCTGGGCGAGGGTCGTATCCTTCCCCACGCGCGTGGCCCGGCAACGCAAAAAACCGGACAGATTGACCGTGGCACCGGACACATGGTCACCGACTCCCTTGTCCACGGGAAGGCTCTCACCGGTGAGCGCGGCTTCGTTGACAGCGCTTGTCCCCTCCAGCACCTCACCATCGACCGGAATGCTGCCGCCGGGACGTACGAGAAAAATGTCGCCCACGCGCACATCAGCCACGGGAATTACCCTCTCCGTATCATCGCGCAGCACCGTGGCCGTTTGCGGGGCGAGCCTCATGAGACTTTTGAGCGCATCGGTGGTTTTGCCCTTGCTGCGGGCCTCCAACATCTTGCCCACGGTAATGAGGGTCAGAATCATGGCGGCGGTTTCAAAATAGAGCCCCCTCATCCCCGAGAGCAGGGCTGCGCTGTTACCGTCAGTCTGCGCTCGCGTCATGGTGAAAAGCACCCACGTGCTCCAGCAGAAAGAAGCCGCGGCCCCCAGTGACACCAGCGTGTCCATGTTGGGTGAGCCGTGGGAGAGGCCTCGCAGGCCGTTGATGAAGAATTTCTGATTGATGACCATGATGGCGGCAGTGAGCAGCAGCTGCGCAAGGCCCATGGCCGTATGATTGTCGGTAAAAAAGGCGGGAAGGGGCCAGTCCCACAGCATGTGTCCCATGCTCATGTAGAGAAGGGGGATCAGCAACAGTAACGACCAGATGAGGCGAAGGCGCAGACGGGGCGTTTCCGTGTCCTCCAGCGGATCTGTTTTGCCAGATGGCCCTGATGAAGCTGCAGAGGCAGCCTCCACAGGATGAGCGCCATACCCGGCGGCTTCAACGGCTTTGACTATGTCGCCGGTCGCCGCTTCGCCCTCCACGCCCATACTGTTGGTGAGAAGGTTCACCGCACAGGATGTAACTCCAGGAACGGCGATAACGGCCTTTTCCACACGCGCAGAGCAGGCCGCACAGCTCATGCCGGTGACGGTAAAAGTTCGCATGTTTTTCTCCCATTTGATGGTGGCGGTTACA
>JAILMX010000182.1 GCA_024692205.1 Desulfovibrio sp. | reverse complement strand
TGCTGTGGGCGCCGGCCGGGGCAGCCGTGGCAAGCGGGGCTTGCGAAAGCCTTTCCGCCGTGCCTTGCGTGGTCACGCGCGACGAACTCTTCCCCCTTGTTTTTCCCGATCCGCAGGGGCCCGATCCGCGGGGGGCGCAGGACGACGGTTGCCGCCGTTTCAGCGGCGTCTGCCATTTCTCGCGCTTCGCCGATCCCGCCCTAGCCCCGCACGGCGCGCAATCCGGGGCGGAGCTGCCGTACGCATACGCCTTCCGGGCCCTGGCCGAAGGGGCTCTCACGCTTGTTCCGTGGCTGACTGTCCCTGGCATGATCGACGTGCGTTTTCATCCCATGCCGGAAATTCCGACCGGCGCCGTGCGCGAGTGCCGCATCGACGCCCTGGCCCGTCCATGGCTCGTGCATGGCGGCGTCATGAAGCGTCTTTTCCGGGTTCGCCTCGCCGCCCGGACTCTTTCGGGCGACGGGCGGCGACTTGACGCCTACGACCCGGTCATGGAGGCGACGGTCCTCGCGGCCGCCCGGCCTTCCTCCCCTCCTCCCCTCTGGGATGCGGGGGCCTGGCCCGGCCGCGCGCCGTCGGACCGAAAAAACGTTCTGGATATCAACGCGCGCTATGCGGCGCTCGGTCCGGGCGGGCCGCGGCGGCTCCTGGCGGCTCTCTCCGTTATTCCGGGTGTGGACTCGGAGGGGAACCGCGTCCGGGACGCTTTTGTCGGCGCGCTTTCTCGGGCGGATACGCTTGCCCGCGATTGCGGAAAATGCTATGACTTCAGTTTGCGGATGCTGGAGGCTGTCATTCAGGCGGCTTCGTTCGCCGCGGCATGGGATGCCGAACCGGGCGTCGAAGGCCCGGCCGCCGGCTGGCGACTCAATGCCGCTGGCAACATCCTTTTCGCGCCTGCCCCGTCCCTTTGCGGCGATGAGCGCCTTCAGATGCGCCGCTCATGGAAGGACGAGGCCTTGCAGCGTTTTGAGGCGCAGGTGCTTGATGCGCAGGGGCAGGTGCTCCTGACCGTTAATTTTCTCGAATTCGTCCGGCCGGCGGCCGACAGTGCCCACGCCGCAACCCCGCAATGCGCAGAGGCGCATGAATAAGCCTATGTCACACCGATCCTCTTCCCCGTGCCGGGTGATCCTGACTTTTTGTATGGCGGCCGTTCTCGGCCTTTCCGGCTGCGCTTCGAACAAGGCGGGCATGTCCTCGCCGCAGCTGCCGGCGCGCCACTGGCTGGAGGAATCCCCGGGCGTGCCCGTCGAGAACAAGGCGAAGATCGACGCGGCGCTTCCGAACCTCTACGATCCCTCCAAGCGCTTCACCTACGAAGACTGCGTGTACCTGACCATACAGCAGTCGCCCGTGCTGGTGAACAGCGCCGTCAACATCGAGATCAAGCGGCTCGCGCATACCGACGCCGCATGGCAGTATCTGCCGGAGCCCCGCATGGTCGTGAGCGTGACGAACAATCTGACGCGCCACAACATGGACAACAGGGACACGCCTTCGGATTACGGTCAGCCGAAGGCCGACGTGAGCTTCTACGCCGCTTTTCCCAATCCGATAAAGACCTATTTCGACAACAAGGTGCGCAAGGCCATGGTCAATCTGGCCATCTCGACGCACCGCAAGGCCGTGGGCGAGGCCATCTACAAGATCGCGCAGGCCTACCTCAAGCTGCAGGCCCAGCGCGACATACTCGCGGCCAAGAAAGCCGTCCTGCCCCTCGGCAAGGAACTCATCGCCTACTGGCAGCAGGTGGAGAGCGTCGAAGGGCATCAGGGCGCGCAGGTCAACCTTGCGAACCAGCACCTTCGCGAGCTTCAGCTCGCCGTCGAGCAGAGCGAGATGGAAGAGGTCATGCAGCTCACCCAGCTCAAGATACTCGCCGGCGTGAACGCCCAGCAGCGCTTCAACATCGACCTGAAGAGCGCCGACGGCATACTCGCCGGATTTGACGGCCGCAAGCTCAAGTGGGAGGACCGCTGGTCCTGCACGGAGGACGATCTTCTCCTGCGCGGCCAGATCAAGATGGCCGACTACAACATCATGGTCGCCTGGGCCGAGTACATTCCCACAATGAGCATACGCGTGGACAAGAGTCCGCCGTCGGGCCAGTCGAATCCCTCGAGCGGCACGCCCGACTACTTCCTGCATCTGAACTTCGATTTCCCGTTGCTCGACTGGGGCCACCGCTACCGCGGCGTGCAGACGGCGCGCATGGAGAAGGCGCAGGCCTTCCACGACATGGCCTCCAAGCGCACGGATTACTCGAACGAGTGGCTCCAGGCCGAGCAGCACGTCTCCCTGGCAGAGACCAAGCTGAAGATGGCCAGGACCCGTTTCGACACCGCGAAGATGCAGTACGAGGAAGCCGACATCTCCTACAAGGCCGGCGTGGAGGAGCTGCCCGTCGTCATACGGCTGCGCGAGGACATGGCCAACACCCGCATAGCTCTCGCTGAAGCGGAACTGGCCGCCAAGCTGGCGCGGCTCGACTGGATGTACCTGACAGGTCTTCTGCAGGAGCGTTTCCTCGGTCTGCCGCTCAAAAACATCATAGACTAGGGGGCGGGCCATGCGCCGCTTGATATCCGCTTTTCTCATCGCATCGCTGTGGGCTGCCGTGCCGGGCGCGGCCGATGCCGCTTCCGGCTCCACCGTGCTCACAGGCAAGGTCGTGACGACCGTCACGCGCGCCGAACCCGTTCCCTTCAACGCCGTCATCGACGCCGTGCTCGTCAGGCCCGGCATGCGCGTGGCGAAGGACGCGCCTCTTCTTCGCTACCATCTGCAGGATGAGGCCGAGCGCGTTCTTCAGAGCGAAGTGACGACCGGCGCGGGCACGGAAACCATGAAGGGCCAGATACTCGACCTTGAGCGCCAGCTGGCGCAGACGCAGGCCCAGAGGAACAAGACGAGCCGCCTCGTGTCCTCCGGCCTCGGCTCAAGTCAGGCCCTGGGCAGGCTTGAGGCCGACGTGGCCTCTCTGCAGAAGCAAATAGCCCTTCTGAACGTTCAGGTGAAAAAGGCGGAGGAGAGCTTTCAGGCGCGTCTGCGCGAACTGGAGCGCTCCTTCGGCGTACCCCTGCACGAAGGGGACGTCCTGCCCGAAACCCTTGTGCTGAAGTCGCCCATCGACGGCTTCGTGCTTTCCGTCGACGGCATATTGAACGCCGGCACGATCCTGGCCGCCGGCGCGGCCCCGATAAAGGTCGGCCAGCTTGACCCCGTGATCATACAGGTGCCCGTCTACGAGGCAGAGGTGCGTGACATCAAGGAGGGCGACAAGGCCGAAGTCGAGATCCCCTCCCTCGGCGACAAGAAGTTCTCGGCCGCCGTCAGCGAAATCGCGTGGGTCTCGAACGACATGAACGTGGGCAACCCTTCCTACTACACGGTCAAGCTCAGCGTGCCCAACGCCGATCTTGAGCTCAAGCCGGGCTTCAAGGCCGTGGTACGCTTCAAGGGCCGGTAGCCCTTCCTCTTCATGAAGCTCAAGGACATTCCCCGGCGCCTCGGCTACATACTGGGCGCCCAGTGGACGCGGGACGTCTCGTGGACCGCGTTCACCATTCTTCTCGCGCGCCACAGCCCCGACGTCCTCGGGCAGATCGTCCTGGCCCTCACCTACGGCTATCTCGTCAAGACCGTGGCCGACGTGGGCCTGAATGATTTTCTTCTCTCGACCTTCGCGCGGGGGAGGACGCACCCGCGCTC
>JAILMX010000148.1 GCA_024692205.1 Desulfovibrio sp. | reverse complement strand
CCGGTTTCGGCAAGGCAGCGCATGCCGTCCTCGGCCGTGAACAGGTCGCCCGAGGCGATGAGCGGCACGGGCAGCCTAGCGGCAAGGGCGGCGATTTCGCTCCAATCGGCCATGCCGCCGAAGGCCTGTTTTGCCGTGCGCGGGTGAAGGCTTATCCATCCCGCCCCGAGTTCGGCAAGCCGCAGAGCGAGGTCGGGCAGAACGGGGCGAGCGGCATCCAGCCCGAGCCTGAGTTTGAAGCCCACATGCCCCGGGCCGGCTTCCTCAAGCATGGCGCGGGCGCAGACGAGGCAGTTTTCGGGGTCGCCGAGCATGCCGGCCCCGGCGCCCTGCTTGAGTACCTTGCGCACCGAGCAGCCCATGTTCAGGTCAAACCAGCGATACCCCGCCTGGACGAGTTCGCGCACGGCCAGCCGCAGGAACTTCTCCTCACCCCCGAAAAGCTGCACGACGAGAGGCTGGTCCTCGGGCACGCTGGCAAGCAGCATCCCCGTGCCCTTGCTTTCGTAGAAGAGGCCCTTGGCGCTCACCATCTCGGTGCAGCAGCAGGCTGCGCCGTACTCCCGGCAGAGCAGGCGGAAGGAAAGGTCGCTGTAGCCCGCGAGCGGTGCGAGCCACGGTTTGTCCGCGGCGATGGGCAGATGATCCGGGCAGGGAGGGGAAGGGGGGATGTGAATGCTCTTCACGGCGTCTTTGGGCTCAGGTCTTTTGCGGATGACTCTGTCACGCCGGGCGAACGATAGGCCTGAATGCCGTGCGGGTCAAGGGGCGCTATGGTCGACTTTTTGGCGGTCGTCGCTTTCTTTTTTTTGCTAGGTATTGGAATTCGCAGGGAAAGATTGTTTGGCAAGATTGTTGCAACAGGCTCGGCAAGGACGCCCCTGCGTTGTACGGGGTGGCCTGTACAATCAGTGAGTGAGCCTGCTTATGGAAAACCGCAACAAACCGATGGCGCTTCTTGCGCTGGGGGTGCTCTGCGCATCTTCCTTTTTTCTTCTGTCGGGCTTCGTCCCTCAGGACGAAGGCCCTTCCATCCGACACATGGTGATGGATACCGTCATAACTTTGGGGCCGGCGGACATGCCCGCTCCCATCGTCTCCCTGCGGGAGGGCAAACGCCTGTGGTCGGTGCGGGAGCCTGTGGCGCCCGAAATCGTGTTGACACGCGGCGCGGCGCCCTTTGACGGGGAAACGGGCACACCTTCCGCGGTGCGTTTCGCTGCGTATGGCGTGCGCCTTGAGACGGATGCCGTCGCCCTTGATTACGGAACGGTCTTTGGCCCTGCCCCGATGGCCCCCCTGCTCGCGCTTGACGGGGCATCGCAGGTCTTTCTCGTCAACGACCATCCCGGGCGTTACGGCGATGCTCTCGACGAGCTCGGCCGCCCCGTGCGCTGGTTCGCGGACGAGGCGCAGCTGTCGGGCTACAGCTCACCTGAGTTCAGACGCGCCCTGCGCGGCAGGCTCAGGGCTGTTGCGGATGCCTTCGCTGCCGCCGTGGCCGAAGATCAGCGTCGCATCGCCCGTGCCGAGGTCGGCCCTGCCGTCCATTTGAGCGGGGCGGCCGGGTACAGGGAGATCATCGCCCACTTCGCACGCCGGTATTCGCTCGACGCCTCGCTCGTGAGCGCCATCATACACAGCGAAAGCAACTTCAGGCCGACGCTTGTCAGCAGCAAGTCCGCCATGGGCCTGATGCAGGTTCTGCCGAGCACTGCCGGCGGCGAGATACACCGTTTCCTGTACGGCAGGGCGGGCAGCGTCTCCTTCGATGATCTGCGCCGGCCCGAGACGAACATCCTCTACGGCACGACCTATCTGCACATCCTCATGACGCGGTATTTCTCGGGCGTGCGCGATGCGGCCTCGCGGGAATACCTGGTGACGGCGTCCTACAATATGGGGCCGAACCGGGTCGTCCGGCTGTACGGCAGGAACCCGGCAGAGGCTGCGGAGGCGATAAACGTCATGGACAGCGAAGCCCTCTACCGCGACCTGCTCGAAAGGCTGCCGCGCAGCGAGACGCGGGCCTATGTGGCCAAGGTGCGGCGCATCAAGGGGCATTATGCGGCCCTCGCCCGCGGCGATTAGCAAAAAACAGTTGTCTTGCGGGCAAAAACAACGTATGGACACGTGCACACCATACATACATCCCGAGAGGTTTCGTTCGTCATGCACCAGCGTCTCTTTTTCATCCCCTGTCTCATCCTTGCCCTTTTCCTCGTGGCCTGCGACAAGCAGCAGGCATCCGCCGACGTCAAGATCGGCGTCGTCGACATGACGCGCATCATGCGTGAATGCGAACCCGGCAAGAAGGGCATCAAGTATCTTGAAGAGCAGCAGAAGGTTCTTCAGGAAAAGCTCAACGCCGCCCAGGCGAAGTTGCAGGGCCATGAAAAGGACGAGGTGCTCACCAAGGAGCTGCAATCCGTCTATATGGACGTGCAGCAGCGCATTCAGGGCGAGCAGCAGAATGTGGTCAACGTGCTCTATGACATCATCCAGCGCGTCATGCGCACCTACCGCAAGGAGAAGGGCTACCTTCTGCTCATCTCGACCGAGGCCGTCATGGACTACGACGCCTCCATCGACGTGACAGGCGAGGTCATCGGCGAAGTGAACAAGGAGACCGTGGAGTTCAAACCCCTGCCTGAGCCGCCGTCGGCAAAGGATGCTCCGGCCCCCGCTGACCCCGCCGCCAAGGAGCAGCCCGCCTCCGAAAAGGGCAAGGCCGCCCCTGCCGACAAGCAACCTGACAACGCCCAGCCAGCGAAGTAAGCGCGAACCGGAAAATGTGAAAGCAAAGCCCCCGTCTCTCAGGAGACGGGGGCTTTTCGCTGGCCTGATGCAGTCTGTTTTGCGTGTGAAAGCGCGGGGGCTACTTCACGAGGGCGGCGATCTTTGCGGCGGTCGCGTTCATCTCGTCCATGGAGTCGTATTTGCCCTGCGGCCACATGCCGAGGCCGTCGTTCTCGAAACGGGGGATGATGTGCCAGTGCAGGTGGTCGACCATCTGTCCGGCAATGCGGCCGTTGTTCTGGAGCACGTTGAAGCCCTTGGCGCCGGTGGCCTCCATCACGGCACCGGCCACGCGCTGCATGGCGTCGAAGATGTCGCGGCCGAGGGTGGTGTCGAGCTCGGTGACGTCCTTGAAGTACTTTTTGGGGATGATGAGCGTGTGCCCCTTGTGCACGGGGTTGAGGTCGAGAAAGGCGTAGACCGTGTCGGATTCGAAGACCTTTGAGGAGGGGATGGCGCCGCTGACGATGGCGCAGAAGATGCAGTCCATTTGTGAAACTCCCGTTTTCCGTATGCGTGTTTACGAGCGGCGCGCGCCCTTGCTGCCGGCGCCGGTTTTCCTGTGCCGGGTGCGTCTGGCCCGCGCCATGCTCGGCGGGGTCGGCGAGGCGGTTTTGGGCTTTCTGCCGGCCGCGAGCGCCTCGGCGCTTTCTCCGGCTTCGCCCTCGGGGGTGAGCCTGCCGTCGCGGACGAGTTCGAGGCAGGCTGTGACGAAGCCGGCGTCGAGCGTGTGCTCGCGCACCATGGCGGCGCGTGAGGCCTCGCTCATGGCGCAGAGAACGGCGGGCTCGTAGATGGCCATCTGCGCGTTCTCGTCGAAGGTGGGGCCGTAGCGCATGTCCATGAGGGGCCATATCCAGCGGCCGCGCCTTTCGTCGAAGCGGAAGACGAAGAGCTCGACCCCCGAGCGGCGCCGGTCGGTCGCGAGCGCGGCACGCCGGCCGCCGCCCCCCGCCGTGTATTCGAAAAGCATGTCCGCCTGCGGCAGGGGGCGCACCCTCTTTTCCGCGTCGAAAAGGCTGGGCCGCGGCGCATCCTCGCCCGCCGGCAGAAGGGCGCGGACGGCGTCCTCGTCACCGCAGGCGTAGACCGTGGCCTTGACGAGCTCGCCGCGGAGGTAGTCGAGCGACTTCCACGTGAAGGTCATGCCCTTGCGCTTCAGGGGCATGACGTCGAAGAAGAGCGTCCTGACGATTTCATTGCGCCACATGGCCTCTCCCGTGCGGCGTCACTGCTGCCGCGTCTGGCGCAGCCTGCGCTGGTCGCCGACGCGCACCGTGATGTGTTCGTTGTCCATGTATTCGAGAAGGGCGATGAGGTACTTGCGCGACAGGCCCAGCAGTTCCTTGAGGGACACGACGTTAAGGTCGTCGTGGTCGGCGAACCAGGCGCGCACCTTGTCCAGTATCCCGGCCATGGCGGCGCCCGAATAGTACAGGCCGTCCTTCACCTTGACGAGCTCCCGGCTCTGGACGAGCAGGCGCAGCACGGGGGCCGCCTCCTTCTCGCTCACGCGCAGGTCGGCGAGGACGTCCTTGTAGTTCGGCGGGGCCATGCCGCCCTTCTCATGCGCCGAAAGCAGCTTCGCCCTGAGGCCGCTCTGGTCCGCCGCAAGGGTCACCGTGTGCGTTGCGAGGCGCAGTCCCTCGCCCTCGGGCACGATGGCCTTCTGCTTCAATGCCTGTTCCAGCACCTTCTGCACGAGCTTTTCGGGCAGGCCGCGGCTCCATTTCGCAAGAAGCGCGTTGCGGGAGAAGGCGGACTTCAGGGGATCGCGCTCATGCAGTTCGGCCGCGCGCGCGAGGCAGGCTTCGAGCAGGGCGTCGAAAGCGGGGCGCGCCATCCAGAGGCGGGCATCCTTGTCCCAGCAAAGCGCCTCGCCGCGCGACCCCAGAAGCTGCAGGCCCGATTCCAGGGCGGAGGCGGTAAGGCCCGTCAGCACGCGAAGATGGGCGAAGCCCGCGCCCTCTCGTCCCCGCAGATCAAGCAC
>JAILMX010000143.1 GCA_024692205.1 Desulfovibrio sp. | reverse complement strand
AAGCCGGCCTGTCATGCGCTATTCTGGACAAAAATTTGTAACCATCGCACCCAACGGAGGAAAACCCTATGCCGCACGCACTTGAATGGTCACGGGCCTACACTGGCAGGCTCTCCGAAGCCGACCGGGCGGCGCAGGCCGTACGCGCCGACGAGCTCGCAGCACGACTGGAAAGCGGCATCGCCGCAGGGGAGATGCCCTTTCTCACCATGCCCTACAGAGCACGCCTTGAGCAGGATATCGACGCCGTGTTGCCGCGCGTGAAACGTTTCCGCCACATGCTCGTTCTTGGCATCGGCGGATCGGCCCTGGGCGGCCGGGCCATACAGCGGGCTTTCGCGCCCGGGCAGGACGGCCCCAACCATGTCGGCCCCTGCCTGTGGATAGCCGACAACGTGGGGCCGGGCCAGTTCGAAGCCCTGCTCGGCAGCCTTTCCCCGAACGAGACAGTCGTCGTGACGATCAGCAAGTCGGGCGGTACGATCGAGACCGTTTCGCAGTATTTTCTCGTGCGGGATTGGCTGAAGGCCGCCTGCGGCGACAGCTGGACGGATCAGATGATCGTGGTGACGGACGTGGCAAAGGGCTATCTGCACGACGAGGCACAGCGTCTGGGCCTGGCCGCTCTTGAGGTGCCGGACAACCTGGGCGGCAGATATTCCGCGCTGTCTGCCGTAGGTCTTCTGCCGGCGGCATTCCTCGGCATAGACTGGCAGGCCCTGCTCGACGGCGCGGCCGATGTGGCGCGGCCCCTCGTCGAAGCTCCCCGCGCCATAGCCTCCCATCCCTCCTTCGCCACGGCCTGCTGGGCGAACGCCTTGATGGCGAAGGGATACAGTCAGCTTATCTTCTTCTGCTACATCCCGCAGTGGGCCACCTACGGCCCGTGGTTCGGCCAGCTCTGGGCCGAAAGTCTCGGCAAGGACGGCAAGGGCAGCATGCCCGTGCCCGCCGTCGGCGTCACGGACCAGCACTCGGTCAATCAGATGTTCCTCGACGGCCAGCGCGACAAGGGGTGCATTTTCCTTACCGGGAAGGAAACGTCCCGGGGCCCGCTTTTCGGCGACGACATCCCCGAGAAATGGGCGTGGCTGCGAGGCAAACCGTTCGGCTGCCTGCTGGAGGCCGAGGCCCTCGGCACGCGCATGGCCCTTTGCAAGAGCGGGGTGCCGCTTTTGCACGTCGACATGGCCGATACCGGCCCCCGCGCCGCGGGCTCGCTCATGATGCTGCTCGAGGCGGCGACCGTCTTTACCGGCTGGCTCATGGGTATCAACCCCGTCGATCAGCCCGCGGTGGAGCTGGGCAAAAGACTCGCCAACACGCGCCTGGGAGCCCCGGGATATCCCGCGGAAAGCGCGGACCTCGCGGCATATCTCGCCGTTGCCGAGCAGCGTCAGCCGTTTTGACATGACGCAGGCGCCGGTGGAAACGCAGGGGCGGGAAACGCCTGATGCGGCCTCGCAGGCGAAGGCGGAGGCTGGCGGCGTATCGGTGACGGGGGAAGCGTCATCCGCGACCGAGCAGGAGCTTTCCCTCAGCTACGCCCGCCCGCTTTCGTGGCTCTCGCTTCTCGTCATCCTCGTGACGAGTCTCGGCCTGTCCTTCTTCATCTCGAATTCGGCGCGCGAAACGCTGCTGATGCGGCAGAAGGAATTCGCCAGTCTGCTCGTGGCGAACCTGAACAGCCAGATATTCCGGCGTTTCGTCGTGCCGACGGCCATAGCGAGCGGCCGCATCGCCCTGCGTCAGCCTTCGCAGTACCAGCACCTGGACAGGGTCGTGCAGTCTGTCATACAGGGTCTTCCCGTCGCCGACCTGCGTATCTATGATTTCTCGTATGTTGTGGCCTATTCGAGCTCGCATCAGAACGTGGGGCGGGCGGGGCTGGCATCCCCCCACATAGAGGACGTTCTGCGAAAAGGGGAGACGCACTCCGACATCGTCTCCGCCTTCCCCGCCTGGCAGGCGCCGTTTCGCCTGCCGCTCAAACCCGGTACTTTCGTGCTGCGCGTGCTTTCCCCTTTGAAAGGGGAGCCCCTGCACCCGGGAGAGGATGCGCCGATCATGGGGGCGCTTGAGCTGACGCAGGACATAACCGGCGACTACGAGCGCGTCCTCGCCTTCCAAGGCATCATCGTCGTTCTCTGCCTTTTGTCGTCAGTCATCCTTTTCGCCCTTCTGCTCGTGCTCATCCACCGGTCCGAGCGCATCCTCGCCGAGCGGATGCGCCGCAACCGCATTCTTGAGGAGGAGCTGCACCGCAACGAGAAACTGGCGGGGACGGGGCGTGTCGTTGCGAGCATCGCCCACGAGATACGCAATCCGCTCGGCATCATACGTTCAAGCGCCGAGCTTTTGCAACGGCGTTCCGCCAAGACCGATCCGGGAACGGCGCGCATTCTCGCCGCCATATACGACGAGTCGGTCAGGCTGTCGCAGACGGTGAACGATTTTCTCGATTACGCCCGTCCGCGCAAACCCCGTCAGGAAACCGTGGACGTCGGCCTCGTGCTCGGGCAGGTCTTTGCCTTTCTTGAGGGGGAGTTCGGCCGCCACGGCATAACGTTCAAGCGGGAGATAGAGCAAGGCCTGTGCGTTTCGGGCGACAAGGACCTTTTGTACCGGGCATTCTATAATATCCTGGTCAACGGGCAACAGGCCATGGAACGGCCCGGGATCATTTCCGTTCATGGCGCCCGGGAGACGATCGCCGACGCGGATGCCGTCGTCCTGGCATTTCACGATTCCGGCCCGGGATTCGACCTGGCCATACGCCAAAGCCTGCTGGAGCCTTTCTTCACGACAAAGCACGATGGCACTGGCCTCGGTCTGCCTATCGTCAATTCCATCATAACGAGTCATGACGGCCGCATAGAGCTCTGCAACGCCCCCGAGGGCGGTGCCATTGTCAGGGTCTACCTGCCGGCGTGCGAGACCGTTTCCGCTCCGGAGGTGCACGATGAGTGAAAAAGCGCATATCCTCATCATAGACGATGAGAAAAACTATCTGCTCGTTCTCCAGACCCTGCTTGAAGACGAAGGCTATACCGTGACGTCCATCAACGATCCGGAAACGGCCCTCGCCTTTCTGAACGAGAGCGAGGTCGACGTGGTCGTGACCGACATGAAGATGCCGAAGATCAGCGGACAGGAGGTCTTGCAGCGCATCAAGAAATCATGGCCGCACATCCCCGTCCTCATCATGACGGCCTTCGGCTCCATCGAAAGTGCCGTTGAGGTGATGAAATACGGTGCCTTCGACTACATCACCAAGCCTTTTTCAAACGATGAGCTCCTGCTCTCCATCGGCAACGCGGTCGAGCTTTCCCACGCGCACAGGCAGTACCGCCTTTTGCAGGAGGCAATGGAGGACAAGTACGGTCTCCACAAGGTCGTCGGCAGAAGCCGCGCCATACGCGATGTGCTCGTCATGGTCGATCGTGCCGCGCCCAGCCGCTCGACCGTGCTTATCACGGGTGAATCCGGCACCGGCAAGGAGCTCGTGGCCCATGCCATTCACTATGCGAGCCCCCGAAAGGACAAGCCCTTCATCTCTGTCAACTGCATGGCTCTGAACCCCGGTGTGCTCGAGAGTGAGCTTTTCGGTCATGAAAAGGGCTCCTTCACCGGGGCCGTGGCCCTGCGCCGCGGACGTTTCGAACAGGCCGACGGGGGAACTCTCTTTCTTGACGAGGTGGCGGAACTGACGCCCGATTTGCAGGTAAAGCTCCTGAGGGTTTTGCAGGAGCGCTGTTTCGAGCGCGTGGGCGGCACGGAGGAGATATCCGTTGACATACGTGTCGTCGCCGCGACAAATAAGGATTTGGCCGCGCTTGTTGAGCAGGGGAGGTTTCGGGATGATTTGTACTACCGCCTCAATGTCGTACAGATTCCCCTGCCGCCCTTGCGAGAACGGCGCGAGGACATCCCCTTGCTCGTCGCCCACTTCATGGAGAAGGTTACGGGCGAGAACGGCATGGCGCCGAAGAGCTTCAGCACGGAGGCGCTGAACTACCTCACGGGCTACGAATGGCCCGGCAACATACGCCAGCTTGAGAACGTGGTCGAGAGCTGCCTTGTCCTCGTGCCGGACGCCGTCATCGGTGTGGACAATCTGCCGCCAGAGATTCGCGATGAGGATTCGCAGTTCAAGAGCGCCGTTGACCTGTTGCCTTTTCCGCTTGACCTGGCAGATACCCTTGAGAAAATCGAGGCCGCCCTCATTCGCCGTGCGCTCGTGCGTTCTGATCTCGTGCAGGTGAAAGCCGCGGAATACCTTGGCATTTCAAAGAGCCTTCTGCAATACAAGCTCAAGAAATACGGCATAACAGGCCATTAGCGTAGCGCCGAGCGACAGAGGAACTGGGGGCGCCAATCAGAATTGCCGTTTCAGACAAGCAGGTTTTTTAAGGGGGGATGGGGAAGATATGCAGTATTGTGCTTTATGTTGCATTGCCAGGGATGAAGATTTTTATATAGAAGAATGGGTTGATTACCATCTCCTTCTTGGGTTTGATAAGATTATTATATATGATAATCATAGTAAGATAAGTCTGAAAACGCTTCTTGATAGATATATTAAAAGTGGCAGCGTGATTGTTAATAATACTGAGGGGGATAATATAGGGACAAAAGCGCAAGGAATGGCATATACGCATTGTTTTAATAACTATAAAAATGATTTTGTATGGATAGCTGTTATAGATGCTGATGAGATGATAGTTATTCATAATAAATGCAATATTAAAGCGTTTCTTGCAGAGTTTGAAAATTATGGAGGTGTGTTTTTGAATTGGGTCTTCTATGGTAATCCAAATATGATTAAGAGATGCTCAAAATCGATGATAAATAATTTTATTTATAGAGATAAAAATCGAAATACTACAGGAAAATCAATAGTAAGGCCAACGCGAGTGAGGGATTTCAGAGGACCGCATGGACCTGATTATGTTTATCCTTATTATGCTGTTAATACAGAACATTTTCCCCTTGAACCATGTGTGTATTCAGCACAGTATTGTATAGACTCTGCACAAATTAATCATTATTATGCTAGAACTAAAGAGGATTATGAGTTAAAAAGAAAAAAATGGAAACAATCAGGTTTGATTTTTAATAATTCTTTTGAAGATGTGACTAAAAATTATATAATAAAAGATGAAAGTGCGATAAAAAAGTATGAAGAATTAAAAAAAATTTCTGCTAAACAATTACCGACAGATTTTAATTCCATTAGTGAATTAACTGATTTTTTTATTAAAATTATCAATTCTAAGCACTTTCTGCCATATATAGAGGAGTGGCTTTGTAATTGTGTATGCAAGTTTCCTGATGAGCCTCTAATATGGCTGTTTAGATCAATGTTAGCACGAAAGACTAATAATCCAAATTTAGCTTTACATCATATAAAACAGGCTTTCAAATTTTCAGGGAGCTCAAGCCTATTTAATGAGCTGGCAGCAGTGTATTCACAGCTTGGCGATGATAAGAGAAAAGAATTTGCACTTGAACAGGCACGATATAAAAAACATGTAGAAGAGACAACCTGCGCGTAAAAATCTCTTCAAAAAAGGGCTCCCCGCAAAAACGGAGAGCCCTTTTCTCATCGTGAAGGGGCGGGCGCGAACCCGCCAAGATGTTAATTTTTAAAGGAGTCGAGCACGACTTCCGCTTCGGGGTGGGCCTGCCGCAGAGCTTCGTGCATGGCCGCAGCGTCGGCAAAGGCCGCGAAGGGGCCAACTTTCTC
>JAILMX010000130.1 GCA_024692205.1 Desulfovibrio sp. | reverse complement strand
CCAAGGATTTTGCCGCTGTCCAGAAGGCCGTGCAGGCCGAAATGGCCGCTTCTGCCAAAGAAGATATTGCTTCGGGCACAGCGGAGGCTGAAGCCTGGGGCACCGCCTATACTGCCGGTCGCGAAAGCCTGAACCGCGAATTGCGGTGGGACTGGCTGCGCCGTCATCCCGAAGGCGTTCAGGGTTTCTACCGCATGAAAAGCACGGCCTTTGACGGCTGGCTTACCGTGGAGAAGGGCGACACGCCGGATATGTATGCCGTGAAGATTTACGCCATACAAAAGAAGGCCCCGAACAACAGCGGCGAACTGGACGGTTTCGGCAAGCTGAACGGCAATGCCATGAGCGCTGCTGACAAGAATGACGACACAAATCCCGTCACCATCACGTTCAAGGGCGATACGGCGACAATAGCCGAGCCCAAGGCCTTCAAGGAGAGCGGATGGCTGGGCGCGGGCGTCAGCTTTGACGGCGATTTCACGCGCGAAAAGAAATAGGGGGGAACCCGTGGTCAGATATTCCGTGTTCCTGTTCCTCTTGCTGTGCCTTGCCGCATCTGTCGCCTCCGCCGGAGACATCGCCATCGATCCCAAGGCGCCGGCCTATCATAACGCCCGTTTCGGCTTTTCCCTTTCGTGGACGCCCGGGCAGTATACGGTCTTTGAGGCCGATAACGGCGACGGCATCACCGTCACCGACGGCAAGGGCCTCACCATGCGGGCCTATGCCTCGCTTAGCCCGCGCGCCGGAAATGCAAGCCGCGAGGCCTTTTTCGCCCAGGCAAACAAAAAGCCCGCCGCCGTCTACAAGCGCGTCGACCGACAGCAGGGCTGGTATGCCGTCTCTTACCTTGAGGGCGGCAACATTGTCTACACCAAGCAGTTTTACGGCAAAGACCACTGGCCGACCTTGCAGTTCGAATACCCGAAAGCCATGAAGCAGCGGTATGACGCGCTGGTGAAGAAAGCCGTTTCCTCATTTCGGCCTTTCTGAGCGCGGCATGTCCGCCGCTCATGAGGCGCGTTCGCAGCCATAGCCATCGGCTATGGCTGCTTTTTTTCCTGCGCGCGTAACAGCGTCTCCACCTTCTCCATCTGCGCCCGCAGCACGCACAGTTCCCTGTGCAGGTCGCTTTCAAGGCTTTTCTCGTCTTCCTTCTTCTGCTGTGCCCGCGCGTCGTCCATGCCGCCGATGATGATGGCTATGAACACGTTCAGCACGATGAACGCGGAGAGCAGCACATAGGGGATGAAGAAGAGATACGCGTAGGGAAAGGTCTCCATGACCGGCCGCGCGATTCCCATGGCCCAGCTTTCCAGCGTCATCACCTGGAAGAGCGTGAAGAAGGTCGCGCCGAGAGAACCGAACCATTCGGGGAAGGCCGCGCCGAAGAGCTTTGTGGCCATCACCGCGAAGGTGTAGAACAGCACGACCATGAGCAGGGATATCCAGCCGATGCTCGGCAGGGACAGGAGCAGGGACTGAACGATGATGCGCAGACGGGGAATGCCCGAAATCAGGCGCAGCACCCTCAGCACCCGCATGGAGCGCAGCACCGTCAGCCAGCCCACGGCCGGAACGAATGAGATGCCGACGATGAGGAAATCGAAGATGTTCCACGGATCCCGCGGAAACTTGGATTTCAGGGCCAGCATCTTGCAGACGAGTTCCACCACGAAAATCCACAGGGCGATCTGGTCGGCGATGTGCAGCAGCGGGCCTGTGGCCGCCACGACCGCGGGGCTCGTTTCCAGGCCCAGGGTAAGGGCGTTGATGACGATGACGGCCAGAATGAATTTCTGGACCCCCGGATTCAAAACGAAATTGCACCATGCCATTGTTTGCTTCCTCGACGGTAAATGTTGGATTAGTCCCATTGAGCCGGATTGGGCATCTTTCGCCAGCTGACTTTACCAAAAACTTTTGGCGGGGCAAGCGGCGAGAGCCGCATCATGGGGTCAGCATGGACAATCATGCGCTTTCGCTGTCCAGCAGCTGTTCTTGAAAATGCATCAGGGCAAGGACAGATTCAGGCTTGAGCCGCAGTGCGCCCCGCGTCTTTTCCCATCGCCGCAGTGTGGCGGTGGTGACGCCGATGGCATCCGCAAAGGCGGCTTCGTCAAGCTGGGAAAGCCGACGCAGATTGCGGACGGCTGTGCCGGTTGGGCGTTCTGCCTTGACGAGGCCGCGGTGTACGCTTCTCGGGGCGGGGGCGTCTTTGGAGGTGCCGCCCCGGGAAGGGTGGTTCGTGGATGTTTCCTTCTCCCCGCGGGGCGTGTCCGGATGCGGAAAGTCCATTTGCAGATCAATGCCGAAGAGGGCGCCCATGTCTTCCGCCTGCAGAGTGCCTTCCAGGGGGACAGGGGAGACGTCAAGCGTTGCGGGGAGAAGGTCGGCGGCATCGACGCCGCGCAGGGTGAACAGCTGCTCGGGGGCGGCGTCAAGACGGCGGCCGACGCCGTAGAGTGCGGCGGCCACATGCTTGCACATGCTCGCGCTGTCAGGGCAGGAGCAGGAAAAGCGTATTTCTTTCGGGGCAGGGAACATGCCGTTTTCCGTGTCGCAGATGATCCCCATGACCTCGCCTGACAGCCTGCCGCGCAGAAGGTCGATCAGCGTGGCAATCCGGCCGGAACAACCGGCGCGCAGCGACTGCCAGCGATCGGATGCCAGAGGCGTTATGGTGACCTTGACAGTATAGAGTTTGCTGCCGAGCACCTTCGCCGTGACCTCTCCGGCCCCGATTTCAAGATGGCAGACGCAGCCGTGGCGCACATAGTCGCGCCCCCTGGGCAGACGGTTGGCGTAGTCGGCGTAGTGCTCCAGATTGGCGCACCAGCTTTTTCCCCAGAATGTTTTGGCCAGGGCGCCCCTGAAAGCGGCCACGGGCTGCGGCGCCATGCCCTTTGCCGTCAGCCTGGCAAGCATCTTTTCCGCCTTCCGTATTTTTTCCTGCACGGGGACATAGGCGGGAAAATCGTAATAGGACATATTCACTCCAGCACGTGCGCCGCATCTAGGCGGACAAGGTCAAGCAGCTCTTCGTCGCTCAATGCCGTGACATTCAGCTCGGCACCGGTTCCGAGAACTTCATCTGCCAGGTCGCGCTTTTTTCGGATGAGCGCGTCAATTTTCTCTTCCAGCGTGCCCTTCGTGACGCATTTGTGCACGAGGACGTTCTTTTTCTGGCCGATGCGGTAGGCGCGGTCTGTTGCCTGATCCTCCACGGCGGGGTTCCACCAGCGGTCGAAATGGATGACATGCCCGGCCTGCGTCAGCGTCAGCCCCGTCCCGCCCACCTTAAGGGTCAGAACCATGAAAGGCGGGCCGTCCGGGGACTGGAAAGCGTCCACCAGCGCCTGCCGTTTCCTGACGGGAACGCCGCCGTGTAGGCACAGCCCTTCTGCATTGAAAATTGCGCCGATGTGCCGGGCCAGAGGCTCGACGATTTCCCGAAACTGCGTGAAAACAAGGAGTTTTTCCTGGCGTTCGGCGAGGGTGGCGCACACGTCGCCCACGGCCTGGAACTTGCCCGACGCATCCGGGGCGTATGCGCCGCTGCCGGCCTGAGCCGGGTGGTTGCAGACCTGCTTGAGCAGCATGAGGCTTTGCAGAACAGCCATGCGCCGTCGCCGCAGGGCTTCGGGGGAGCCGTCCAGGTCCGCAAGCGTCTTGCGAAGCCTGTCGGTTATGCCCACATAGAGGCGCGCCTGCGCCTTTGTCAGGTGGCAGTACAGGGGCACCTCGGTCTTGTCGGGCAGGGAATCAATGACGGACTTGTCCGTCTTCATGCGCCGCAGTATGTAGGGCGCGGTGAGGCGTCGCAGCGGCGCGAACCGCGTTTCAGAGCGCCCCATCTTTTTTACGTGGGCGGCAAAGGCCTTGGCGCCGCCCAGCAGGCCGGGATTGAGAAAGTCGAACAGGGCCCAGAGGTCTGAGAGGCCGTTTTCTACGGGGGTGCCTGTCAGAGCTATGCGTGCGTCGGCCTTGAGCGCCCGGACGGCCTTGCTTTGCCGGGTGGCGGCGTTTTTGATGGCCTGCGCCTCGTCGGCGATGACGCGCTTCCAGACGCGCTCGCCAAGCCAGGAAATGCCGGCGCAGCCGGCATAGCTGACAAGCACGAGGTCATAGCCGTCCAGGGCACCTGAGGCGCCATAGGAGGCCAGTTCGGCCTTGCCCATGCCGTGCAGGACGAGGCAGCGAAGCTCAGGGGCGAACCGCCGCGCCTCCGCCTGCCAGTTGTCCAGCAGGGAAGCCGGGGCCACGAGCAGGCTTGGCCCGTTGCCGCGTTCTTTCATGAGCAGCGCCAGAATCTGCATGGTCTTGCCCAGCCCCATGTCGTCGGCTAGACAGGCTCCAAGGCCGAGTTTGCCAAGAAAGGACAGCCATTCCACGCCATGCGCCTGATAGGGGCGCAGCGTTGCCCGCAATCCGTTGATGTTGGCCTTGGCCGCCCTGCGCGTGGCGGAGAGCAGTTCCCTGAAGCCTTTTCCCGGCAGGGGCGAGGACCATGCGCAAACGGCCTCGTCCTCTGCGTCCGATGCCGCATCGCCGTCTCCGGAGAACCCGGCAAGCAGGCGCATGCCCTGCGCAAAGGTGAGGCTGCCGTCGGCGGCCTGTTTTTCCACGCGCTTCCAGTGATCCAGCGCCTGCCGCAGTTTTTCCCTGTCCAGCTCGACCCACTGGCCCTTGAAAAGGACGAGCCCGTCTTCAGCCTGCTCAAGCAGGCGTACGAGTTCCTCGGGGGAGCATTCCTGCTCGCCGACGGCAACGCGGATGTCCACGTCAACGAGGGCCTGCGCACCCAGCAGCGATGCCTCCCGCATGTTCAGCACGGCCCTGACCGCCGGGCGGCGGCGGCGCCGCCACCAGTCGGGAAGGCGGATTCCTATGCCGCAGGCTTCGAGCGCGTCGGCGCTTTTGAGAAACAGGAGGGCCTTGTCGGGCCTCCATGGCCACGGCTGGTAGATGGAACCGTCATCGACCATGGCCTGCACCCAGCGCAGGGATTGCGCCGCCTTGTTCAGGGGCTCCAGCAGGCGCAGGAGGGCCGGCTTGTCCTTGGCCGAGGCATATTGCCGCAGGGCGTTGGAAAGGGGAACATGGCTAGGCTGCCCTTTTTCATTGAGCCCTATGGCGTAGGTGGCCATGAAGGCGAAGGGCCGCTCGGCATCCATCCTGTTTTCCGCAAGGTGGAAGAAGATGCGCCCCACATGGCGCCACTGGGGCGCTGTGCTTTGCAGAAAGGCGGCTATTCCCCCCTGCGCAGCCGTTTCCTTGGCGCACCAGGCGAGCAGCTTTCCCCAGAGCGTCTGGAGCATTTCGCGATTCAGGTATTCGCCTCCGGGCATGGGCGGCGCGGCGGCCAGCCATTGCCCGCACTCCGTTGGCAGGGGGATTGACGGAATACGCCGGACGGCGTCGTCATCCCCGCCGTCAGGGGACGCCACATGGCAGAGCGCGGTGATGCAGGCGGCGCTCACAGTGTGCCAGAAGGCCCTGACCGCGTCTGTTTCGGAACGGCGGCTGGCTCCGAGGCGGAACCACTGTTCCTGCCAGGTAACGTCATCCTCGCCTTCCCAGCGAAGCCGGGCCGAAGGGGAGAGGATGATCTTCTGCGCTTGGCTGTTCATGCTGTATTGCCCGTAATCATCTGTATCTGGCGCATGAACGGTCATAAGGTACAATGGAAAATGTTCTCATCAGGAGGCATCCTATTCCACTGCGTATGCGCCCGCTGCCGCAGCGAGAAAGCCGCTTCGCGTCATGCCTGCTGCCCTGGCCTTACGGTCGATCATATCCAGCTTGTACCGGGCGAAGGACACATTCACCTTGGCCGTGGCCGTATCCAGCTCCGGTGCGGGGACGGGATGCAGCACCGCACCCTCAGGCATTGGCCCCATATCAAGCCCGGCAAACTGCTCCCGGAATTTGCGCATGGCCTCAGCCTCCCCGCTCGGCGCGGGAATGACGTCGCCGTCATCCGCCATAGCTTCAAGGTGATCGGCAAGGGCTTCCATGGCCATGGAAAACGCCTCCTGCAGGGTGTTTCCTTGAGAGTTGCACCCCGGCAGGTCTGGGAACAGCACTGCGTAACCCTGCGCGCACGGTACAAATCCCGCGAAATAGACGCTCATATCTTTCTCCTCAAGAGGGATAGGCCCCTAGTCCATGTCCACTCCCGTCTGTTTTTCAATGCTTTTCACGGTGAAGGGATTTATGTCGCCGGGTGACAGGGCACCGTCACCTTGACGCCCCTGTCGGGATTCGTGAAGTGCCTGTGGCTTGTCTTGCCCCCGGGCAGCTCCATCCAGCCTGCAGCCTCCAGGCGTTTTTTGATTTCCTTGACCTTTATGATCCCTTCCCGCTGGAACATTAGTAGAGAATTTTTCTTTACCAGTCAAGGTTTCACCTCTTTCTTATACCTGAATCGGAAAACGGTGTGTTGCTGACTCTGGGAAGATGAGGCAACGTACTCATCTTGATGCATACTTCCGGCAGGAATGACACGGTCGCGGCAGCAGGGAGAATATATCGGAGTGAGGGGCCTATGCGTATCCGTACCCATCCCGGAGAAGTGCTGCTGGAAGTATTTCTGAAGCCGCTGGGCCTTTCGGCGCACGGGCTGGCGTTCGCCACCGGGGTGCCGCCCACGCGCATACCCTGACCCGGAGGAAAACCGTAAGACACCGACAGATGGCGCCACCGCCGTTTACGCAAAGATTGACAGTCTGGAAATGTCCCCGTCCCTGAAAGAAGCCATGCGCACGGTGCATGACCACTACAAGGGCACCCGTTTCAGCCTGCCCGAGTATGACCTCAAGGGGGCCCAGATCTGGAAAGTCATCAGTCTGTGGGCGGCGCTCTTCACGGTGCTCTACTACTTGTTTAAGGGGATGTGCGCAAGGCGCTTTCCCTGCTCGGCCGTCAGTGGGCATGGCCTGCGTGATTGTCGGCGCGGAAGCGGCCCTCGGCCGGCCGATTCCCCTGATTTTCTACCATATCCCCAGCGCCGTGGTTGCCGCCATTAAAGTGAGCGCCCAAGGCAAGGCGGAGAACATCTACATGCACCAGGTCGGCCTCAGCATCCGGTTCACGTTCTAGCGGCTGACCGCGACAGACAACGCTTGCTTTGCGGTCCGGGGTTTTCTCCGGGTCGCTTGTTTTACGGAAAGGCCCGGCAGGGCGCGCACGGCCGAATGCGGGCCGCGTGCGGTCATGAGTATTGGGGCGCGGATCGGGAAACGCGAAAAGGGCGCGTCCAAGCGGTCGCGCCCTTACGGTTCGCGTCAGGCGAATTTCGCCTACGCCGTGATGTTCAGTTTGTTGCCTATGCCCTGCGCGGCGAGGCCCGAGATGCGCAGAGCCTCGGTATTCTGGTCGGTGCCGCCGTTGATGATGGCGCTCACCATGCTTCCCTGAAACTCAAGCGCCTTTTTTTCAATGCTGGCGCTCACGGCAGCCTGGGCCATCTGGCCCATCTGTTCCGACATCCCTTGAAGACCGTCCATGTTTCACTCCTTTGCCGCCTCCCTGCGGCTGTTATCTCATATCTCTTTTCGGACGGGCGCACGGAAACTTGAGGGAACGGAGAATTTTTTTATGGCTCAGCAGCATTTCGGGCCGCAGGCGGCCTTGTCCTGCTGTTCCGGGGGGATGGGGTGGGTGTGGTCGAGAACGGTGAAATCCTCGCCCAGGGCCTTCTTGATGGCGCGCAGCATCAGGGCCTTGTGCGGGCAGGGAAAGCCAATGGGCGTGCCGAGGGTTATGCAGGAGGCGAGAGCCACCGCGTCCGCCCCGAGCTTTTTGAGCATCTTGGCGCGGTGCACGGCCCGCTTGCCGGGGCAGCCGCCGCAGCTGACGAAGCCGATGACCTCGCAGGGGCCCAGTTCTTCAAAAGTACCCTTGCCTTCGGCGGCGAACTTGAGATCCTTGATGCCGGGGCAGAGGTCTTCGGTCTGCTGGCAGCGGATGATGCCGACTTTCTTCATGGCGATGCTCCTATGCGCGTGCGCGGCCCCCGGGGCGCGCGGAGAAACAGTGTGTCCGGGCAGAGAATCAGCCGGTGATGGCGGCGCAGATCTTGTCGTGCTCGGCGACGAGCTCGGGCATCATGGCCTTGGCGCCCGCCCAGTCATCGGCCTTCATGCGGCTTTCCTGCGAGACGGCGAGCTCGTTCAGCCGGGTGAAGCCCAGGGTGGCGCAGCAGCTTTTGAAGGTGTGCACGGCGGGCCTGGCGTTCTCCATGTCGTCGGCGTCCACGGCGGCGACGAGGCCGTCCCAGCTCTTTTCGGTGAGGAATTTGTTCATGAAGCGGTCGAGCAGGGATTCATTCTGCATGAAGCGCGCGAAGGCCGTTTCAACATCGATGCCGGCCGCTTCCCAGCGGGCTTTCTTTTCATTGTCCACGATGCCTGTCTCCTGAAAAGAGTGCATTCCCGCGCAAGTATGCGTCACATGAGGCGGCGTGTCAACGCTCCGCGCCGCGTCCGCTCAGGGAGCGTTTTTGACGAAGACCCACGTCTGAAAGGCGAAGTCGAGCTCGGTCCAGTGGCTCTTGTACTGCATCCTGTCGCCGGTGATCGTGCCCATGTCGTAGCGCAGGGCGCCTTCCTCGCAAAGCCAGGCGACGGTCTCGTACTGCATG
>JAILMX010000127.1 GCA_024692205.1 Desulfovibrio sp. | reverse complement strand
GATGGTGACGAGAAAGAAAAGAGCGAGAACCGTGCATTTCAAAAACATGTGGGACCTCCGGTAATGACGGCGAATACCTTTGCACGATGCTTGCCTTTGCGTCAATTCAAATGTAACCGGATACAGAGTGCCGGGCGGCGTGCAGGCCGCCTGAAATCCAGGAAAGTCACCTTTTCGCCAAGGAGGGGAGAAAACCATGAGCGAGATAACTTGGTACGGACACTCGGCTTTCGGCATAACCTGCGGGGATGCCGCCGTCGTCATCGACCCGTTCTTCCATGCGTCGCCGGAGGGGCTTCGCCCCAGGAAAGCCGACCTCGTGCTCGTCACCCACGACCACGGCGACCATACGGGCGAGGCCGTCGCCCTCTGCCAAGCGACCGGAGCGAAACTCGGCGCCATCGTCGGCACTGCCGCCAAGCTCGCGGCGCAGGGCCTGCCCGAAGGGCAGGTGCTGAACGGTATCGGCTTCAACATGGGCGGAACCCTCACCCACAAGGGCATAGCCGTCACCATGACGCAGGCCTTTCATTCAAGCGATTCCGGCTCCCCCGCCGGCTACATCGTGCGCATGCCGGACGGCGCCGTCATCTATCATGCGGGCGACACCTGCCTTTTCTCATCCATGTCCCTCTGGGGGCAGCTCTACACGATAGACGTGGCACTGCTTCCTGTCGGCGGCGTCTTCACGATGGACGGCCCACAGGCGGCCATCGCCTGCCGCCTTCTGCGCTGCAGGGCGGCGATACCCATGCACTGGGGCACCTTCCCCGTGCTCGACGGGGTCGAACCCTTCCTCGCGGCCGCAGCAGAAAAAGCGCCTGAATGCCGAATTATCGCGATGAAGCCCGGCGAAACAACGACCGTGACGCCCGGAGCCTGACGCGGGCTCCTGGAAAGCCGCATCCACGCCCCCTGCCGGGCGACCAGCAAAAAAACCCCGGGGCGCCCCCGGGGTTTCGCTTGTCGGATTGCCCTGCTGTCGCGTAACGATCAGTAGACGACGCTGTAGGACATGACCTCTGGCCGATGGAAGAGGAACTCGACGCGACGGTTCGCTGCTCGGCTCGATTCGCTCATGCCCGGCTTGAGCGGGCGCGTGTCACCGTAGGACACGCCGCGCAGGCGGCTCGGCTTGACGCCATGGTCGGCGAGCCAGTGCAGAACTGCCGCAGCACGCGCACCCGAAAGCTCCCATGCCGAGGCATACGGGGGCATGGTTTCCTCGGAATCGGCATGGCCGCGCACAACAAGGTAAAGATTGTACTCGTTCAGGATCTTCAGCACGTCCTCAAAGACCTTTTCCCCGCCGGGCAGCCATTCAGGAGAGCCCTTCTTGAAAAGCAAGTCTGAATTGACGCGCAGCTGCACGCCCAGATCGTCAGCGCTCAGGCCCGTGGCCGACTGCGGGGTGTCCTGCGCCATAAGCATCTGCTTGAGTTTCTGGGCAATGGCATAGTGCGAGCGCTCCATCTCATTGATTTTGATGTCACGCGTATCGATCTTGTCGGTGTTCTGAATGAAGGGGTTGTTCGAGATGGGGGAGGTGCTGCTTGAGTCGAAATTGCGCTCACCGCTGAAATAGGCGGCGAGACCGGCCTTGGTCTCGGGCGGAACCATGTTGAGGATCCACATGAGCAGAAAGAAAGCCATCATGGCCGTCACGAAGTCGGCATACGCAACTTTCCATGCACCGCTCATACGATCTCCTTACAAAAAGAACAAAGAATCCACGACGAAATCAAACGACAGCACCCACCCGCCATACGGGCCGTAAACGGCCTAACCGCTCTTGAGCTTCTCCTCCATCTCCGCGAAGGGGGGGCGGAAGGGATAGGGGATGGCGCGACGGCCGTACTCGACGGCGATCAGCGGCGTCGCACCGCGTATGGCGGCGGAGACAGCCTCCTTCACGGCGTTGAAGTAGAAATGCTCCTCGCTGACGAAGTTCTCGAGCTTCGAGCCCATGGGCCCGAACACGCCGTAGCAGGAAAGAATGCCCAGGAATGTGCCGACCATTGCCGCGCCGATGTGATGCCCCAGGACCTCGGCGGGCTCGTTGATCTTTCCCATGGTCACGACGACGCCGATGACGCAGGCCACAATGCCCATGCCGGGCAGGGATTCGGCCATGTGCGAGACGGCATGCGCGGGCAGGAGCCCTTCCTCCTCAAGGGTGTGCATGTCGACCTTCATCAGGCTGTCGATGTCGGCGGGGTCGCCCGTCGTCAGATAGACGCGCAGCGTGTCGCTGATGAAGTTGATGAGAACCGTGTTCTTGGCGATGTTCGGGTATTTCGTGAAGATGGGGCTCGATTCCGGCTTCTCGACGTCACTTTCGATGCTGATCACGCCGTCGCGGTGCATCTTCGAGAAGAGGGTGTACAGAAGTGCCAGCGTATCCAGGTACATCGCCTTGCTCGAACCCGGGTCGGCGAAGAGATGCTTCAGGCTTTTGATGATGAGGCCCAGGGTGTACTTCGTCTGCCCCGCGAAGAAGGCGCCGAAGGTACTGCCGAGGATGATGAGCAGTTCCGCCGGCTGCAGCATCACGCCCCAGTCGCCGTGCGACATGGTATAGCCGCCGGCTACCGAAGCTGCAACGATGATGAGGCCGATAAGTAGGTACATTCTGCTCCCGAAAAAGAAAAGCACACGTGGGCGCGCACGCTTTTTCTGCCGGTCTTAACGGCAGACGGAAGAATTACTTTAGCCGTGTAGCGGCCGCAGAGGAACCCCCCGCTTTTCTTGTGAAACTACCTCTTTTTTCCCTTCACTTCAAGCGTAAAGAGAGCCGCAGGACGCGTGCCCGCCCCCCCGCGCCCTTGCCCGGAGCCCCCGCCTGCGCTATGGATGAAAAAATGAAGCCGTCACTTTCGCAGCGCCCTCCCCTTTTTCCCCCAGCGCTCATGGTGCAGGGCACCTGCTCGAACGCCGGAAAAAGTCTGCTCACCGCAGCGCTTTGCCGAATCTTTGCGAGGAGAGGCCTCAATGTCGCTCCCTTCAAGGCGCAGAACATGGCGCTCAATTCCTTCGTAACAGAAGACGGGGGCGAAATGGGGCGCGCCCAGGCCCTGCAGGCCATGGCCTGCGGGCTTGAGGCGGATGTGCGCATGAATCCGGTTCTGCTGAAACCCGTGAGCGAAAAAGGCTCGCAGGTGATTGTCATGGGCAGGCCCGCCGGCAGCATGCACGCGCGAGACTGGGCCGGGAACAAAGCGCATCTGTGGCGCGCGGTGCGCACGGCCTATGCGGAGCTTGCGCTTGCGCGCGATATCATGGTGCTGGAAGGGGCCGGCAGCCCCGCCGAGATAAATCTGCGCAAAAACGACATCGTCAACATGCGCATGGCCCGCCATGCCGGGGCGCATGTCATCCTCGTCGCGGACATAGACCGCGGCGGCGCCTTCGCCGCCATAGTCGGCACCATGCGCCTGCTCACCCCGTCGGAACGGCGACGCGTCTGCGGTTTCGTGCTCAACAAGTTCCGCGGCGACGCGTCGCTCCTCGCCCCGGCCATCGACCGCATAAGCGCGATGACGGGCAAGCCCTTCCTCGGCGTCGTTCCGTGGCTGGACGATCTGCGCCTGCCGGAGGAGGATTCTGTCAGCTTCAAGCTGGGCCTGACCCCGGGGATGGAGAAGGCAGATGTGCGGGCGGACACGCGGAAGAGCAAAGCCGACACGCTTGACATCGCCGTCATCGACCTGCCCCGCATCAGCAATTTCACCGATTTCGACGCCCTGCGCCTCGAAGACGGCATTCGCCTGCGCAGGGTGGGCCGTCCGGACGAACTCGGCTCGCCCGACTGCATCGTCCTGCCGGGTACGCGCAACACGGGCGGAGACGCACGCTTTCTTGAGGAATCGGGATTGTTCGCGGCCCTTCAAGCCTACGGACGGCGTTGCCTCAATGAAAGGCAGGGAACACTCGTCGGCATCTGCGGGGGATTGCAATTGCTCGGGACAAGCGTGACCGACCCCACGGGCCTTGAAGAAGGCGGCACCATACGCTGCCTGGGCCTTCTGCCCATACGAACGGAACTCTCGCCGGAAAAGACCCTGCGCCGCACGAAGGTCACGGCTGACGCCGCCCTTGCCGGTGAAGAGACGCCCGCCTTCGGCTACGAGATCCATCACGGAGAGACGCAGACCGACGATGACAGCGCCCCGAAAGCGCCCCTCCGCATGACAGCAAGGCCCGTCATGAGAAACGGGCAGGGCGAAACCATCGGTTGGGCGGAGGGCTCAGAGGCGCGCGCGCGCATATGGGGGACCTACCTGCACGGCGTGTTCGATGCGGACGCCTTCAGGCACGCCTTCTGCAACGCCCTGCGCGCGGATCGGGGGCTCGCACCGAAAGAGGGCAGGGCATACGACATAGGCCCCTCCCTCGACAGGCTGGCCGACACGGTGTTCCAGGCCATCGACATCCCGGCGCTCCTTTCGCGCCTTTTTCCCGAAAGCGCCCTCAAGTTCCCGGCCGAACGGCCGATATGAGCTCTTGAGCATTTCACAGTATCTGGTACTTTCCCTTTGAGGAGGCCCGCATGAGCCAGACAAAAAAAGACGCCACGCACACCCCGGACGAGATACAGCTCGTCACCTTCCGCATCGGGGAAGAGGAGTTCGGGGTGGACATCCTCGTCGTCCAAGAGATCATCCGCCTTCTGCAGATAACGCTGGTGCCCCGTGCGCCCGTCTTCATTGAAGGCGTCATCAATCTCCGTGGCAAGGTCATCCCCGTCATCAACATGCGCACGCGCTTCAACAAGCCGCCCGTGGAGCATGACGACAGCACGCGCATCATCGTCGTGCATCTCGGCCAGAAGATCATAGGCTTTCTCGTCGACGCCGTCTCCGAAGTGCTGCGCATTCCCGCGACGACCATCGAACCGCCGCCGCCCGTCGTGGCCGGCATCGGTTCGGAATACATCAAGGGCGTCGGCAAACTGAAAGACCGCCTGCTCATCCTGCTTGATATGGACAGCCTGCTGAGCGAAGTGGCCCAGTCGCTGTAGCCCGGGCAAGGCAGGCGTCGGTTCCCGAACATGACCCTGCCGAAAGAAGAGGCAATCCCGAAGCCCCCGAAAGGGGGCTGTCGGGTTTTTTCGCGCT
Source organism: Desulfovibrio sp. (assembly GCA_024692205.1). Lineage (GTDB taxonomy): Bacteria > Desulfobacterota > Desulfovibrionia > Desulfovibrionales > Desulfovibrionaceae > Desulfovibrio. Next base: position 10,746 of record JAILMX010000127.1, on the reverse strand, counting down.
TTCCGCAGGGCGCACATCCGCCGGCGGCCGACAAAGCCCCCATTCGCCGCGCATGAGGACGGCAAGGAGACTCTCGGCCTCACCACAGGCAATCCCGCCGTTTGACAATAAGGCCGGCACGGTGCTATCTCCCACCCCGGCGCTGAGGCCCTCGCCCTTCAGCTGCCGCATTCCGAAAACCCAGCGGAAGGCCCCGCATGAAAAACGCCCGCACCGCCGACCCGATGCTTGCCGGCACGGTGTTCATCGTGCTCACGGCAGTGCTCTGGTCCTTTCTGGGGCTCATAAGCAAATACTGCATGGCGCACGGCATGGCCCCCCTGCACTGCGCCTTCTGGCGCTGCCTTTTCGGCTTCGCCGCTTTCTTCCTGCACTGCGCCGCCACGGGCCTTCTGCGCATCCCCCTGCGGCACATCCTTTTTCTCATGCTCTTCGGCGTATGGGGCATCGGCGTGTACTACACCTGCGCCCAGTACACCATTCAGCTCGTCGGTGCGGCCATGGACATCGTTTTGCAATACACGGCCCCCGTATGGGTCGCGCTTTTCGCGCGCCTGTTCTTCCGCGAACGCCTGAGCCGCGTGAAAATTGTCTCCATGGCGCTTGCTGCGGCGGGCGCGGTCTGCGTGTGCCTTTCCGGCGGCAGCCTGCCGCAGGCGGCAACGGCCGGGTCATGGATAGGCATCGCAACCGGCCTTGTGACGGGCCTGTGCTACGCCACCCACTACCCTTTCACCCGCTGGTGGCAGACACGCTATCCGACAGCCGTCATCTTCACATGGATGCTCGCCGGCGGGGCGCTCGCGCTCTACGCCGTGACGCAGCGCTCCCTGCCCCTGCGCTTCAACTTCCCGTTGAGCGTCTGGCTCGCCTGCGCGGCCACGGGCATGCTCTGCACCTATCTCGCCTTCGTCTGCTACGGTGCGGCCCTGCGCCGCATCAGCCTTGTGCAGGCCGTCATCATGTCGGAGCTTGAACCCGCGCTTTCCATGCTGTGGGTATGGCTTTTCTTCGGGGAATGCTTCAGCCCGACCGGCTGGGCGGGCAGCGCCCTCATCGTCCTCTCCGTGCTCATCCTCGGACTCTCCGGGCGGCAAAAATGAACTCCCCAGTTCATTTCATTCGATAAATTTGACGCCTCTCTCGCCATCGGGTATATTTCCGCAAAACACCCCCTGCGGGAACATGCCCACCGGGCGCTCGTTCCCGAAAGGAGTCCCAATGCCTTTTTTGGCGGTCTTTTTTCTTCTTGCCTTTCTGACACTCCCCCCCATCGCGGTCGATTGCGACGCCCGCACGGCGCAACGGTATCTCCTCAACCGCAATGAAAAACTCCCCGTCTATGCCGTCGGCCAGAAGCTGAACGGTCGCTGCGCATGGTACGGCCAGCGCGCCCATGGCAACAAGACCGCGAGCGGCGCGACCTTCGACTGGAGAACGCTGACTGCCGCCCACAGGACATTGCCCTTCGGAACCAAAGTACGCGTGACGAACAAGCGCAACGGCAGATCCGTCGTGGTCGAGGTGACCGACCGCGGACCGAAAAACCGCCGCTACATGATCGACATCTCGCGGCAGGCCGCCGTCAACATAGGCCTGAAGGAAGCGGGGGAAGGCATGGTGACCATCGAGATCCTCCACCTGCCGGAATGGTATGCGGGGAAAGGAAACAGGCAGAGAGCGAAGAAGTAGGCAGGGGGAAAGGTTCAGCTCGCCCCGCTGCCGGCTCCGCCCCCGACATCCCAATCGGCGTCCTTGCCCAGAGCGTTGCGCGGCAACGTACGGCCGAAGGTCAGGCTGCGCGGGCGCTCCGCATCGCGCAATCTTTCCCGCAGATAGGCGGCGAGGCTGCTCCGCAGGCTCCCGGCATCCCAATCCCCTTTCGGCACGATGAACGCCTTGAGCCTGTCCCCCTCCTCCGGCCGCATGAGACGCACGCGGCATTGCGCCACGCCCTCGTGAGCCGCCAGCGTTTCCTCCACATGGGCGGGATGCACGTTCACCCCAGCCACCTGCACGGCCCTGTCGCGGCGGCCCGCCGGCACAAGGCCCCCGTCATCCCCCCAGACAATGACATCCTGCAGAGGATACGCCCGTTTTGAACCGTCCGGCATCGTGCGCACGAGCATCTGGGCATCCCCCGCATCCGCGCCGCGCTGCCAGTACGGCAAAAGCCTGTACGGTTCCCGCATGCGCTCACGCCAGCCGACCACGCCCGTTTCGGAGGAGCCGTATATCTCGATCAACCTGAATCCCAGGGCGGCCAGCCGTTCGCCCGTCGCGGGCCTGAGCGGCGCCGTGGCGCTGACGAGGGTGATGGCGCGGCCAGTTTCCCCACCGGCTTTTCCGGAATTGAGCAGGGATACGAAACGCTCCAGCAGCTGGGGAATGGCGATGAGCGCGTCGCCCGGGCGCATGGCGTCCATGAGCGCATGCGGCAGGAAAGGCCTTGTTCCGACCGGAAGCGAGCAGGCACGCGGCATGAAGATGCCGAAGACGCAGCCGTACAGATGATGGCAGGGCACGGTAAGAAGCACACGCCTGCAAGGGGCGAAGAAGGGAGCAAGGGCCGCGGCCTCCTGCATGAGGGCCGTCTCCGCATGGGGGCAGGCCTTTGGCAGGCCCGTCGAACCGGAGGTGAGAAAGGACATGCGCCTCTCTCCGCGCAGCCACTGCCGGTAGGCGGCCGCGCAGAAATCGCCGCAGAGGCATGCTTCCGCAGGGGCGGGAATGGATGATCCGAAAAGAGCGTTCACCTCCCGAATGGCGGCCTGCCTGTCATCGGCATCGGGCACGGCCTGCGCAACGGTCATGCCGAGCCATTCGTCCATGGGGGCGGCGTCAAAGACCGCGAGGGGGGCATGCCGCCTGCGGCAGGCATCGAAAACGGAACGGGCAGCGAGGGCAAGGCCCGCCGCATCCAGTCCCGCCCGTTCGGAGAGCTCGCCGCCTGCGGGCTCTCCCGCCGCCATGCGGCGCACCACCGCTAAAAGACCTCCACGACGGCCCGCCGTCCGCCGCTTCCCGCTTGGGCCGGACAGACGAAGACATTCGTCGAGCCGCCTCCAATGCGCGTGACAGCGGCGAGCACGTTCAGGGCCTGCGTCAGCGGGCCGTGGCCGTACAGGACCTCGCGCTCCTGCCCGAACACGACAGCGCCCGCAGGCGCCAGGATGCGGCCGGAATCATTCCAGCAGACGGAAAGGCGCGGCGTCCGGCCCAGATTGCCGCAGACGCCGGCCGCCCGCTCAACGTAAAGGAATACGGCCCCTTCCGTAAGGGGAAGGGATTCCGAAGAACTGTTCTCTGCCGGCAGAATCTGCGGGCAGCAGCCGGAGAAACGGGCGTCGATCTCGTCGACGGCCCCGACTAGAGCGGCGTCGGCATGACCGGCACCGAGCAGGGACGCGGCCGCCGTCACGGCCCCCGCAAAGGAGAGGTCGAAAAGCATCACCGTGCTGCACGGGCCTTCGATGCCGAGCAGGGACGTCACGAGCCCGGCGCCCACGTTGCCGACGGCGTGGGAAAAGGCGGACGGCGAGGAAAGCCCCGGCCCGCTTTCGATGATGCCGTCCAAGAAATCCAGATTCGTCTGGACGCAGCCGTACGCGGTGCCGATGACGAAGGCCATGTTCCGCAATGCCCCGGCGTCCTGCAGATCGCTTCGGCCGAGCGGCCCCCCCTCGCCGGCCATGCTGAGGGCCCGGAAGGCTGCGAGGGCGGCCATGCGGGCGTAGTGCGGCATGCGGCGCAGGTTTTTTTTCGGCACGAAATCCGTCAGATTCTCCGTATCCGCACGAAGCGCCCCCTGTGCGCTCTTGCAGGATAGCCGCCCCTTCCAAACGTCCTGCCCCAGGGAATGGACGAATCCCCAGGCCCGCACGGCAAGAGCGTTCTCGTGCGCCATCAGGCATCTCCCCTTTGCAGAAGGAGCGCGCTGTTGCCGCCGCCGAAGCCGAGGGAGACGGAAAGCGCAAACGGTTCGCCGCGGCGAATCGGCTCCGTGGTCGGTATCAAACCGATTTCGGGGTCGACTGCCGAAAAGCCCTGGCTCGGCGGCACGCAGGCGGCGTTCAGGGCCGCAAGCGACAGCACGGCCTCAAGGGCGCCAGCCGCGCCCAGAGTATGCCCGATTGAGCCCTTGCAGGCCCACACGGGCGTATCGGGCAGCAAGCGGCGCAAAACGCTCCCCTCGATCCTGTCGTTCTCGCGGGTCGCGGTCGCGTGGGCGTTGACAAAGGCCAGGTCTTCGGCACGGCAGCCGGCGTCCTGCATGGTGAGCTGCACGGCACGGGCAAGGCCGCGGCCCTCGGGGTGCGGCGCGGTCAGATGCCAGGCGTCGCTGGCCGCGCCGTAGCCGGCGACATGGCCCAGGCAGGAAACGCCGCGTGCATGGACGCTGGCCTCGCCTTCCAGCACGAGCGCGGCGGCGCCCTCGCCGAGGTTCAGCCCCTTGCGGTCGCGGTCGAAGGGGCGGCAGGCTTCGGGCGAGGCGACGGTGAGACGCGCGAACCCGGTATGCGGCACGAGGCTCAGGGCATCGGCCCCCACGCAGACGACGAGCGGGCACTGACCGGTCGCGAGGAGCGACAGGCCGAGGCCCACGGCGTCGGCCCCCGACGTGCAGGCGTTGCTCACGGTGAGTCGCGGTCCGCCCAGGACGGGCAGAAGCTCAAGGGCGAGGTTGCCGCTGAAATAGTCGTCCCTGTCATGAAGGTCCGCCGCATCCGCACCCCCGCGGAAGGCCGCGTAAGCATCCAGAAAATGCAGGGAACAGCCGGCGGTCGTCGCGGCGACTAGGCCCGCATCCCGCAGAGCATCGTCATCCAGCCCGGCCTGGAGCACGGCCTGACGGACGACCGCTTCGGCGAGAACGAGGGTGTCGTGTGCGGAATGGCGCCGGCCGCCGGGAAAGAAATGTTCGGGAACGGTGAAGACGGGAAAGGGAAGAAGCTTTTCCGAAAGAGTCCTCCCGTCGTTCGGGCATACGCCGCCCGCCGTCATGGCCCTGAGGACGGCTTGGGGGCTGTCGCCGGCCGCGCAGAGACAGGCTGTGCCGGTAACGACCGCCCTCATCCTTCCGCCCTGCGGGAAAGGATGAAATCGGCGAGCCCGCCGACCGAGGTGAAGGCGGCGCGCGCCGCGTCCGCATCAGGCACGGGCACGCCGAATTCCTTTTCAACAAGGAATGCCAGCTCAACGGCGTCGAGGGAATCCAGATCGAGTCCGCCGCCGAAAAGCGCGTCGTCATCGGCTATGTCGTCGGCAGCGAGGTCTTCGATGTGCAGGCCCTCCACGATGGCCCGCTTCAAAAGGGGGAGAAGCTCTTCCCGTGTCATACGCTCAACCACATGTCGTAAAAGTTGAAGAACTGTTCAGGGTGCGCTTCGGTGAACTTTTCCATGAAAAGGCCGAAACGTAAAGCCCACGGCAGAAAAGACTCGCCTTTTCTGCGGTCGAGGCCCTGCGGCAGACTGACGGGCGCTTCCATCACGAGTCGCATCCGCCCAGCGTCGTACAGGGCGAAGAGCGGCAGAAGAAGCGCCCCGGTCATGGAGGCCAGGGCATAGGCCTGCACCGGAAGGGCTATCCGTCCGCCGAGAAAGGGCACGGGTACGCTGTTGCCCGCATCCGGCGGGGCGATCAGGCGGTCGCCCATGAAGCAGACCGTCTCGCCCCGGCGCAGGCGCATGGCCGCCTCGACAAGGCAGCCCTTCATGTCCGAAGCATCGATGATATGGCAGGCATCCCCTTTGCCGCGCTCGAAATAATGCCTGTCCGGATCGTTCGGCGTGGCGAGCTGCACGACGTTGACGCGCCCCCCGAGGCGCGCAAGGCCGGCCAGGCCTATCTGCCACGCCCCGAGATGCCCTGAGAGCACGATGCAGCCCCTGGGATGGTGCAGGGCCGCGCGCAGCGAATCCTCCTGGTCCTTCGGCAGCACGGACTGGGGGAAACGCCCGAGAATGCCCGCCACCATGCGATCGAAAAGGATGCCGGCGAAGGTTTTGTACAGCCGCCATGTGCGCAGAAAAAGCGCGATGCGCCCTGCGCTGGGGAAACGACGCCGAAGATAGGGCCGTATGCGCCGCCGAACGGACGGCGTGCAGACATACCAGAAGACGACGATATGCATCAGCGCCCTGGCCGCAAAGAGCGCGCGGCAGGCGACGAGCATTTCAAAAACACGCATCCGCACGCGCGAGCCGAGGCTGGAAAGCCGTGCCGGCCTCCCCCCCTGTTTTGCGGCATCCCCCCGTCCTTCTTCACAAAACGCCCTGCTGGTGTCGCTCACGGCGCCCCCTTTCGGGCGGGTGATCGTTCTGCCGCGTCACAATCCCCGCCGCACGCGGCGAGACGGACGGCCCCCTTCGCCGCCGCCCAGACAGCAGCGCCCGCGATAATGCCGAAAAGCGGCGCGAGGGCCAGGCCCCCGGCTAGCCAGTCAAGCAGGCGCTCGGACGCCTCCCTCCCCAGGGTCTGAACGCTGAATTCCGTCAGCCATGCCCCGCTGCGCAAACGGCAGCCGACGAACACTTCCAGGCCGGGCACGACGGGCGGCCAGCCGAGCGGTATCATGGCGAGGGCGCAGAGTCGGTTCAGGCGCAAACGTCCGATGGCGAGCAGGAGAAGCACTGTCTGAACGCCCGGCAGGGGCAGCGCCGACAGAAACATGGCGATGCCGGCCGAACGCCCGAGCTGAGCCGGCGGATCTTCCTTCAGCAGCAGACGCAGAGAGAAGAGAGGCCGCCTCCATGAGACACGCGCCGCATCGCCCGCGCTCGCATGAAAAGGCACGGGAAGGAGGGCGCGCATCGTGAGGCGGGTGTTGAGCAGGGAAATGCGGATATTGTCGCGCACGACGCGGAAATGCGAGATACGGCGTCCGGGTTCGGGGTACCGGACCGCGACGGGGATGCAACGCACGCCGTAGCCCGCCCACGCGGCCCGCACGAGCACCTCGATCTCAAAGGCATAGGCCGTTTCGCGGAAACCGGGCAGGGAGAAGACCGGCAACGGATAGGCCCGGTAGCCGCTTTGCATGTCATCGACGACGAGGCCGGTCTGCACGCGCATCCAGAATCCGGAAAAGGCCCTGCCGAAACGGGAGAGCGCCGGCACGTTCGCCGCGGCGAAATCACGGCTGCCGACGATGACGGTCTCGGGGGCCCCGTCAATCGCCGCGACAAAACGCGGAATGTCCGCGGGGTCGTGCTGTCCGTCCGCATCAAGGGTGATGACATGCGTCGCGCCGAGTTCGGCCGCCGCACTGGCCCCGGCGCGCAGGGCCGCGCCCTTGCCCCTGTTGCGCGGCAGGCGCACGAGGCGCAGGGCAAGCCCCTGAAGCGTGTCCGGTCCGCCGTCCGTCGAGCCGTCGTCCACGACGATCACGCGCGGGCAGAAACGCAGCGCCCCCTCCGCAACGGCGCGCAGGGTGCCCCCGTGGTTGAACACGGGGATGACCACGGCGGGAATGCAGGTCACGGCAACCCGCCCGTCTGCCACTTCGCGCAGAAATTCCTGTAGAATGCGGGCTGCTCCATGAGCAGTTCACCCGCAGTCGACAGCATGAGCTGCGTGGTCGAAGCCGTTGTCATGATGGTGCCCGCGGCATCTTCGATGCGGTAGGCATAGTCCAGCACGGCCGCCTCGTTCCACGACAGTTCGGTGACGATGCTGTATGCCTGCCCGTAGCGCAGGGGCTGATGGAAATCGAGATTGAAAAGCTTGAGGGGAACGATGACCCCGTGCCCGAGAAAATCCAGATAGCCGATGCCGTAACGCGCTCCGAGATCCTCGCGCCCGTCATCAAGCCAGCTCGCATAGCGGCCGTGCCACATGACCCCGAGGGCGTCCACCTCCTCAAAGCGGACCGTGCGCGTGACCGTGACCGAAAGCGGCGACGGCCCGCCTGATCCTCTGGCGGCTCCCCCGCCGATATGCCTGGTGCGGCGGCTCATTCGCCCCCCGCAGGGGATTCTGCCAGCGCCAGATCAAGACGCCCCGCGCATTCCCCGTCCGCTTCGAAAACGACCTTCCAGCGCCCCCCGCCCTGCGGTTCGCAGGACATGACGATTTCGCTCCCCGGGCCGACCGGCGTCAGGAACTTGGCCTGCACTATCCGTTCAAGAGAAGACGGCAGACCGGCATCCTCAAGCGCGACCTGTGCCATGAGCACATGCACCACGCCCGGCAGCACGGGTTTGCCCGGAAAATGGCCCGCAAAGACGAGGCTTTCCGCAGGAAAGACAAAAGTGCGTGAGAGGCGGTCGCACTGCCCTTCCGCGCCTATCAGCGCCTCGCGTATCGCCCGTCGAAGGGGGCTCATCGCTCACTCCCGGAAAAACGCATCGTCATGCCGACCCCTTCCGCACGATCCTCATACACGCACTCGCCGCCGCGGCATTCTGCCGTGACGCCCTCCGCATTAAGCCTGCCGCCGGGCAGGACGGGCGCAAGCCGCAGGACGGCGCGCGCCGCTGGTTCCAAAAGCCGCGCCGCCGCCTCCGTTCCCGGCCGCGGCCGGCATTGCACGCGGTAGACCGCCCCGGTCTGCGCAACGCCGCCACGGCCCGCCTCTACCGTTGATCGGCACTCGCCGAGGACCTGCCCGTGCGGCAGCATAAAGGCCATGACGCCGCCCTGTGGCCCCAGCTCCGCACCGCCCTGCACGGGAAAGACATTTCCGCCGTGCCGCACTTCGCCGCCGAAAAAGGTCTTCGCAGGCGGCAGGGCCCCCGCAAGCGTCACACGGACGCCATGCGGCGCGCAGCCTCCCGAAAGCAGAAGGGACGCCGACAGAAGGATCCCCGGCAGGGCATACGGTGAAAAAGGCAGAACGCCATTCTTCGGCATACAATCCTCCACAAACGGAGAAAGGAAAACACAGGCACGGCAAAGATGCAAGCCGTCGCGCTTGAAAGCGTCGTGCGCGGCGTCAGGCATTCTCACCGTCGCTTCCTTCCCTGCGCCACAGCAGGGGCAGCAGCAGAAGGCTTGCCGGCCCCTCCGCCAGAAGCCCCCAGAAGATGACCTGCCCCATGTCGTGCAAAACGGGATGCCGCGCCAGCGCCAAAAGCCCCATTCCCGTCAGGGTCGTCAGCGAAGAAACGAGGATGGAACGCCTGATGCCGAGCCGAAGCCCGCAGCGCATATCGTGGACGACCGAGATGCCATGGTCGGCGGCCAGGCCGAAAACGAGCGGCATGGCGGCCAGATGCGCGAGCGTCAACGCGCCGCCAGAAAAAACCATGACGAGCAGGATGCAGGCGAGCGCGCACAAGGGCGGCAGCGAGGCGACAAGCGTCGGCAGAAAACGCCTGTGGTAGGCCAGAATCACAAAGAAGCACAGGGCCCACGCGACGGGCACCAGACGGCACTCGCGCGCGAACTGCTCCCGAAGGGCAGCCTCAAGACTGCCCGGCGAAAAAAGCGTCGCCCGGGCGGCGGGGTCGCCGAGGTCTTCCGGCAGCTTCGCCCCCTCCTGCGCGAACAGGGCGGCCGTCCAGTCCTTTGCGGTCCCCGCCGGCGCGGAAAGGCAGGCATCCACGAGATTCGCCAGTCCCGCCGCACGCAAACACCCCACTATGGCATCCGTTCCTTCGGGCGGCGTAGCCGGCCGAAGAAGGCCCGTGAATGCGGCGAAGGCATCCGGAGAGAAACCCTGCTCCCGGGCCGCGGCTTCAAGCGTGCGCGTAAGGGTCGCCCCTTCCTCCCGCACGAAGGCATTCCAGCGCAGCACGTTTTCGCGGGCCTTCTCCGCATCGGGCACCAGTCCGGCCAGGGATGCGCCCGGCATACGCGCCGCGAGCCTGCGCACGCCCTCCAAAGCCTCGTCGGACGTGGCTCCCGTGACGAGCAGCATGGTCCGCTCGCGCAGCCCCCATGCCGCGCGCAAATCACGCATCGCCTCCTGCATCTCCTGGGCGCCGGCGCCCATGCGCCGGGGCGACGCATCGAAGCGCATCGCGCCGGCGAGCGCCGCGCAGAGGGCGAGGAGAAATGCTGTGGAGAGAAGGGTGCGTCCCCAAACCGGCCGGCGCTTCGGGGCCCTTGCCTCCCGGCCCCGTATGGCGGGACCGGCAAAGCCGGGGCATTGCGGCAGGACGAAAAGCGCGAGCAGCACGCCGAAGCCCATGGTCATGGCCGCGAAGCAAGCAAGCTGGCGCACCACGGGCATGCCTGACAGGCCGAGGGCCGCGAAGCCCGAAACGTTCACGAAGAAACCGGCGAGAAGCGGGCCCGTCATCACGCCGAGCACGCTATCCTCGGGGCGGTTGCTCCGCAGGGCGAAGTGCGTGTGCACGGCGTAGTCCTCGGCAACGCCGAGCACCGACGCGCCGAATGCGAGCGCCAGGCCGGAGAGCTTCGGGAACAGGCTGCCCATAAGCCCCAGGGCGAAGGCCGAGGCGCAGAAGGGAACGAGCCACAGCCACACGAGACCGAAGGACCGCACGAGAGCCAGATACACGCCGAGAAAGCCCGCCGTGGAGAAGACGACGATGCGGCTTATGTCGCCGCGTATGACGCGCGCGTTCTCCGCGCTCTGGGCATGCCCGCCCAGAACCGAGGCCGTGACGCCGTCCGGCAGGCGCCGCTCGAGGGCCGATGCGACGGACTTTGCCAGTTCTTCCGCCTTCTCCACATCCTGCAGGGGAAAAGCCGGACGCAGCACGATCAGAAGCCGACGCCCGTCAGGGCTTACCGGCCAGCCGAGCACGGGGTCAGGCGTCAGCATGCCCCCCG
>JAILMX010000108.1 GCA_024692205.1 Desulfovibrio sp. | reverse complement strand
CCTCGAACATCTGGGCCAGGTTGCCCAGCGACCCGCTCTCGTAGGCATAGCGCCTGTCCAGCGTGCTGACGGCACCCAGTATGCGCTCCACGCTGGCCAAAGCTGTACCCTTGATGGTGACGTTTTCGGTGTCGTCGTCGTTGTCAAAGATTACCGTGAAGAGGTTGCCCAGATTCATGGAAGACTCGCCAAGGACGCTGTCCGTCAGATGGGTGTCCAGCAGATTCATGAAGGACAATTCCTTCTCACTGTTGCCGGCCTGTATTTCCACCGTGCCGTTGGTGCCCGCGCTGCCGTTCATGAGCTTCATGCCGTTGAATTCGGTGTTCTCGGCAAGACGCAGAATTTCAGTGAGATAGGCGGTGATTTTGCCCGGCTTGTCCGGAAATTCCTCGTCGCTGCCTTCTAGGGTGTCCACAATGCCTTGCAGCTGCTTCTTAATGGCTGCTGTTGCTGTCTGGGCCACGTCGACCATGGCCTGGGCGTCCAGCATGTTCCTGGCTGCCTGGCGGGACACGCACGCGTCGCCCTTCATGCGGCTGTCGAAGGCGCGGCGGGTGGAGTCCTCCATGAAAACGCTCTCCCGCTCCGCGACTGCTTCGTGCGAGAGGGTCTTTTCGATCAGGCGGGCGTTCATGAGCCCGAGCACAAGGGCTTCCATATCCATCAGTCATACTCCCGTTCAGAGCATCCGGCTGAGCAGGGGCGCGGCGGAACTTTCCTGCTGAGGGCCCGATCGTCTGAGGCAGTCTTGCACGTTGCGTTGAGAAGACGGCACATTTCAGAGGCGATTGCATATATTCTCAAGTCTGCTTATCGGACGGTTCCCGAAAGCCTTTAGGGTCGTAGCGGTGACATGCGCAATTTTTTGCGGGTTCCCAAGGGCAGGAGGGGATGGGCAGGTGTCGGATAAGAAAGCTGCCTTGAGAACAGGGAGCCCTTAAAGACGGCCGCCCCATTGAGCATCAGGAAGGCAGCCGCCTCAAAAAAAGAGTCATTCTGGTGTATTGCGGGATGTTACTTCGTCAGATCGTCACCATTGTAGAGGGCATAGTTATTACGACCGCTATTCTTTACGGAATACAGCGCAATGTCAGCATTTCTATACAGGGGAGTATATGTCTTCCCGTTATCAGGGTACAGAGAGATGCCCAAACTGGCTGTCAGGGTGAGCGCGTTCCCCTTATCCACCTTGTAGGTGTATTTTACGACATCAAGGAATTCTTTCGCTTTCTCCCTGATAATCTCCGGATCGTGCATGCCGGGTGCAAAGATGATGAATTCATCCCCCCCGAGTCTGGCGATGGCATCCGTATCGCGAAAGACCTCCTTCGCCAGATTTGCGACCCGTTTCAGACATTCATCGCCGAAGGGGTGCCCCAGGTTGTCATTAATATCCTTGAAGTTGTCCAAATCGACAAGGAACAGAGCGCCTTTTTGCGGATTTGTCTTAAGGATGCGTTCAAATGTCTTTTCAAAGCCGGCGCGGTTTGAAATGCCGGTCAGCCGGTCGGTATAGGCTTTTTGTTCAAGAGGGTTGACCATTGAATGAACGAGGAATATGCCGAAAAAACTCAGGGCGACCGCAATGACAAGTGTCGTTGCAAGACAGGAGAGGGCGATTGCGGTTATTGAATGGTCAATATCTACAGCCTCCGTGCCGATGAACCACATGCCGAGAATTTTTTCCTGCTTATCCCGCAAAGGCCAGTAGACGGTTTTGTAGGCTTTGCCGAGTATCGTGGCGTCGTCGCTGTACACGCCGCCTTCCTTCAGGACCGTAGTGTATACTTCGGCGCTTTCAAGCTTGGTGCCGACGGCCCGTTTGCCGTTCCGCACAATGGATGTGGAAAGGCGCTCGTCATTGTCGAAAACCGTCATTTCCACGTTGGCGGTATGTTTGATTTCATCGACAAAACTGTTGGTGCGAAAGGCCTCGCCGACCATCAGGGCGCCAATCGGCCCGTTGTCAAAAACAATCGGGGCGGCAGCCGCGACAGAGAGACCGTTGTTTTTGAGCTTGAGGACGTCCACATTGGGCTTACCATTGAGCGCCTGCTCCATAACCGACGATTCGGCGATGTTGTCGCCGCGCCTGTCGGAGTTGCTGCGGGCGAGCACCGTGCCCTTCCTGTCGGTGATGGTCACAAAACTTGCCTTGAAGCGGTCCTGAGCGGATTTCGCAAACCTCACCAGAGAATTGTGATCCGTTGCGTGAAACGCCCTCTCCAAATCAATGGACTGTGCGAGCAAGACGGCATTCTGAAAGCGTTTTTCCTTAAGAGTGCCCAATTCGTCATCAACGACCTGGCGTAACGTTTCAAGGTCTTTTTGAAAATGATTCGCAAAGCCGACGTGCATGAAATGATTCGATGCAAAGAAAATGGCAAGGGAAGCGATAAGCACGGAAAGAATGAGCAACGACATGTTGACTGCCAGGCTGGAAAATCGCAACTGTACTTTCATAGGAAATCTCCAAGAGCAATGCCTATCGCACGATACCGTTTATGCAATCTGGGAAATTGTACGGCGCTAAAAGTGATTTTCAGAAATTGTCGCGATGCGCGTCCTGTGGGCAGCAGCTGCAAGCATGGAGGCCATCATCCGCTTGCTGGAACACTTCGGCATCCCGTCCTGAAGTCCCTGAAGCCTTGCCGTACCGGTGCCGGTGCCCTACGGATGGAGACCGCCGGAGCATTTCTCTTTTCCGAAGCGGTGATTTCCGGGCTCCCCCGATAGCGTCCGGCGCATGGCGCTCGTCCCGTACGAGACTGCCGATGCCTTCATTTGTTAGCTACAGGCAGAGCGTGTTTTTGTCAACGCTGTTCGGCTATTACAGTTTGATACAGTTTGGCGGGGAGCGGGGTGGAGCAAAAAGGGAGGGCCTGCTTCTGGAACGTTCCGCTCAGGGCGGAGGCGTGAAAATCACAATCGCTAGTATTATAGAGGATGAAAAAGCTGGCTATATTGAAAGATTAGAATTGTCTATTAAAAGAGAAAAAGAACATAAAAAAGAATTAGGCATACCAAAAGAGCTTGCTATTGCTGATCCATTAGCAGGTGTAAAGAGTAAACAGGCATATGCCAAATTATGTCAGCAAGATCGGGAATGCTATTTTGAAAGATGAAATGCATCCTTTCGCAGTTGTCCTGTTTGATGTTAATGATCTAAAACATATCAACGACACTCTTTGTCATGAAGCAGGTGATGCCTATATTATTTCTGCTTGTAAAAATATTTACGCTATTTTCAAGAAAAGCCCCGTCTATCGAATAGAGCGAATTTTTGCATCAGCGGCTGAATCGGGAGCTGGAACTGAGCAGTGAGACAAAGTCTTTTGCCTTTCACCGCGTGCCGCATAAAATTTTGCTTTGTCGTCATACATTTCTTTGTTTGCGCGTTTAAGGACATCATTATAACATTTATCTATTTCTATAGTAAACGATGCGCATCCTTTTGAAACAAAAAGCTGCGCCTTTCGTCTTTGCGGCGTATTGTTCAAGGCTGCGATGCTTTCATCGAATTTATGGAATAATTCTTTTAACTTTGCCGCAGTGGTGTCAGTAAAAATTCCAATAAACTCATCGCTTCCAAATCGATAAATATTGTCAGCACCAAATACATGGCGAAGGATATTCGCTGTATCCACTATCATCATGTCGCCATGCTCATGACCATAATTGTCATTGATTTTTTTTAACCCGCAAATATCAAACTCGGCAACCGAAAAATTACTGTTTTTGCCAATCTTGCTATCTATCACAGAAATTGCATCACGATATGTAGATTTGTTTTTTAATGATGTAAGGCCATCTGTTTGACTCCATTCTCTGATCAACACTAATTTTTCTTCTAATTTGCAAGACAATGCCTGTACTGAATTTTTAAGTGCACGTATTGTATAATCATGATGTACGGAGTTAAAAGCATCCCTAATGCCGATATTTAAAAATCCTATTTTTTTCTCTGATACCTTATCAATCTCAAAAAGAATTGCTTTGATGTTATTGGTGAGGGTATCTAACTGTTCATAAATATTGTGAATGCGATTTCTGTTGATTTTAATGGAAATGAATATCATTAGTAAGCAGACAAATAATGAAACGGTAAATGTTGTGATAATTGTTGTTATTAAATGAAATAGTTGTTTTTCATACCATTCCGCATCAAAATCTGCAACTACAATCCCTGCAATATTGCCATCAGAAGTAAAGACTGGACTGTATGCGCTATAGAATTGACCCCAGTTGTCTTCATAAGGAGTTTGGTCAACAGCAGGAGTCCCAAGACTGGCTTTATGCAAAGCATCTGTGTAGACAACTGGCGACCCAAATTCACCGGGATCTTCTTCTGCCGGATCTATAAGAAAACTAAATTTTTTACCTCCGCTATCCCTGACGCAGTAAATATAGCTGATATCACTGTTATTCTTAAAATATTTTAATGTGTTTAATACTGTTTTGTATTCTTCAGTTTTTCTGTCAGAATTCTTTATTTTATCTAATACATTGCCGTCTATCATGCTTGCAGCAATATTTGCTACATCAAGAATTCTTTTTTGAATACTTAACAATAGTGCAGAGCTTGACTGATTATAGAGGACTACGCCAAGTATAATATTAATAGTAAGCAACATAACTGTAATGCCAATTAAAACTTTTGCGCTTTGGTTTAGCTTTGCCATTATAAATCCTCCATGCAAAATACAGTACCGACAGTATAAATGCACAAAAATCGCAACTTTTTAAAAAACAGTGCCTGTTGTCTTTATGGTATTATCGGAATATCTCATAGCGTTATTCGGATTGTTGACCGTTCCCGCCATGGGGAATTGGCAGAATGTTCCCCAGTTTTCCCACGGCATGCTAAAGAAACGGCGGCTCACTGAAAGAGGAAGCCGGCGTGGTACCCGTTGCCTCTCAAAGAGTGCTTCTGCCATCACGGGGAAGCTTTTCCATCGAAATGGTTGAAAGAAGCTTTCCCCGATAGTCACATTTTCGGCATTCTTTGTAAATCAGCATTCATACTGGGGCATGGATACGCTTTGCGCTTACCCCGGTGCAACGTGTAAACGAACGATCATTGACAGTACGTTAACGAATCAATACTGTTGCATCGTACCAGTCGCCCGTTCTATGCAGGAAGAATTCGGTTCAAGCCAAAGGAGCACGAGATGAGCATTGTTCGGCAATCGATCCCGTTCAAACGCATTCTGTGTGTCATTTCGCTTCTTATCATGGCATGCGCATTGCCGGCCGGCGCGGCGTACGGCCGCTCCGCCAGTGATGTACGTCTGCCGCCAATGCCCAGGAACACGGGGTGCACCACCACCATCGTTACTCCCGGCGCCTCCGAAGATGGCAGCATGCTGGTCAGTCATTCCGATGACAATGATCTGGGCGACCAAAGCATTGTGTACGTTCCCGCCCGCGATTGGCCCAAGGGCAGTCTGCGTCCGGTCTATGCCAGCGCCGTTGCGGTGGGCGACCAGCCGCAGTTCAACGCCTTTCTCGTGCCGCGCCTGGTCAGCAAGGAGCGCGCGCCCGGCTACGCCAACCCGGGCAACAGGTCGAGCATTCCGGTAGGCTCAATCCCTCAGGTGGCGCATACCTATGCCTATATCGACGGCAACTACGGCATCATGAACGAGCACGGCCTCATGTTCGGCGAATGCACGGACGGTTCCTTTGTCAGCAACGGGCCGGAAGCGGGCAAGCGTCTGTTCTATTCTTCAGAACTGTCGCGCGTGGCGTTGGAGCGGTGCCGCACTGCCCGCGAGGCTATCCAGCTCATGGGCGAGCTGATTGAAACGTACGGCTACTACGGCACGGGAGAAACCCTGCCTGTGGCCGACCCAAAGGAAGCCTGGGTCATGGAGATAGCCCCCGGCCCCGACGGCACGGGCGGGCTGTGGGTGGCCCAGCGGGTACCGGACGGGCATTTCTGGGTGGCGGCCAACGAGTTCCGCATTCGCGACCTCATCCCCGGCAACCCGGACCAGATGTGGGGCAGGACTCTCCTGCAACGGCTGGAGAAGGCAGGATGGCGTTCACCCAAGGATGCGTCCAAGCCCGTGGACTGGCTGACCTCAGTGAGCCACGGCGAATACAACCATCCCTATTATTCCTTGCGCCGCGTGTGGCGCGCCCTCTCCCTGGCCGCGCCCTCCGCGGGGCTGTCCCCCTGGGTGAAGGACGGCATGACGCGCGACTATCCCTTTTCCGTCAGGCCCGACCGGAAGATGGGCGTGGCCGATGTGCGGCGCATCCATCGCGATCATTACGAGGGCACGGAATTCGACCTGACGCGGGGCGTGGCCGCAGGACCCTTCGGTTCCCCTGAACGGTACCTCGGCCCGTACGATCCGCATGGCGACGTGGGCGCCCCCCATGCCGTCCTGAAGGGCGCATGGGAGAGGCCGATATCCATGTTCTACACGGGCTACGCCTTCATCTGCCAGTGGAAGCCCGGCCTGCCCGATCCGCTGGCGGGCACGGTCTGGATGGCACTGGACCGTCCGGCGGAATCGGTCTTTGTGCCGCTTGCCGTGGGGCCCATGCCCAAGGGCTACGAGCAGGGCGATACGCGCAGCTTCTCGCGGGACAGCGCATGGTGGACGTACAATCTGGTAGGCAATTACGCCCAGCTCAAGTTCTCCTACATGATCAAGGACATTCAGGAACGCGCCGCCAGGCACGAAGAGGAGGGGCAGCGCCTTTTGACAGCACTGGAACAGGATCTGGCCACCATGGCTGCGAAGAATCCCCGCGGCGCAGCGCGAGAGCGCTGCAGGCGCCTCAATGCCAACGCCGAGGCCGTGCGGGAGGACTGGGGCAGGCTCTTTGAACTGCTGGTGGCAAAGTACGCCCAGGGTTTCGTGAACACGCCCGACAGGATGGCGCAGGGAGTGGGCTATCCGCAGGAATGGCTGGACAGGACAGATTACGCCAAGGGGCCGGCCAGGGGCTACAAGAAGCCCAGGTAGAGCCGCACCGGCGCGGGCGGCACAGGCTGTACCCGAACTGCGGCCGCACGCAGCGCGACAGCATCGCGAATGGCAGGCCACGTACGCCATTGCGAAGCATCTGCTTACATACATCGTCTGTCTTGGTTTCGTACTATTCCGCAAAGGCACGGAGATCTCCACGAGAGAGACGATGCTCAGCGTGCATCCTTGCTGCAGGCCAAAACAAAAGCCCCGCATGTGCGGGGCCTTTTTGTAGCTGATGGCAGACCATTTCGATTCACTGAAATGCCCGGATAGGGCCTTTGTGATCACGGATACTGTTTCGCGGCACATCCCTTTTAGTGAGATTTCCGCTAGTTTTTTGTTTCGTTACCCCGACAGCAATGATTGCGAGGGGAAATCCGCGTAGTTGAACCCTGTCAGATGCGCATCGGAATGGCACGGTGCGGCGAATCTTCCTTGTATGGATTGACAGGTTCCTTTTTTTGGTTAAATCTTTTTTTGAAAGAAACAGTAACGATGCTTTTATAAAAGAAGGAGCTGTTTTATGGATGACTTTATGAAACAGGCGATTGAAATCGCGAAGGCTCAGGCCGCCGTGCGTCCTATGACGTCGGAACAGTTCATGGCCTTTGCCAAGGAAATCGCTGACGGACTGCGCGACACCACAAGCGGTGCCGTGCACATCAAAAGCGCAGAGGCAAAAAGCCTTTCCGCAATAGAAGCAAAGAAATCCATCAAGGAAAAGAGCGTGACCTGCCTTGTCTGCGGCAAAAGCTTCAAGGTACTGGGCAAGAGACATCTGGCAACCCATGGCCTGAGCCCGAAGGAATACCGTGAGAAGTTCGGCCTGCGCAAGCGGGCGCCATTGATCTGCAAGTCGCTCGCCCGTGAGCGCCGCGAAATGATGAAGGGAATGCGGCTTTGGGAACGCAAGGCGGACAAGAATTCCGTCATCTCGATGGACGCCCTTGCGGATATGTCTGACGAATAGCCTTTGAATCGCCGCACGTATTGAAAAAGGGGCGCCATGGGCGCCCCTTTTTATCAGCATGCGTGTTGTCCGGCATCATGCGGAAAACGAGACTTTTCTTTCAAAGTGCCTCTCGACCGTGACGACATCTTTCCGTGCCGCGAAGAATGCGTCGACGACGGACAGGTCGAAATGCGTGCCGCTTTCCTCGCGGATGATTGCCAACGCCTTGCCGATGGTCACCCTCCGCGAGCTCGCTATCACGTTTCCGTTCCTCAGGGCGAAAGTAAACTGTACGATATCCGGGAAATTATCGGAAAGCGTGAGCAGGAGGTCCTCCGCCTTTCCCCACACGCCATCTTTGTACTGGTCCGGGAACCGTTCGAAGGGCGACCTTTCGCCCCTGTCGCTCGCGACGTCGGCGAGGAGCTTGAGCTGCGGGATGATGGATATCGTCCGCATCACGCTTTTGTACGATTCCGTCGCGTTGCGGATGTTTTTGACGAGTATCTCGTTTCCTGCGGACAGCATGGTGACGAAGCGCTCCTCCGTCTTTTCCGTCAGGAAGTGCGAAAGAAAGAGAGCGCTGCTTCCCATGAACAGGGTCAGCGCGGTGACTACGGGAAAAAGGAGCTTTCCCTGCAGGCTGAAACGGATGCCTTTCGTTTTCTTCATCGGAATGACACTGCCCGAAAAGCAGGTGTGCTTCAAACGCGCCTTCCACCGGGGCTGCATAGGCATGCCCACGTCATTATGGTCTCCCGCTAGGCGCAAAGGGAGACATCGTCAGGCCCCTACCTTTCGAAATACGTGTAGCCGCGCAGGCCGTCCTCGAATGTCTGGAGGATGGAATAGCGCTCGCTCGCCGAGATGCGGCCCTCGTGCACGGCGTTTTCCGCCGTGGCCCGCAGATCGTCCAGAATGCGCCTCGGGTCGTATTCCACATAGGTCAGGATGTCCGCCACGGAGTCGCCGCGTATCTCGCGCACATATTCGTAGCCGCCGGCGTCGTCGGTGCGTATGGAGACCACGTTCGTGTCGCCCATCAGGTTGTGCAGATCGCCCAGGGTCTCCTGATAGGCGCCCACGAGGAAGACGCCGAGGTAGTATTCCTCGCCGTCGCGCAGAGGGTGCAGGTCGAGGGTGGGTTTCATGCCCTGCGGGTCGATGAAGTGGTCGATGCGTCCGTCCGAATCGCAGGTGATATCCGAGATGATGCCCTGACGGCTGGGGAACTCGTCCAGGCGGTGCACGGGCATGACCGGGAAGAGCTGGCCGATTGCCCATGTGTCGGGCAGGGACTGGAAGACGCTGAAGTTGCCGTAGTAGATGTCGGCAAGGCTCACGTCGATGTCTTCAAGGTCGCGCGGCACGTTCTTCAGACGGGCCTTTTCGCGGGCGATGCGCATGATGATGGCCCAGAAAATGCGCTCGCCGAGCGTGCGCATGCGCAGACTGACCTGACCGGAGGAGAAAAGCTTGCGTACCTCGTCGCGGTAGTAGATGGCGTCGTTGTAGCACTCCTGCAGATTGCGCAGCGAGATGGTGCCGAAGACCTCGTGCAGGTTGCGCACGGGGTCGGGCGTGTTCTCGGGCAGGGTTTCGGGCACCTGCACCTCTTCGACGACGCTCGTGTCGAGGATGTTGAAAAGCAGGATCGAGGAGTACGCCACGGTCGCGCGGCCCGATTCGGTGATGATGTGGGGGTGCGGCACCTGCTGCTCGTCAAGTATGGTCATGATGGCCTCGACGACGTCGGTGGTGTACTCGTCCAGGTGGTAGTTGCGCGAGGAGATGTAATTCGTGTGCGAGCCGTCATAGTCGACGGCGAGGCCGCCGCCCAGGTTTATATAGCCCATGGGCGCGCCCTCCTGCACGAGACCGACGTAGAGGCGCGCGCCCTCCATCACGCCCGTGCGGATGTCGCGTATGTTCGATATCTGCGAGCCCAGATGGTAGTGCAGAAGGCGCAGGCAGTCGAGCATGTCGAGCGATTTCAGCTTGTCCACGACGTCGACGATCTGCGAGGCGGAAAGCCCGAAGGTCGAGCGTTCGCCGCCGGAATCCGTCCAGTGGCCGGTCGCCTTGGTCGAGAGCTTCGAGCGAACGCCGATCTGCGGCCTGATGCCGAGGGCCTTTGCCTGTTCAATCAGAACTTCGAGCTCGCCCGGCATCTCAAGCACGAAGATGACGTTGAAGCCGAGGCGCTGGGCCTGAAGGCCCAGGGTGAAGAATTCCTCGTCCTTGTAGCCGTTGCACACGAGGCAGGATTCTCTGTCGCGCATGAGCGAGAGCGCGGCCAGAAGCTCGCCCTTCGATCCGACTTCAAGCCCGTGGTGGTATTTGCTGCCGGCCTGCACGATGCGTTCGACAACCTGCTGCTGCTGGTTGACCTTGACGGGAAAGACGCCCCGGTACTCGCCGCCGTAGCCCAGGGTTTTGATGGCCTTGCGGAAGGATTCGTGTATGCGGGTGATGCGCGAGGCCAGAATGTTCTCTATGCGCAGCAGGACGGGCATGGTGTAGCCGCGTTCGCGCAGGCCCGCTATTACCTCGGGCAGGGGGATCTTCGGCCCCTGGGGCCCCCGCGGGCAGATGAGCACGAAGCCGTCTTCGGAAACGTCGAAGAAGCCGTTGCCCCAGTTGCGTATGCCGTACAGTTCTATGGAATCCTCAACACGCCACGCGTGCATCGCCTTGTTCTTTGCCAATGCGCATCCCCTGAATATTTTCTGCCCCGACGGCTGCGCGCGCAGCCGTCCGCGCCGTACGTGAGCGGGGAAAGCGCGTTTCCCCGCGCTTCAGCCGCTGCGACGAAGAAATCTACGGCTGAAGACAGCACCGATGAAACGAAAGCAACGTATGGTTTGCTTTTTGTAAAAAAGCGGACTGAATGTGCTCTAAGTCGAAACAAGGCCGGAGTCAATACGGGCGCCCGCCTCTTCTCCCCGGGGAGATGAGGCGGGCGCCCGGGGGGTCAGACAAGCGGGGCCGAATCGGAGAGGCCCGCGTCGACGGGCATTCCGCACATGAGGTTGGCGTTTGCCAGCGCCTGGCCTGCGGCACCGCGGCACAGATTGTCGATGACGGAGAGGATGATGAGCCGCCCCGTGCGCGGGTCGGCCACAAGGCCGATGTCGCAGAACATTGAGCCGCGCACGAAGCGCGTCTCGGGCAGGCGCCCCGGGGCGAGCACGCGCACCCAGGGGCTGTCCTTCCACGTTTCGCGGCAGACTTCGTAGACCTCTTCGACGGTCGTGCCGGGCTTTTTCAGTCGGGTGTAGATGGTGGAGAGGATGCCCCGGTTCATGGGCACGAGGTGAGGGGTGAAGGAAAGCCGCACCTCCTGCCCGGCGATGGCGCTGACCTCCTGCTCAATCTCGGGGGTGTGCCGGTGGCGTGGCAGGCCGTAGGCGCGGAAGGTGTCGGCGACCTCGCTGAAGAGCGTCGCCGTGCCGGGCTTGCGGCCCGCGCCGGTCGCGCCGGATTTGGAATCGGCGATGATGCCGTCCGGCTCAATCAGGCCGCCCATGAGCGGCGCATACAGGCCCAGGATGATGGATGTGGGGTAGCAGCCGGGGTTCGCCACCAGGCGCGCGCGGCGCACGCTGTTCGCGTTCAGCTCGGGCAGGCCGTAGACGGCCTCGGGCAGAAGCGCTGGCGCCTCGTGGGGCAGGCGGTACCATTCTTCATAGACATGCACATCATGCAGGCGGAAATCGGCGGAGAAGTCGACCACGCGCACGCCCCCCTCCACGAGCGCCGGGGTCATCTTCATGGCCGTGCCCGCCGGCACGGCGAGAAAGACCACGTCGCACTGCTTTACGGCGGCCTCTGCGTCAAAGACGCTTATGACGACATCGGCGCCGGGCAGTTTTTCAAGAAAGGGATAGTATTCGCCGAGCCTGCGGCCGGCCTCGGCCCGCGAACAGGCCATGACGAGCCTCATGTTCGGGTGCCCGGCGAGAAGGCGGGCGAGCTCCATGCCGGCGTAGCCCGTGATGCCCACAAGGCCGGCCCTGATTGTCTGTATCTCAGCCATGTCGCTATCCTCCTTATGCGTTGCCGCACTTCATCACGTATTTCATGCGCAGCTCGTAGAGCATGCTTTCAAGCATCTGGCTTTCCTGATCGGTCAGATTGCCTTTGGTCTTTTCGCGCAGCATGTCAAGTATGTCGATGCTGTGGCGGGCCATCAGGGGATCGACTGCGGCCGTTTTGGACGTCGCCGGGTCAGGGACTTCACCCAGCTGCACGAGGGTGGACGAGGCGAGGGAGAGGATGAAGGTTGAGAACGTTACCTCGGGCATGCGGCCCTTTCCGTCGTTGTTTGCGCTCATTGTTTTTCCCCTTAGCTGCGCACGAAGACCGCGGGCACGGGAGCGCCCGGGGGCACGTCGATGGCGGCCCGATAGGCGCTCATGGCGATCTCGAGGTAGTCTTGGCTTGCGGTGAAACCGCCGCAGTCGATGACGCTGCGGGCGAGGGCGTGCAGGCCGGCCAGCACGTCGGCCCAGTCCACCCAGCCCATGTGGCCTATGCGAACGATGCGGCCCTTGAGCCTGTCCTGGCCGCCGGCCATGCACACGCCGTATTTCTCCTGTGCGCTGGCGAGAACCTTCTGCCCGTCCACGCCGAAGGGCAGCACGATGCTCGTGATGCCCCAGGCGAAATGGTCGGGCGCGAACAGATCGAAGCCCATGGCGGCTGCGCCGGCGCGCGTCATCGCTGTGAGAGCCCATTGTTTTTTGTAGATCGTGTCCAGACCGTCCTCAAGCAGCATGTCGAGGCTTTCGTCAAGGCCCACGATGAGGTTGACGGGCGAGGTGAAATGCGTCTGGTTGCCCGCAAGTTTTTTTCGTTCTGCCGGCAGGTCAAAATAGAAGCAGCCGGGCTTTTCGGCTTCGGCACGCTCCCATGCCCTGTCGGAGAGGGCGATAAGGGCGAGGCCGGGGGGCAGCATCAGCCCCTTCTGCGAGCCGGTGAGCAGGCAGTCGATGCCCCATTCGTCCATGGGGCAGGGCGAAAGCCCCACGGCGGATATGCCGTCGGCGACGAGCAGCACATCACGGGCGCGGGTCACGGCGGCCACATCGCGCACGGGGTGCAGGACGCCGGTCGAGGTTTCGGAAATCTGCATGAGGACGCCGCGGATGCCGGGATTCTCGTCGAGCGTCTTCGCCACGGCGGCCGGATCAACGGCGCTTCCCCACGGCACGGAAACGATGACGGGCTCAAGGCCGCGCATCCTGGCGATTTCTGTCCAGCGTTCGCCGAATTTGCCGCCCTCGACGACAAGCACCGCGTCGCCCGGTCGGAAAAGGCTGTAGACCGCGGCCGTCATGGCGCCCGTGCCCGAACATGCGAGCGGCAGCACGGGGCCTTTTGTTCCGAAAAGCTCGCAAAGGCGCTTCTGAACACGGGCCATCACGGCCATGAAGTCGCTTTTGCGGTGGTGGATCATGTCGCGGGCGAGGGCCAGACGAACGCGTTCGGGCAGTGGCGTGGGGCCGGGGGTGAGCAGTCGCAATTTGTTCAGCATGGAGTACTCCGTCTCGCTATCGTTTTCGCAGCATATGCGGCCTTGGGGTTCGTTGAAAGCATCGCCGTCCTCATCCGAGCCGTGCGATGCAGCACTTGAGGTAGGCCGTTTCGGGCATGGAAAGCAGAATCGGATGGTCGGGCCCCTGCCCGCCCGCATGGAGCATCTGCGCCGGGCGGCCGAGCTTTGCAGCGGCACGGGCCACGCAGTCGCGCAGGGCTTCCGCCGGCAGATGGTAGGAGCATGACGAGCTGACAAGCACGCCGCCGGGGGCAACCAGGCGGGCCGCGAGCAGGTTGAGCTTGCGGTAGGCGGCAAGCCCCTGACCGGCATCCTTGCGGCGTTTGATGAAGGCGGGCGGGTCTATGCTCACGAGGCCGAAGCGGCGGCCCGATTCGTACAGCTCCGTAAGGGCGTGGAAGGCGTCGGCGCAGATCGTGCCGCTTGCGGGGCAGGCCGCGGCCCGGGGGGCGTTGCACTCAAGGTTCGCGCGGGCGAATGAAAGGGCGTGCTCCGAGGCATCGAGAAAGGTCACGCTGCCGGCGCCGTTCGCTCCAGCGCACACGCCGAAGCCGCCGAGATAGCAGAAGGCGTCGAGTACGTCCTGCCCCTTCGCAAGGCGCGCGGCGGCGGCGCGGTTGGCGCGTTGGTCGTAGAACCAGCCGGTTTTCTGGCCGCTTGCGCAGGGGGCGTTGAAGACGCAGCCGTTTTCGGGCACCTCGAACGTTTCGGGCACGGGGCCGAGGGATTCTGGCGTGAGCGCAAGGCCCTCAAGAGCGCGCGCGGGCAGGTCGTTCGCCAGATAGACCGATGCCGGGCCGAGCAGGGCGTCGAGCGCCTCAAGCAGGGCATTCCTGCGCGATTGCATGGCGGCTGTCGATATCTGCACGGTCAGGTGGCTTGCGTAGCGGTCGATAACAAGGCCCGGCAAAAGATCGCCTTCGCCGTGGCACAGGCGGTACCACGGCCCGTCGAAAAGGTTTTCGCGCAGGGCAAGGGCAGCTGCAAGCCGTTTCTTCAGAAGGGGGGCGTCCAGTTCGACGTCGGCCTCGCGGCTGTGCAGGCGGGCTGCGATGAGCGTGGCCGGGTTCACGCAGGCGCTGCCGAGCACGCGCCCGCGGGCTTCGTGCACAGTTGCCGCCTCGCCGGGGGCGAAGTCGGTCAGGGGGCTTTTCACCGTGTCGACCTCGTTGGAGAATATCCAGAGGTGGCCGTCGAGGATGCGCCGCTCCTCGTTCTTTTTCAGCCAGAGGGCGCGCACGGCTACTTGCCTGCCAGGCGCGCCTTCTGCGCGGCGAGGGTTTCGCCGCCGGGCACGGAGCTGACATCAATGAGGTCGGCCGACTGGCCCGAGGCGATCTGCAAAAGGTTCGCTGCGGAGATCTTCGCGCCCGGGCGGGTTCTGATTTCGAGCGAGCCAGGCTTTTCAATGAAGGTGAGGACGGCGGAAAGCGCCTTTTTGTCCTGCTCCTGACCGCGGGCGAAGAGTTCTCTGGCAGCTTCGGCGGCCGAACGCTCAAGGCTGCCGTTGTCGCCGACGTGCAGGCTCGCGCGGGCAAGAAGGCCCTTGTCCGTGTACGAGAAGGCGATATCGCCGTAGCTGCGGCTCGCGAGGCTTGCCAGAAGGTTCGGGCCGGACACGCCCCCCGTAGTGGAAAGCGATGCCCGGGCGTCGCACAGGTCGGCCGCGGTGAAGGCCGCCTCGACGCGCGTCTTGCCGTCGGCTTCGGTTTTCATGTCAGCCGCAAGGTCGGCCTTGAGCTCCTTCAGTCCCGGCAGGTCGATGCCAAGATCCCTGGCGAGCAGGGTGGCGGGCAC
>JAILMX010000101.1 GCA_024692205.1 Desulfovibrio sp. | reverse complement strand
TGCCTGCCCGGCCTTCTATCTCGACGGGGACGACCTCGCCGTCGATCCCGCCCTCTGCGCAGGCTGCATGGTCTGCCTGCAGGTGGCCCCCAAGACATTCAAAGCCGTGAAGCGCAGTGAGGTGAAGTGATGGAAAAAACGCACAATACGCGTCTGCGCGTCTATTTCACCGGTGTGGGCGGTCAGGGTTCGCTGACAGCGACGAACCTTCTGGCCCGCACCGCCCTGCTCGCAGGCATGGACGTCGTTGCCGGCGAAGTGCACGGCATGGCCCAGCGCGGCGGCGTCGTCGAATCCGTCATGCTGCTCGGCGGCTGGCGCGCGCCCAAGCTCGACCATGGCGAAGCCGACGTGATGCTGGGCTTCGAGCCACTGGAGACCCTGCGCGGCCTACCCTATCTCCGGCAGGGCGGCATCGTCTTCTCAAGCTCGGACACAATGCCGCCCCTGAGCGTCTCGCTCGGCCAGGCCCAGTACCCTACGATGGAGCATATCAAGGCGGAAATCGGCAAGGTCGCCTCGAAAAGCGTCTTCCTGCCCTGCCGGGCACTCGGCCTCAAGGCCGGTGCCATGCAGGCCGGCAACATCGTTCTGATGGCCGCCGTGCTCGCCGCGGGCGTGCTGCCCTTCGGCATTGAATACCTTGAGAAAGCCATCAAAACCTTCATGCCGGAAAAAATACAGGCCGTGAACCTCAAGGCCCTTGCGCTGGGCCGTGATTTCGCCGCGTAGACAATAAAAAAACCCCTTTGCGGGGCTGGAACGAAAAGGAAAGGGGGCGAAAACGCCCCCTTTTTCATCGCACATCAATCCAGCGTATACTGCTTGCGCCAATCGGCGTCATCGGCCAGAGGCGTCTGCTCTTCCTTGTACAAAATGGCGTCGCCCAGCACCAGCAC
This sequence comes from Desulfovibrio sp., assembly GCA_024692205.1. Lineage (GTDB taxonomy): Bacteria > Desulfobacterota > Desulfovibrionia > Desulfovibrionales > Desulfovibrionaceae > Desulfovibrio. The sequence continues at coordinate 26,323 of JAILMX010000101.1, read as the reverse complement.
GTCCATCTCCGTTCGCATGAAGCACAGATAGGCGTCTTCCGGCGTGCAGACAACGGGTTCGCCGCGCACGTTGAAGCTCGTGTTGATGAGCACGGGGCACCCCGTGCGGCGTCGGAACGTTTCGATGAGCTGCCAGTAGCGGGGGTTTGTCTCGCGGCTGACCGTCTGCACGCGGGCAGACATGTCCACGTGCGTGATGGCGGGCAGGCTGGAGCGCTGCCAGTAGAGCCTGTCCCACAGGGGCAGGGAATGGTAATCAGGGGGCAGGGGCTTGCGCAGGCTCTGCGCCACATCGGTCACGAGCAGCATGTAGGGGGATACGGCATTGTGCAGGTCGAAGTACTTTCCGGCGTATTCCTCAAGCACCGAAGGCGCGAACGGCCGGAACCCCTCCCGGTATTTTATCTTCAGATTGAGGCGTTTCTGCATCTCGGGGTTGCGCGGATCCCCCAGTATGCTGCGGTTGCCCAGAGCACGCGGTCCGTATTCCATGCGTCCCTGAAACCACCCCACGACCTTGCCCTGCGCCAAAAGATCGCTCACGGTCTCGCACAGGGCGTCAAGGTTGTCCGCAACGTGCGCCACGGCATGGAAACGGCGGCACGCACGGGCTATCTGCCCGCCATCAAAGGCCGGGCCGAGGTAGGAGCCATGCATGGCGTCCCTGGCCGGGTCTGCCCGGCGCGGATTGCCCAGGCTGATGTGCCAGACGGCCAGGGCAGCCCCGAGCGCGCCCCCCGCATCTCCGGAGGCGGGCTGGATCCAGACATCGTCGAAGACATGCTCCCTCAGAAGCTTTCCGTTGGCGACACAGTTGAGCGCGACCCCGCCCGCCAGGCACACATTGGCGCAGCCGGTGAGCGCGCGGGCCGTTCGCGCCAGCCGCAGCACGATGTCTTCGGTGACGTTCTGTATGGCGAACGCCATGTCCATGTATTCTTGCCCGAGATCTTCGGACTCGGCCGTGCGCGGAGGCACGCCGAAGAGCGCCTGCCAGCGTGCGGCGTCGTACATGCGCAGGCCTGTCGCGTAGCGGAAATACCGCATGTTGAGCACATAGGAGCCGTCCTCGCGGATATCGACGAGATTCTCGCGTATCTTTCGCTCGAAATCACGGGCCCGCTCGCTTTCGGGGTCGCCGTACGGCGCAAGCCCCATGAGCTTGTATTCTCCGCTGTTGACCTTGAAGCCGCAGTACGCGGTGAAGGCGGAATACAGAAGCCCCAACGAATGGGGGAAATGGATTTCCCGCAGAACGGAGATCTGCGCCCCTTCTCCCTTGCACAGAGACGTGGTCGCCCATTCGCCGACCCCGTCGATGGTGAGAATGGCCGCATCGTCGAAGGGCGAAGGATAAAAGGCCGAGGCCGCGTGCGAAAGGTGGTGCTCGGGGAAATACAGCTCCGGCAGGGTCTGCCCCGGCGCGAGCAGAGGCGCGAAGCCCTCATGGAGCATGGAACGCATGAAGAGCTTCTCCTTGATCCACACGGGCATGGAGGTCAGAAAGCTGACGAGCCCTGCGGGAGCGAAGGCATGGTACGTCTCAAGAAGGCGCTCGAACTTTAGGAACGGCTTGTCGTAAAAGGCTATGGCCTTGAGCTCGTGCAGCTGCACGCCCGCTTCCTCGAGCACATAGCGCACGGCGTGGGCGGGAAAGCCCGCATCGTGCTTCTTGCGGGTGAAGCGCTCTTCATGGGCGGCGGCAATCACGACGCCGTCGCAGATGACTGCCGCGGCGCTGTCATGGTAATAGGCCGAGATGCCGAGGATATAGTGGCGTTCCATGGCCTAAAAGAGCGTGTAGATGAAAGGCGCGACTGCGGAACCGCCGGAAAACACCACGAGCGCGCCCAGTGTCAGCAGAGCCACCAGCAGAGGGAGAAGCCAGAACTTTTTGCGGACTTTCAAAAAGCCCCATACGTCGGAAAGAAAATTCATAGAATGCTCACTTGAGTAGATGTATCAATACGGGCGCCGCAAATCTTCGGCGCAGTAGGTGTGCTCGCGTTCCACAAAAGCGCTCGTCTGCACGGCGTCGTCGCGCCTGCCGTATTGGCGCAGTCGCATGGCATCCTTGCCGATCAGGCGGCGAAACAGAGCCACGGGCAATACCAGAAGCAGATAGATGAGCGTCAGCAGGACGCGCGACATGACCGCCCCCAGCATGAGGGAGAGGCCGAACCAGCATTTCGCCAGCGGCTTCATGCTTGACGGCCAGAGCATTGCCAGAAGGCAAAGCCCCATGCCGGCATAGGCCCACGCGGCGTTTTTGGTGAAAAGCCAGACGATCAGGAGAAGAAAGACCAGCGCGAGCGCGGTGTCACGACACTGCAGGGGGGATGTTTTTTGCGAAAAGACGTTCATGCGTTGTATACTTTTTCTGGTACGGGGTGCCCTGCCGCAGAGCAACGCACCCCGCCACTGAGTTACAAGGATGGGCTCACTATGATGCTGGACGTTGCATACATATAAAAAAACACAACACTCGGCAACCTGCCGACGCGGGCATCTTCGCTATCGCGCCCCGTCCTGCCGGGTAATCCGCGCCGCCAGCAGGGCCGCGACCTTCGCATAGGCCACAGGCGTGGGGTGCCTGTCGAACGCGATGCGGTACTTGGCGTCATCGGGCCAGTCGGGGAATGCCTCTGCGAGGTTTATCAGGGGCACGCCCTGCTCTTCATAGATGGGAACGTCCTCCGCGGCTGAAGGGTACACAAGCAGGGTGAAATCGGCGTTGGGATACTGCTTTCGCACATAATCGCGCAGACCGAGGAAGATCGCGCCCTGTCGCCGTATCATGCCCGTATGGTCGAAACGCAGTATCTGCATGATAACCTCTTTGCACAGCTGGGTCTGCATGAAGGCCTCGCGCACCTTCTGCCACTGCGCCCCGAGCCAGCCCGGGTGCAGCGGTTCGTCGAAGTGCCCGCGGCGCACCGCCTTGCCCCTTTCCACCAGATAGCGCGGGCCGTGCTTGTCCCATGCGGAAAAACCCGAGACCCGCAATTCATGCCCCGGCAGGGTGAGAAAGAAGACCTTCACCGTGTCGTACCGGGCGAAGAGAGGGTCAAGTTTTCCGCTTTCCAGCAGCGCAAGCGCGTGGTGGGCGCCGTAGCCGGACAGCCCGAAATTGTATACCTGCCAGTCCTCGCCGAGCGCTTCCGCCACCTTCCACGGATAGGAATCAGCATCATCGACCCCTTCGCCCATGGTGTAGGAACAGCCCAGAAAAACGACGGCCTTGCGCGCTTTCGGGTGCTGCGGCGTGACGCGCCAGCCGTCCGCTCCCGTTGTGTAGATGACGCTGTACACGGGCTTGCCGCCCACCGTTACCGTGGAACGCGTCGCCGCCGCCTGCGCCCTGGGCGCGTAGCCCAGCGTGGCATCGGGTACGATGGGGTACTTGCCGTCGCAGACGCGGTTGTCGTTATAACTCGTCAGGTAGTAATAGTATTCGATGCCCGCGCAGGTGAGCGCCAGCGAAAGGACCGTCATCGAGGCATAAGTGACCCACGTGCGGGGGATGCACACGCAGCAGGCCAAAGCGCCCGCCGCCACTGTCAGGATGCCCCACAGCATGGCCAGGCGGCCGCCGTCCAGACAGTTCAGAAAAACGGCCGCCGTGATCAACGCTATGACGAGGAAACGGACGCAATGCGATCCGAAGAGGTTCTGAAACATGGTCACCCCTAGAATTCAAGACTGCCCGGCGTCCTCGGGAAGGGCAGCACGTCGCGTATGTTGGCGATGCCGGTCAGCATCATGATGAGGCGCTCAAAGCCCAGTCCGAAGCCCGCGTGGGGAACCGTGCCGAAACGGCGCAGATCAAGATACCACCAGTAGCTCTCGGGGTTCTGCCCGAGTTCCTGCACGCGGGCCGTGAGCACGTCCAGGCGCTCCTCGCGCTGCGAGCCGCCGATGAGCTCGCCTATGCGCGGCACGAGCATGTCCACCGCGGCGACGGTCTCGCCGTCGTCATTGGCGCGCATGTAGAAGGCCTTGATGGCCTTGGGATAGTCGTGCACCATCACGGGCCTGCCGAAATGTTCCTCGGCGAGATAGCGCTCATGCTCGGTCTGCAGATCCGTTCCGAAGGAGACGGGATAGACGAAATCCCTGCCGCATTTCTGCAGTATCTCCACCGCCTCGCGGTAGGACACCCTGGCGAAGGGCTCGGAGACCATGGCTTTCAGGCGATCAATGAGGCCCTTGTCCACGAAACTGTCGAAGAGCCTGAGATCGGCCGCGCACTGCGTGAGCACGTGGTCGACTACGAAGCGGGTGAGCTCTTCGGCAAGCGCCATCAGATCGTTCAGGTCGGCGAAGGCCATCTCGGGCTCTATCATCCAGAACTCAGCGGCATGGCGGGGCGTGTTCGAGTTCTCGGCACGGAAGGTCGGACCGAAACTGTACACGCGCCCCAGAGCCGTGGCAAGGGCCTCGGCCTCCAGCTGGCCGGAGACGGTGAGCTGCGCCGGGCGGCCGAAGAAATCCCTTGAAAAATCAGTCTCGCCCGGAGCCAGGGCCGTCGCGCGGAACATCTCGCCAGCGCCCTCGCAGTCCGAGCCGGTCAGGACAGGCGTGTGCACGAGGGCGAAGCGCTCCCTGTGGAAATACTCGTGAACGGCGAAGGCCGCCTCGGAACGGATGCGGAAGGCGGCGCCGTATTTGTTGGTGCGCGGGCGCAGATGCGCTATGCCGCGCAAAAATTCATCGGAATGGCGCTTTTTCTGCAGAGGGAAGCTCTCGGGATCGGCAAGGCCGTAGACCGTGATTTCGCGCGCCCGGATCTCCCATTTCTGCCCCTTGCCGGGGGACGTGACGAGTTCGCCCCGCACACAAAGCGCGGCGCCCGTGTTGGCCGCCCCCAGGGCCTCGAAGGCGGGCGTGCCCTCATCGACGATGCACTGCATGCCGGCGAGGCATGAGCCGTCGTTCAGCTCGACGAAGGAAAAGCCCTTGGCATCGCGACGCGTGCGTACCCAGCCGCAGACGGTGATGTCCTGCGAGGGAAGGGCGGCATTCAAGGCATCGGCTATGAATGTGCGCTTCATGGGAAACTCCTTGCGAAAATCGGTATATGAGCGGGGTATACCCCTTTCCTTTCCTGCGCGCAAACGCGGGGCCTCACGCGTATGTGCCGATTTCAGCGCTCGCGGGCTTTACAGGCGGGCTGATTTCGGCGATTCTATTGTGATTCCATACGTATCCAAAGGAGACGAGCGCATGGCAAAAGCACAGAAGAAAATCATCCTGACGGGCGACCGCCCCACCGGCCGTCTGCACGTCGGCCACTACGTCGGTTCGCTCAAGCAGCGCGTCGCTCTGCAGAATTCAGGCGAATTCGACGAGGTATACATCATGATCGCCGATGCCCAGGCCCTGACCGACAACGCCGACAACCCCGAGAAGATCCGCCAGAACATCATCGAGGTCGCGCTGGACTATCTTGCCGTGGGCCTCGACCCTGCCAGGGTCAACCTTTTCATCCAGTCGCAGATACCCGAGCTGTGCGAAATGACCTGCTTCTACATGAACCTCGTGACAGTCTCGCGTCTGCAGCGCAACCCCACCGTCAAGAGCGAGATACAGATGCGCAACTTCGCGTCGAGCATCCCCGCGGGCTTCCTCACCTATCCTGTCAGCCAGGCGGCCGACATCACCGCCTTCAAGGCCACGACCGTGCCGACCGGCGAGGATCAGGAACCCATGCTCGAACAAACCCGCGAGATCGTGCGCGCCTTCAACAGCATATACGGCGACGTGCTCGTCGAGCCCGCCATCTACCTCTCCGCGAACAAGGTCTGCCTGCGACTGCCCGGCATCGACGGCAGGGCCAAGATGAGCAAGTCGCTCGGCAACTGCATCTACCTTTCCGAACCCTCGGACGACCTGAAGAAAAAGGTTATGTCCATGTTCACGGACAAGAACCACCTGCGCGTCGAGGATCCCGGCGAGGTCGAGGGCAACCCCGTCTTCATCTATCTGGACGCCTTCGCCCGTGACGAACATTTCGCCGAATTTCTGCCGGAGTACACGAACCTTGACGAGATGAAGGCCCACTACACCCGCGGGGGGCTTGGCGACGTCAAGGTCAAGAAGTTCCTCAACAACGTCCTTCAGGCCGAGCTCGCCCCCATACGCGAACGCCGCAGAGCCTACTCCAGGGACATCCCCGAGGTCTATCGCATCCTTCAGGAGGGCAGCATGAGGGCCCGCGAAAAGGCCGCGCAGACCATGGCCGAGATGAAGCGCGCCATGAAGATAAACTACTTCGACGACACGGCCCTCATCGCCGAGCAGGCGAAGCGCTTCGCCGGATAAGCCCCGCAGACGCGCGCCTGCCGTTCGTCTAGACGCCCCGTCGGGACTCCCCTTCGGGGCGTTTTTTCATGACAACCGGGCAATTGACATTTGGAACGCCCAGCAAAAACATGAGATATGCGCTGTGCGCGAGCACGGTAATGCAGGCACACAACTCTTCAAAATCCATCGCGCTCTTGACGGAAGGCATCGCGGTATTATCTGGATCCAAGAACATCAGGAGGTTGCAATGGCTGAGAGTGGCAAAAAACGCGAATTCAAGGCTGAAGTTCGCAAAGTTCTCAATATCCTTACAAATTCCCTCTATACGAACCGCGAGATATTCCTGCGCGAGCTCATTTCGAACGCATCCGACGCGCTCGACAAACTCCGCTTCCGCACAAATCGCGGCGACACCCCGCGCGCCGGGGAACTGCCCCTTGAGATACGCATCACCCTCGACAAGGATGCGAAAACCCTCACCATCGCCGACACTGGCCTCGGCATGACCGAGCAGGAGCTTGCCGACAATCTGGGCACCATAGCCCGTTCCGGTTCCGAGCGCTTCCTGGCTGACATGGCCGCCGAAGGCGAACAAAAGGAAGGCGAGGCCCCCGACGCCTCGAACATCATCGGCCGCTTCGGCGTGGGCTTCTATTCCGTCTTCATGGTGGCTGACAAGGTGGAGGTCACCTCCCGCCCGGCTTTCGTCGGGGAAGGCGGCGACGATGGCGCTCATGTGTGGACAAGCGACGGTCTTGGCTCCTACACTATCGGCGCAGCAGAAGGCGACGAGCCCAAGCGCGGCACCGTCATCAAGGCGCATCTCAAGGAGGATGCGGCGGAATTTCTCGAAAAGTACCGCATCGATGCCGTCATCCGCAAGCATTCGGCCTTCGTGCCCTTCCCCGTCTTCGTGGACGGCGAGCAGGCCAACACCCAGCCAGCCCTCTGGCGCGAACCCAAGACCTCCGTCACAAAGGAACAGTATGCGAACTTCTACAAGGCGCAGACCTACGACGCCAAGGATCCCCTTGACACGCAGCACATCTCCGTCGACGTGCCCGTGCAGTTTGCGGCCCTGCTCTTCATCCCCGACAGCCAGCAGGATTTCTTCGGCAATGACCGTGACTTCTGGGGTCTCGACCTCTACTCGCGCCGGGTGCTCATCCAGCACCGCAACAAGGACATCCTTCCCGAATACCTCGCCTTCCTGAAAGGCGTGGTCGACGTGGAAGATCTGCCCCTCAACATCTCACGCGAAACCCTGCAGGAGAACGTGCTTCTGCGCAAGATTCAGCAGGTCATCGTCAAGCAGACCCTCTCCCGCATGGAGAAGCTCGCCAGGGACGACAAAGAGACCTACGAGCACCTGTGGCACCTGCACGGCCGCATCTTCAAGCTGGGCTACCACGACTACGCCAACCGCGACAGGATCTGCGCCCTCATGCGCTTCAACTCCTCCGCGCTGGCCGACGGCACGGACAAGGAGCCCCTTCTGACGAGCCTTGACGAATACATGGAGCGCGCCCCTGAGGGACAGAAGACCTTCTGGTACGTCTCGGCCCCGAACCGCGAGGCCGCCCGCATGAACCCCCACATGGAGATGTTCCGCAAAAAGGGCATAGAAGTGCTCTACCTCTTCGAGCCCGTGGACGAGTTCGTGATGGAGAGCCTCGGCAAGTACAAGGAATGGGATTTCAAGCCCGCCGAGACCGCCGCGGATGACGCCCTCGCCGCCTTCCCCGACAAGGAACAGCCCGAGAAGGAAGCCGTGGCCCCGCTTTCGGACGACGACACCGCAAGCTTTGACAAGCTGCTCGTCCGCATAAAGGAAATCTTGGGCGACAAGGTCAAGGAAGTGCGCGTCTCCCACCGTCTGGCCGACAGCCCGGCCCTTCTGGCCGCGACCGACGGCGTCACCTCCTCCATGGAGAAGCTGCTCAAGGTCATGAACAAGGACGAAAGCCTGCCCGTGCGCGACCTTGAGGTCAACCGGGACCATCCGCTTCTGCGCAACATGCTGCGCATGTTCAAGGACGATGCGAACGACGCCGTCTTGGCCGAGATGACTCAGAACCTCTTCGACGCCTGTCTGCTCACCGACGGCTACATCAAGGATCCGCAGGCCCTCGCCGCCCGTGCGCAGACCATGCTGAACCGCGCCGCCGCCTGGTACACGGAGGTCAGGAAGATATAGCAGAACGGCCGGGCGCGCGCCTTTCGCCTCCGGCCGACATAGCCCCATGTGCAGAGTGCCCGGTCGGCTGTCCGTCCGGGCGCTCTGTCTTTCCGCGCCACGAAAAAAGCCCTGCGGGCGACGGCTCGCGGGGCTTTCCCATTGAAAAAAGGCTTTGCCTCAGGCGATGCCGAGATCGCGCAGCAGGTTGTCCACGGCCATAGTGCCCATGGTCTCCGTGGCTCCCGCCGTGGAGGATGAGCAGTGTGAGCCCATGACCACGTTGTCCAGGCCGTACCAGACCTCCTCCGCCGGGGGCTCGCTCGCGAAGACGTCGAGGCCCGCACCGTAGATGCGCTTTTCTTTCAGAGCGTCGAGCAGGGCCGCCTCGTCAACCAGATCGCCGCGCGCCGTGTTGATCAGGATGGCCGTCTTCTTCATCAGGGCGAGACGGGCAGCGTCGATCATGTGGCGGTTCTCGGGGGTGAGCGCCGCGTGCAGAGTTATGAAATCCGCCTCGCGGCAAATGCTGTCGACGTCGGCGCGCTCGATGCCGTTCTGTGCGGCATAGGCATCGTCCCAGAAAATATCGTGGGCAAGCACCTTCATGTCGAAGCCCCGGGCGCGGCGGGCCACGCATTTGCCGATGGCCCCGAGACCGATGATGCCCATGGTCTTGCCGTACAGATCGATGCTCGTGATCTTGCCCCAGTCACGCTGGCGGCAGCGTCCGTCGATGAGCACCACCTTGCGGGCCACTGCGAGCATGAGGGCAAGGGCGTAGTCGGCCACGGCATTGCTGTTGGCGCCGACCGTGCGCGAAACGGCGATGCCGCGCGCCTTCGCGGTGTCCAGGTCGATGTTGTCGAGGCCCACGCCATACTTGGCGATGGCGCGCAGGGCGGGGGCCGCGGCCAGAACGGAGGCGTTCATGGGGTCAACGCCGAGGATGACGCCGGCGCAGTCGGCAATCCTCTCCTTCATGGCAGCCTCGGTGAGGATGGCGCCCGTGTCGTTGCGCACGACCTCAAGGCCGGCGTCACGCAGCCTGTCGAAGAGTTCGGGATTGTTCTTGCCGAAAGAACGCGGGGTGACGAGAATTTTCACTGGCAGACTCCTGTAAAGAAAAAAAGCGTCGTGAAGCAGAGGAAGATCGGACAGACGGTTCGGCTCCACACCGATGCACACAGGACGGGCGCCCCTCGTTTTCTGTGGGATTTCCCGCTGTTACCTAGACATATTCCCCGAAACGCAACCTGTCAATTCCATTGGCAGCAGACTCCCAAACGCCAAGCCCCCGCCGCCATCAAAAGCGTTGCGGCCGGGGCGAACAGGGGGTAACATCATGAGAAGGAGGACAGCCCGATGAAACCAATCGTCAAAACCCACGCAACGTCCCTGCCCGCGCTCGACAGCGTCGTCGACCGCCTGTGCCGACCGGAATCCCTCTTCCGCGTCTGGCATCAGACGGCCCCCGGCGTAAGGATGCCCTCGCTGACCGATTTGAGCGAGGTCATGAGCCGCCTGCGCGCGGCGCTCTTTCCCGGATACTTCGACCGAAGCGACATCCGCATGTCCTCCCTGCGCTACCATCTGGCGGCGAACCTCGACAGCATCTACGGTCTTTTGAGCGAGCAGATATTCCGTGGCTTCTGCTTCTCCTGCGAACAGGGCGACTGCGACGCCTCCTGCGAGGCGAAGCGCCGTCAGGCCGAGGAAACGGCCCTGGCTTTCATGGACACCCTTCCCCGCATCCGCGAGCTGCTCGCGGGTGACGCGCAGGCCGGCTACGAGGGCGACCCCGCCGCGACAAGCCCCGGCGAGACGATATTCTGCTATCCCTCCATGTACGCTGTTGTCCACCACCGCATAGCCCATGCGCTCTATGCCCTGCACGTGCCGCTCATCCCGCGCATCATCTCAGAGATGGCCCACTCCCGCACCGGCATCGACATCCACCCCGGCGCGACCCTGGGCGAAAACTTCTTCATCGACCACGGCACGGGCGTCGTCATCGGCGAAACCTGCGAGATAGGGAACAACTGCCGCCTGTACCAGGGTGTGACCCTCGGCGCGCTCTCCTTTCCCAAAAATCCGGACGGCACGCTGACCAAGGGAATACCGCGCCATCCCATGCTCGGCGAAGGCGTCACCGTCTACGCCGGCGCCACCATACTCGGGCGCGTCCACATCGGCGACGGCGCCGTCATCGGCGGCAACGTGTGGATCACCGAAGACGTGCCCGCAGGCAAACGTATCGCGCAGGTGCGCTGATGAAACGCCCCACAGATCTCCTCTTCGCAATCCTGCTGGCGCTCATGCTCGCAGCCTGCGCGCATGGAGTACAGGTGACGCCGCGCGGCAGCGTGGATGTCGGCATAGGCGCCTCCAACCGGTGAGATTGCGTCAAGGATTCGCCGCTGATTACAATAAAGTGTTTTATTACACCATATTGTGAAAATTGGCCCGGATCTTGCTTTGCCGGGGATATATCCCAGAAGGGCATCCCCCTTTTCCCAAAGCGAGGTTCTTATGACGCCTGTAATCTGGTTGTTGGGTCTTTCCGGCAGCGGCAAAACAACGCTCGGTTCACTGCTTCGTCTGCATCTTGAGGGCGAAGGCCACGAGGTGACCTTCATCGACGCCGATCGTTTCCGCCAGCAAAACGGCATCACGGGCTTCACGCCCGAGGCCCGCACGCGCAACATAAACGCCATACGCGCACACGTCCTGCAGCAGCTCGCGCAGGACAGGCTCTGCATCGTCGCGGCCATCACCCCGTACGAAGAGATGCGCATTCGCAACCGCGAGCAGATACCCCTCTACCGCGAGGTATGGGTGCGCTGCGGCATGACGACCCTGGCCGAACGCGACACCAAGGGCTTCTATGCCCGTGCCGCGAAAGGCGAAATGAAACTTTTGAGCGGCGTTTCCGACGCCTTCGATGAGCCGGTCCGCGCCGACCTCGTGATCGACACCGACCGTATGACCATGGCCGACAGCTATGTTGCCCTGCGCGACCTTGCGGAGGACGCCATTCGGGAATCGGAAGAATGGGAGGATGTCGGCTACGACCTGGCGATCCCCACGGTGCACACGCAGGTCCTCAGCGGTTTTCTTCTCTAAGGGTGCGTGCAAACGGCGGCTGGCTGGTCCGTCAGCGACGCAGCCAGCCGGGCAGGGCGAAATAGAGTTTCGCCGCCATGTCGAAAAAAGAGCCCGGCAGATAGCTCGCCCACCAGAAAAGGCGGTTCTTGCGCGAGGCGCCCCGCCAGGGGGCGAGGATTTTTCTTGCCTCGGCGTTCTTCCCCTCACGCCACAGGGAGACGGCTTTCTGAAAGGCCGCGCGCTGGGTCAGCAGGGCCACCAGATCGGCGTGCTCCGTCTCGTAACCGGGATAGAGGCGCTTGTGTTTCTCAAGTATTCGCAGGGTTTCATCGGCGAACTGGCCGAACTTGCGGAAGGTCGTGTTCGTGCCGTGCACCCGCCAGAGGGTGAGCGGCTCTTCCACATGGTCGAGTTTCCAGTCATGGGCGATGCGGTAGAAAACGTCCGCCTCTTCGCAGACGTTCAGCGTCTCGTCGAACCAGCCGCCCTTCCACTCCGATGGCGTGTCGGCAAGACCGGCCAGCGCCTCGCGCCTGACGATTGCCGACGACATGGATATCCACTGCCGGCGCATGAGGGGGGCGAATGCCATACCCCGCTCCGGCGGGTTCGCGGCGAAGACGCGGCCCAACTCTTTCTTTCCATCCCAGAAAACGGTGTCGGTACAGACAAGGCCCACGCGGGGATCGGCACGAAAAAGGGCCACCTGACGTTCGAGTTTCTCAGGCCGCCACAGGTCGTCGCAGTCGAGAAAGGCGATGAACGCGCCTTTTGCCTCGCGTATGGCCAGATTGCGCGCCGCCCCCAGCGGGACGACGGTATCGCCGCGGAAATAGCGCACCTTCGGCCCGTAGCTTCGGGCTATCTGGGGGCTTTCATCGGTCGAGGCGTTGTCGAAGAAGATGACTTCGAAATCGTCGAAGGTCTGGGCCAGCAGGCTGTCCATGGCGGCGCGCAGGTCGCGGCTGCTGTTCAGGCAGTTCATGATGACCGATACGGCGGGTGCGGATGCGGGCATGATCGTCTCACTTCTGTCGTGTGGCGTTCGGCGGCTCTCTTACGCGAGTGTGCGCTTGATGACGGCGCAGATCTCCTCGACGTCCTGACAGCTCAGGGCAGGGTGCAGGGGCAGGGTCACAATCTCTTCATACAACCGCTCCACCACGGGCAGACGCTCGGCGCCGCCCCCGAAGAAGGTGTGCAGATGGTTGGGCTTGTAGTGCAGCCCCGTTGGGATGCCCTCTTTCGCGAGCGCCTCCTTGAGCATGTCTTTCTTGCCGTCAAGCACGCGCACCACCTGGATGTGGGGCACGATGAAGTCCTTGAGGTCGGTTTCGAACAGGCGAACGCCCTCGACCGTGCACAGACGCTGGGCGTAGACCGAGGCTCGCAGGGTGCGCTTCGGCATGAATTCCTTCTCAAAACGCTTGAGCTGGGCCCTGCCGATGGCGGCCATGATGTTGCTCATGTGGTAGCGCCAGCCCTGCCTCTTGATGTCGGCATCCCACGAGCGGCCGCCGTGGAAGCGCTTTTGCGTGTCGTTCTCGACGGAGAGCAGGCGCGCGTCGGCAGCGAGGCGCGCGGCTTCGGGGTCGAAGCTGACAAGACAGCCGCCCTCGCCGCAGGTGATGTTCTTGATGCCGTCAAAGCTGAAGCAGACGATGTCGCCGAAGCTGCCGATGCGGCGCCCGTGATGGCGGCAGCCGAAGGCATGGGCGGCATCCTCTATGACGCGCAGCCCCTTTTCGCGCGCGAAGGAATACACGTCATCCAGATGCCAGGGGTTGCTCGCGTAATCGACGAACATGAGGGCTATGGTGTTCGGGGTGATGCGCCGCGCGGCGTCCTCCAGATCGAGCGTGCCGGTCTGCTCCAGCACGTCGCAGGCGACAGGCACGCAGCCAGCCGCGGTGATGGCCTGGAAAGACGCCACGAAGGTCAGCGAGGGCACCAGTATTTCGGGCTTCTCAATGCCTTTTCCCGCAATCGCGCGCACGGCATCGCAGGCGAGATGCAGGGCGGCCGTGCCGGAATTCACCGTGACGACCTGGGAGGGATCAACCTCAAGAAAGGCGGCGAGGTCCTGCTCGAAAAGGCGGGTCTCATTACCCATGCCGAGATAGCCGTCTGTCAGAAGAACCCGGCTGACGGCCTTCGCCTCAGCCTCGCCTACGATTGAACGCGAAAGGCGCATGGCCATTGAAACACCCCCGAAAAGAAAATTCTCCCGACCTCTCCCGGCCGGGACTTCGTACATACGCTCTTGGGGCGCCAGGGGCAAGTGCCCCCTTTTTCACCCGTGCCACAACAGGCCTAAAACGCTCCGCCTTCCCTTTGCCCTAGACAAAAAAGCCCGGGGCGGCTAGTCTGCCCTGAAAAACAAGGAGGGCGCAGCCCGCCCAAAAAAGCGGGCACAAGGCGCACACACCGCATGGCCAGAGAAAAACTCAATTCGCTGCAGGGGATCCGCGCGATAGCCTTCATGGGCATCTTCGCCTCGCACACGGGGCTTCAGTACTTCACCCCAACGGGTTCGTGGGGCGTCTCGGTCTTCCTCGTCCTTTCAGGCTTTCTCATGTCATACTGCTATCTCGACCGCGGCAGAATAACGGCGGTGTCCTTCGCGGACAACCTCAAATTCTCCGTCGGCAAGCTCTCCAAGCTCTATCCCCTGCATCTCGTCATGCTCGCGGCCGCCTTCCCCTTCATGGCCTACGCCTTCCTCAAGGAGCCCTCGGTCTCGGAATTCTTCTACAACGCCGCCAAGATCGTCGCCGACATCTTCCTTTTGCAGACGCTCGTGCCAAAGAGCGATTTTTATTTCTCCCTGAACGGCGTCTCCTGGTATCTCTCCGTCTGCCTTCTCGTCTATTTCGCCTTCCCCTACATTCTGAAGCGCATGGAGCGCTACAGGGGCGTGAAGGACGCCGCCATCGCCATCGCCGTCCTTTTCGCCCTGCAGGTCGTGCTCGGCTACCTATCGAGCAAAATCACCCTGCCCGAGAGCATCAGCAACGGCTTCTGCAAATGGTTCGTCTACATCTTCCCCCTGTCGCGCCTTGAGGACTTCCTCATCGGCTGCAACCTCGGCTACATCTTCGTCCGCACGGAAGCCGGGAACCGTTCCGCGGCCGCGTGGACGCTGTATGAGCTCGGAGCCCTTCTGCTCATTCTCGGACAATGGATCCTCTATCTGCACCTCATGCCCCCGACGGAGGATGTGATCACCGTGCCACGCCTGTGGTGGCTCATCGTTGTGCAGTACACGGTTTCCTCCTGCGTCCTCATATGGGTCTTTGCCAGGAACCGCGGCCTCATATCCCGGGTATTCTCGACAAACACGCTCGTCACCCTGGGCAATCTGAGCTCAATCACCTTCCTCATCCACGAAGTCACCATCCGCTACATACGCACCGGCGCGGAATGCCTGCTCGAAAGCAGGCTCTCGACGCCGGAAATCTGGACCATCGCCGCCGTCATCGCCTTCGTCATCACCCTTCTCCTGTCGCTCGCATGGCAGAAGCTGACGACGAAGCCCAAGACACCCAAGGCGGCGTAACGCAATCCCCTTCCGTCAGCCATGAAGCGCCCGGCCTTTGCGCCGGGCGCTTTTTTCCATTGCAAAAGGGCGTGCGCCTGCCCCGGCGATCCGGGCGACGTGACGTGCGAGATGGCAATTGCGTGAAGCGGAGACCCAGGCCGTCTCTCCGCGGGTCAGACATCGCGTCTTCCCTTTTGGGGCAAGGACATGCACGCAGGGTACTTTGGCAAGAAGAGGGGGCAACAGGTGTCTATGGAATACCCTTGGAGGGAAAAGGGATACGCTCTTGCTTGCGCTCCGCAGGGCTTTCGTATATGCCAATTCCCCGCCCTTCGCAACACGAGGATGTCTTCCCATGCGCATGTCGAACGCCCTGCACGGTTTTCTTCTCGCCCTAACGACCGCCCTTTTCTGGGGAACGCTTCCCATAGCCCTCAAGCAGATAACGGGACGGATCGATCCCCTCACCATCGTCTGGCTGCGCTTCACCGTCGCCGCGCTCTGGCTGTGGATGACCCTGCCCGGCCCCAGGCTCCCCCCCTTCCATGACTGGAGCGAGGACGGCAGGCTTGTCCTGCTCTTTCTGCTCGCCTCCTTCTTTCTCGGCGCGAATTTCGTGCTCTACAACACCTCAGTCGGCTATCTGAGCGCACCCGCCACGCAGATCATCTCGCAGGCAGGGCCGCTTCTGCTCATGATCGGCAGCATCGTCTTCCTGCGCGAACCGCTCCACCGCGTGCAGGCATGGGGCGGCGTGCTCCTCACCGGCGGCCTTGTGCTCTTCTTCAACGACAAGCTGCACGAGCTTCTCCGTTTTGACGGGCCCTATCTTACAGGCCTCGCCATAGGCCTGCTCGGCGCCTTCGTCTGGGGCGCGTACGGCGTGCTGCAGAAAGTTCTTCTGCGCGAATGCTCCTCCGCTTCCTCTCTCCGCATCATCTACACGGGCGTCGCGCTCGCGCTCACCCCCTTTGCCGTCCCCTCGCAGCTCATCGGCCTGAACGTGCCGCAATACCTGTGCCTCGCCTTCTGCGCGCTCAACACCATCGTCGCCTACGGATCCTTCGGCAAGGCCATGGGCCTGTGGCATACCGCCGGCGTCGGGGCCATACTCTCCCTCACGCCGCTTTTCACCCTCGCCTGCACGAGTCTTGCGCATGTCGCCGCGCCCGGCTTCTTCCCCTTCGTGCCCCTCAATGCCGCGAGCTGGGTCGGTGCCTTCATCGTCGTCGCCGGTGCCGGGCTCATGAGCGTGGGTCCGCACATCTTCCGAAAGAAGCGCTGAACGTCGCAGAGGGCGCAGACAGGGCCTTGATGTCTGTCTTGTCCTGGGCTAAAAGATTCGCTGAAGCGCATTACCCTACGAATATATATCGGATGTAGTATGATAGCATCATTCTTTTGCTTTGCATTCCATCTTACTGTTTTATATGGCATTTCTATTGCAGTTGCCTGTCTTTGCGCATTGCCGATTTTCTATTCCTTTGTCATTACGACGTCAGCTACAGCATTAATATTTTACTTTTCGACCTTTTTTGGCATGCTTTTTTATGCAAAGCTTTGCATGTATGCGTGCGGATTTTTGTCTTTGCTGTATTTTTTCTTGTCGTGTCAAAAATTCTGCACACTAATCAGAGAAAGCGCTATCCTATTTATATCCCTCATTTGCATAAGCCTTCTCTTTGCCAATGCGTATATTGTCGGCGCTGACTATACCGCTTTTTGGGCACCTTTCACAAAGTATATCCATACTACTTTTTCCTATTGGGATACTATCATATGCGGTCAGCAACATTCAACATACGTCCCCGGTTTTGCGATATTGGCGACAATGACAAACGGACTTTTTGAATATCTTCCGGAATCACAGTATTTTTCCTGCGTTCTCCCTTTGCTCTTTCTCTCGTGCGTCGTTGTGCAAGCTTTGCCGGAATATGATCATTGGTCTCTCACTTTTTTAACGGTGTTTTTTTCGCTCTTCGCGATAAAAACACTGGGCTGCGTTAATCCCATTAATTTTCTGAATGTGGATTATGCCATTGCCGCTGTCTTTGCCGCCGCATTGCTTATTGCAGTTTTAGAAAACAATCTTCGCTTGTCCCGCACCGTTCTGGTCGTTATCCTTCCCCTTTTAACGCTACTCAAAGTTACCTGTCTTCCAATGGCTCTTGTCGTCACAACCCTTTATGGAATCAGATGTTATTTTGAAAAAAAATCGTTACCATTTGCAATTTTTCAATCAGCTATTCTGTTATCCACATGTCTTCTCGTTTTTGTATCGTGGATGATCAGCTTGGACATAAAAGGCTTACATGATAGCTCATTTGTTTTTTCTATTGAAAAAATCAAAATCATGATTACTATATACGCAGAAAATATCAACAATATTACACATGATCTCCTTGACTATATTTTCTTCAAGCCGTGTCTCCTCTTTCCGAAGCAAATCTCCTTTTTTGTTAGCTCATTTTCGTTATTCGTTATAACGATATTTTTATTAATGTATCACAGAAGAAATTCACTGCAGTATTCAGTGTATGCATTTATTATTGCCTGTTCTTCTCTTCTATGGTTTCTTCTACACCTCTATATCATAGCTATAGCGCTTCCAGACGCTTCACGAGTTGGTATTATGTCTGATACATATCCACGCTATGTTGGTCCATTTATTTGTGCGCTTTTTTTGATAACATTTTTCTCATTTCTACGTGAACATCAATTTTACAAACGAATACCACTTTTGTATTCAAAAATTGCTAGTCTTCTTATTATCCTAGCATTGCCTCTTTTTGCATACGGCGTGTTTGTTCGTGCACATCCTGAATACGGAAATGCTCGTTTTGATGTTTTACGAATCAATTCAAAATTTTATGAAGAATATAGTCAAGCGCGGAGAATTTCTGATATCCTTCTCGCGAATACAAAAGACAATTCAACAATCGCTCTTTACGGTCTTAGTTATGACAAAGAAGTCCTGCGAACTTTCAGCCTCTATATTGAGCCTAAACGAACGATTTTACTTCGCAATCCTGCTACAGATACATCCATACTAAATGATGTTGCGTATATTTTTACGCCAGGAAATGCACCAGAATCCTACTCAGAAACATTCGCCTCCCCCTATGGAAAACTCTACAGCAAAAATCCTTAAAGTACTTCTCCTTCAATAGACTCTAAACAGATTCGCATTATATAAGAAATGCAAAAATCTCTGCATGCATTGGATGCAATCTGTATTATGGAATTCAAAAAAGTATCGACAGATGAAGCCTTATATGATGCCTATAATGCTTCTCAATTTTCCCCTAAAGAAGTAAAAATTCGCACCGTCGTTTTCCCTGAACCAGATGGTACTTGCATCAATACTCTCCTTCCCTCTCCACCGTCAGACATTGTGAGCATGGTGTAAATAGGCCTAGAGCCCCTCAAGCAACTTACTGTATTTGCGTGACAAAAAAGGAATTTAAGCATTGTGTGTTTCAGCAAAAGAACAGCATTGATCCTGTTTCCCCCTGTAATGCTGTCCGTTATCAATGAATCCTTGACAGCAACGCCTCGTGACGGGAGCGCCCGATAGCACAGTGCCCTGCCCGGCACGCGACAATGCAAAAGCAGCCCCGGCGCTTATGCGCCGGGGCTGCCGCGTTACACGGGGTTAAACGAAGGTTAGACGTAGATGCTGAAGCAGAGGAGGGAGGCCACGATGCCCACAGGAATGCTGTAGAGCAGGAAGGGCCAGATGGTCTGCTTGAGGATGTCACCTTCGCGGCCGATGAGGCCGGTAACGGCGCAGGCCGCCACGATGTTGTGCACGCAGATCATGTTGCCCATGGCGCCGCCGGCGCCCTGGGCGGCGATGACGGCGAGGGACTGCTTCACGTTAAAGTGCAGCTGCTGGGCAACGTCCCACTGGAAGTTGGCGAACAGCATGTCGGACACGGTGTTGGAACCGGTGATGAACGCGCCCAAGCCGCCGATGTAGGAGGCAAGTGCCGGCCAGGCGGAGCCGGCGGCGGAGGCGCATACCTTGGCCATGGCCAGCGGCATGGAGTCATAGCCCAGGGGGTTCTGCGCGGAACCCTTGAAGATGGACACCAGGGCGACGGCGGCGATCAGGGCGATGGTGGGGGCCACCATCTTCTGGCAGGTGGTGCCCCAGGCGCCGGCCACCTTCTGGCCGTTCATGCCGTGCAGCAGGATGGTCAGAAGGGCAACCAGCACGAAGGGAATGGTGCCGGGCAGCCAGAGCAGGTTGATGGAAGCGCTGAGCTTGATGCCGTCGGCCAGCTGCGGCAGGGCAAAGGTGGCGGCGGGGTTGGAGGCCATGAGGGCCTTGAGGCCGAAGGCGGGCACGCGGGTGACAACCAGGATGGCGCCGCAGAGAATGTAGGGCAGCCACGCCATGAACTGGCTCATGTGCTCCTTGTACTCGGTCACGTCGCTAGCGGCGATCTGGCCGGTCCAGGAGGGCTTCCATTCGGCATGGGGGGCGAACTGCCAGTTGTTCTTGGGCACGCACACGCCCTTCTTGGTCAGGAAGATCAGCACGGCGAGACCCACGAGGCCACCCACCAGAGAAGGCACCTCGGGGCCAGCCAGCCAAGCGATGAGGTAGTAGGGGATGGCGAAGATCACGCCGGCCATGATGCAGTAGGGCGCGGCCGCAAAGCCTTCGCCCCAGCTCCTGTTCTTGCCGTAGAAACGGGTCATGAAGCCCAGCATGAAAATGGGCAGAAGGAAGATCATGATACCGTGCATCAGGGTGACGTTTTGGCCGATGAGGGCGAAAAGGGCCTGCTGGTCAGCGACGCCCGCCGGCACGGCAAGGCTTTTGAAGCCGGCGATGATGGGCGTGCCCACGGCGCCGAAGGTCACGGGGAAGGAGTTGAACACAAGGCAGACAACGGCGGCGCAGAGGGGCGGGAAGCCCAAGCCCAGCAGCAGGGGGGCGGCCAGGGCTGCAGGCGTGCCGAAGCCCGCCGCGCCTTCGATGAAGGCCCCGAACATGTAGCCCACAATGATGGCCTGCACACGACGGTCAGGGCTGACTTTCGTCATGCCCGCCTGGATGGTCTCCATGGCGCCGCTGTACTGCAGGGTGTAGTAAATGAGAATGGCGCCAAAGACGATGATCAGCACGCCGATGGCGTTGACCGTGCCTTCGGCGAACAACGCCGCCACATGTTTGAACGGCATCCCCCATACGGTCATGGCAAGAACAGCGCCGGTCAAAAATGCCAGCGGCATGGCGCGGGTGGAGGGCCAGCGCAGGCCCACCATGAGCACCAGGGCGACAAGGATGGGACAAATGGCCAGCAAGGCCAGCATGCCTGTTGACATAAAACCTCCCTAGACGGTTTACAGTGTTATCGTGTGCGCACCCGCCCGCGCCCGGCTGTCCTGCCGGGCGCGGGCGACAAACGCTTTTCCTACTTCATCGTCCGGGCGAGAAGCTCGGACATGTGTTCGACCCGCGTCTTCGAATCCTTCGCGACGGTTATGCCGCGCATCTGCATGACGCAGCCGGGGCAGTCCGTAACGATGACCGAAGCGCCGGTCGCCTCGCAATTGGCGACCTTCTTCTCACCGATCTCCTTGGCGAGCTCGGGGAATTTCACAGAGAACGTCCCGCCGAAACCGCAGCAGACGTCGTCCTCCGCCGCCGGCGTGTAGTCCGCCGTCATGGCGAGCAGAGCCCGCGGCTCCTTGACAATGCCCTGATTGCGCATGTGGCAGGGGGAATGGTAGGTGACACGCTCGTTCGTCTTCACGAAGTCGTCGGCGCCAAGGCCGAGCTCGTTCACCACAAATTCCGTGAAATTGCGGATTTTCGAGGCGAAGGTCTTGGCCCGCATCTCCAGGGGGTTGCCCTGCAGAAGGCCGAGATAGCCTTCCTTCAGATGCGAGCTGCAGGACGCGCAGAGCGTGATGATGGCATCGTACTTCTCCGCATTCATCGAGGTGATGTTCTGATCGCATACCTCGAGGCTCGCCGGACGCTGCCCCATCATCTCAAGCGGCAGGCCGCAGCAGGTCTGGCCGAGCGGGAAGTCCACGGCCACGCCGTGCCTGTTCAGCACCTTCACGGCGGCGACAAGCTGCTCGGGATAGATGAAGTCCTGCGCGCAGCCCGCGAAAAGCGCGACGCGCAGACGCGGCGAGGGCGGATTCTTCACGGTTTCGTCGAAGATCTCGCGGAAGGCCTTGGGCGCGAGCGCCGGCAGCTGGCGGAAGGTCTGGTCGCCGCCCGTCAGGATGGCGGGCAGATGCCGTATGAAGTGACCGCCCTTGGTCTTCAGGGGGCCTACCGAGAAGCGTGCGAACTTGAGCAGGCTGTGGAAACGGCTGCGGTCGCGCATGACCATGCTCATGAGCGAGCCGGCCATGCTGTTGCCCTCGTCCCTGAAGATGCGCGAGCGTATCTCTCGCGTCATGCGCGGCAGGTCTATGCCCGCCGAGCAGACGTTGCGGCAGGCCTCGCAGCCGATGCAGTTCTGCACGAGATTGCGGGCCTTGTCGGCGCCGTGGTAGAGGTAGGTAAGCGCCAGGCCCACCGCGCCGACGTACACGTAGCCCATCTTGTGGCCGCCCACAAGGCGATAGACGGGACAGACGTTGGCGCAGGCGCCGCAGCGCACGCAGCGCAGCACATCCTTGAAGGAGGGATCCTTCGCGATCTTCGTGCGGCCGTTGTCGACGAAGACGATGTGCATCTCCTTCTTGCCGCCGGGCGCGCCCTCAGCCTGGCACTCGTTCGCGCCGGCTATCCACGTGACGTACGAGGTGATGGCCTGCGCGGTCGCGTTGCGGGGCAGCACCTGGATGACGCGCAGGGCCTCGGCGACCGTGGGAATGAGCTTCTCAAGGCCGGCGATGACGACATGCACGCGGGGCAGCGTCGTCACGAGGCGCAGATTGCCCTCGTTCGTGACGGTGCCGATCATGCCTGCCTCGGCGACGGCGAAGTTGGCGCCCGATATGCCCATGTCGGCCTGCACATACTCGGCGCGCAGCTCCTTGCGGGCTACCTTGACGAGACGCTGGATGTCGTCGCCCTGCTTCACACGCGTCACTTCGGTGAAGAGGTCGGAGACCTGATAGCGCGACAGGTGGATGGCGGGCATGACCATGTGGGACGGGCCCTCATGGCGCAGCTGTATGATCCATTCGCCGAGGTCCGTCTCGACAACGCGCGCCCCGGTCTTCTCGAGAGCGCCGTTGAGGTGGATCTCCTCGGCAGTCATGGATTTGGATTTTATGATTTTCTTGCAGTTGTTGTCCGTGGCGATGCCCGCGATGATGCGGTTGGCCTCCGCAGCGTCGGCCGCGAGATGCACGTGCACGCCGCGCTTCTCGGCCTCGGTCTTGAACTGCTCGTAAAGCTCCATCATGCGCTGGCCGGCTCTGTCCTTGATATCGGCCACTTCATGAATGAGGCCGTTGACGTCGATGCCGCTGAAGATGCGCTCGCGGTTGGCCTTGTACTCCACGGCGAACTTGTCGAGGGTCTTGCGCAGGAATTTATCGTCAAGCGCCTCGCGTATCTGGCCGTGGTATTCCTTCATGGTAGAATTCTCAGCCATCATCAACCCTCCAGCAGGACGACGTGCAGTTCAAGTGGCCCGTGGACGCCGAGCGCGCCGACGCGCTCGATGTCGGCCGTGCGGCTCGGGCCGGTGATGTAGGCCGTGTAGGAAGGCCCTTCCTTGGCCAGGGAAAGGAGAAGTCCGGCCGAATCCTCCAGACGCTCAAGAATCGTCGAGCGGCGGACGAACATCAGCGAGATTTCGGCTATCATGGTGCCGATACGGACTTCCTCGCGGTTCGAGTTCACGATGCAGGTGAGGGTGTCGGCTATGAGCGCGTCCGCCCAGGTGATGCTGACGTCGAATCCGCCCAGATGCTGGCGCAGGCCCTCGCGCAGCAGATTGATACCCTTTCCTTCCGCGGCCTTCTGCAGAAGGGCGAATTCCTCGTCGGAAAGGCCGGGTGCGGCGATATAGCGCTCAAGCATGGTCGGGAAACCGTTCTCACTGACAGGCCCGAGCTCTTCGCCCGGTTTTGGCAGAAGCTGCTCGCAGTGGCGCTTTTTCTCAGCGACAGTAACGGCATAGGCCATGGCGTCTTCAAGGCCGGCGGCCTCGTAAAGGGTCACCGGTACCTTCGGAGCTTTCTCCCGTATGCGTTCAAGAAGCTGATCCTGTTCCATGAATTACCTCTTTTTCACTGTCCCGCCCACCGCATCAGTCGGTGAGCGATTCGGCATAGATTTCGATGGGATGCTTGACATCGACGCTGTCATGGCTCTGCGACAGCATGTCCGAAAGCTGCATCATGCAGGCCGGGCAGCCCGTTGCGACCGTCGCCGCGCCCGAAGCGACGACGTTGTCACGCTTGCGCCGGCCTATCTGCTTTGACAGGTCGTAGTGGAAAAGCGTGAAGCTGCCGCCGCAGCCGCAGCACCGGTCCGCCTCCGCCATCTCGACCAGGCGGTAACGGGGGTTCATGCCGATGAGCGTGCGCGGCTGGGCCGAGACGCCGAGGCTCTTCTTCAGATGGCACGAATCATGGAAGGTGACCTTCTTCGCATCGGCCGCGGGCTCCGTCGCGACGCCTTCGCCAACATGGAGCACGTCGACCAGAAAGGCGTTGATGTCAATCACATGCTCCGCGGCACGCAGGATGACCGAGCGCTCATGCGACTCGAACTCGTTGCCGTAATAGGGCCACCACTCCTTGATCGTGGAGGTGCAGGAACCGCAGGGCGTCACGATGTAGTCTATCGCACCCCTTTCGAATTCGCGCTCGATGACCTCGACGTTCTTCCCGGTCTGGGCGACGAAACCCGGCAGGTCGCCGGAGGAAAGCGCGGGGATGCCGCAGCAGGCGAGCCCTTCAGGCACGACGACGCCCACCCCGTGATGCTTCAGAACCTTGAGGCAGGCTTCGGCAAGGTTCGTGTAGTACTTGTCGGCCATGCACCCGGGGAAGAAGAGCACGCGGGGCCCTTTCGCAGGACGGATGTCGACGCGTCCGTGCTTAGCGATGAAGGAGACCGGGGGAATCTTCGCTATGTGGCGCGAGCCCACCATCTTCTTCAAAAGCGGCATGTCATAGGTGTTCGCGCCCTTGGGCTTCATGACAAGGCCCTGACATTTCGCACCGATCTTCAGCAGATTGTCGAAAAGGGCAGGCCTCGTCAGAAGCTGGCGGAAGACGAGTTTCTTGGCGAGGGGCAGGCCCTTGTATTCGGCAAGAGCCTGTCTGGCCTCCATGAAGATCTTCATGATGGAGACGCCCGAGGGGCAGTTCGCCTGACAGGAACCGCAGAGCAGGCAACGGCCGACCTTTTCCTCGACCGCGTCGGGATCTTCGATCATCCTGTGGGCCAGGTTCTCCAGCAGGGCAAGCTTGCCCCGGGTGACGTCGGCCTCCTTGCCGGTGGCGCCGAAGACGGGGCACACCGCCTGACAGAGGCCGCAACGCATACAGTAGGCCAGCTTGTCGTCCAGCCTCATGAGGGTTTGCGCGAGATGTGCGATATCACTCATGGCTGTATCCTGTTATTTTGCGGGCGTTGAACAGGCCCTTGGGATCCACCGCCCGGCGCATGCGCTCGGAGAAGAGGATGGTGCCCGGAGTCGTTTCCTTTTCGACCCACTTGGACTTGGCGGTGCCGATGCCGTGCTCTCCGGAAAGGGTTCCCCCGAGCGAGAGGGCCACATCGAAAATTTCATCGACGGCCGCTTCGACGCGGGCGAACTCCTCGGCATCACGCCTGTCGCACAGAATGGTCGGATGCAGGTTGCCGTCACCGGCATGACCGAATGTGCCCATTTCGACCTTGTACTTCGCGGCGATCTCGTTGAGGCTTCTGATCATGGCGGGTATCTGCGAGCGGGGCACGGTCGCGTCCTCAAGCACGCAGGTCGGCCTGGCGCGGGCAAGAGCCGGCAGGGCGTTGCGGCGCGCGGCCCAGATCTTGTTCTTCTCGGCGGCGTCGCGGGCGACATGCACGGCGCGGGCGCGGCACTTCTTGAGAACGTCCTCGACGATGGCCGCGTCGTCGGCAACCTGACCGGGATGGCCGTCCACTTCGATCAGGAGCATGGCCGCCGCATCCACGGGCAGGCCGATGTGCTGGTCAGCCTCGACGTATTTGAGGGAGTTCTGGTCGAGCAGCTCAAGCGTACAGGGCACGACGTGGGCCGCAATCATCTTGGCGACGGCCTCGGAGGCGTCCGCGATGTCGGAGAACTCGGCCATGAGGGCCTTGGAGGCGCGCGGTGGCGGCACGAGCTTCAGGATGGCCTTGCTGATGACGCCCATGGTTCCCTCGGAGGCGACCATGAGGCCGGCCAGGTTGAAGCCGGTAACGCATTTGACCGTGCGCGAGCCGGTCTTTATCAGGTTGCCTTCGTAGTCGTAGAACTCGAGGCCCATGACATAATCCTTGGTGACGCCGTACTTGAGGCCGCGCAGACCGCCGGCGTTCTCGCAGATGTTGCCGGCCAGGGTCGAGACCGACATGGAGCCCGGATCCGGAGGATAGAAAAGGCCTTTCGCCTCGACGGCCTTGGCGAACTGGGCGGTCACGACACCCGGCTCGACCACGGCGTAGAGGTCTTCCTCATTGATCTCGATGATCTTCTGCAGGCCGTTTGTGGCGATGACCACGCTGTCGGTTGTGTCCGGCACGGTGCCGCCGGAAAGGTTCGATCCGGCGCCACGCACGGTGATGGCCAGGCCGGCGTCGTAGCACAGCTTGACAATCGGTCCTATCTGCTCCGTCGTGGTCGGGCGAAGCACGAGAGCCGGAACGGTGGCTTTGAGCACGGCGCTGTCGTACGAATAGCACTGACGATCCGCCTCGCTCGTAAAGACGTTTTCCTCACCGATGATCGCCTGTAGCGATTTGACAAGATTTGGACTGACCATACCCCTCCCACCCGGCACGGGTTTTTTAGCGGTTGTGTGGTAAACTCTCTCCACCCCTTTGCCACGAAAACGCTTTCACCCACATCTGGGTGAAAACAATTTTGTTTTTTTGAGGTTATGATTTTATTCCTAAGTGAAACAAGCCGTCTTTGCAATGTTTTTCTGCCAGTCGTTAGAAAATTGTGCGCTATCACGGGCACGTTCCCTGACGGCATACGTTCTCTCATTCGTATTCCGCGGTAATTATTATTTTT
>JAILMX010000070.1 GCA_024692205.1 Desulfovibrio sp. | reverse complement strand
ATTACCGCATGCCATCCGAACGCGCCCATGGCGAAAACAGCGCGTTTCATCATTTTTGATGAAGAAATCAGTGATGAAATTTGGCAATATGCTCATTTTAAAAGAAAAATCTTGGACAATTTCAACATTTATGGCGAAGCGCCGAATTCCACACGATTTCCCTTTGGACATGCCCGTCAGGAATAAGCAAACATTCCGGGCAGGTGCCAAGGGACTCCGGATGCGCCCACGCAGGGCTGGCGACACTTCTGACGAATACCAAAAGCAGAAACAGAACTCGCAAAAAATGTTAGAACTTTTTCCTTGACTGGGGTATACTTCATGAAAAGGCGGAAAGCAGGAGCTCCGGCAAGCCGGGAGCCAGCGTGTCCGCGCCTTTCTGAAACGCTGAAAAAACGCGGCTTTCACGCCGCAAAGGGGGAAGCGTGTGAGCCAACAAGTAAATCTCGGCGGCCAGCAGCCGCAGGTCAATCTCAATGCGAACATGCCGCAGGCGCAAGGTGCGGAGCCGCGCGCGGGTCTTCCGCAAGAGCTTCAGAACGCCCGTCCATCCACCTCCGTATGGGCGAAAATTGGTCGCGTGGCTTCGTACATCGCCCGAGGCATCTTCGCCGTCGGCACCCTCGGCATCTCCGAGGCGGCCATATGGGGCGTCAAGAAGCTCTACAACTACTGCCATGCCTCGCCGGAGCCGCCGCAGCCGCGTGTAGCCCGGCAGGAAGTCCCCCTGCCGAACGACGAACCGCAGGCGGATATCGACAACAGGGCGATATACAACGGCATCGTGAGGTTCAGGCTTCCGCAGGCATACAAGGACGCGATTAGCGATCTGCTTCAGGAGCTTTCCGGCTCGTTCGGCAACCTCGTCCCCAAGAACCTTGACGAGCTTACGAAGCTCACAATCGTCAAAAGCAACGGCGGAATTAACCACTTCTCCCTCATGCTTCGCAACAAGGTCAATGATTCCACGGAAGCGGTCACGCCGGGCCGCCTGAAGGAAATGGCAAGACAAATTCTTCTGCCGGAGCTGACGCGCAAGTCCATCGCCAACGCCCTGAAGCCCGTGGCCGGCGACCTCGGCATAGACGCGAGCAAGGAAACGCGCCAGGCGGCCGCTTGCGAGATGTTCGACAAGACCGGCGGAGTCATTTTCCAGAACCAGGCTCAGGCGACGGAATTCGTGGCTGAGCACAGGGACATCGCAGCGCCGGCCTTGAAAAAGGCCGCGCTTCTGGACGGACTGGAAAAGAGACAGCTGCCCCCGGCGTACAAGGCGCAGCTCGACAGCGTGGCGAACGAGCTTCGCCTCGCCTTCGGCGCGAAATGCGTGCCCAAGGAACAGGCCGACATCCTGCAAATGAAGGTAACAAGAGGAAGCCACCTGCTCGACCAGCTGCAGCAGGCAATCACGGAAAAGCCGCTTTCGCCGCAGGAATTCGGCAAGCTTGCGCGTGACTTCCTGAAGCCTCTTGCGCAGCGCTTCGCCATGGGGCAGGCTATCGCACGGGAAATGGAAAAGAAGGGCGTCAAGCCGAATCCGGGCCTCCTGCCGAAGCTGGTGGACAGCCTCATCGAGAGCGGCGGGCAGAAAATGAGCGCCGCGGTGAACGGACTGTCCAACACGGCCGGCACGCAGAACATTCTCGCGCAACCCGCCACGCAGCAGTTCCTCACCGAAACCGTCGCCAACATGAAGGCCCTGGAGGCGAAATACCTGCCCCAGGTAAGCGACGACGCGAAGCCCCTTCTGCGAAACATCATCCGCAGCCTGCCGTACGACGCCGCCAATCGCGGCAGCTCCATA
The DNA here is from genome assembly GCA_024692205.1 of Desulfovibrio sp. GTDB lineage: Bacteria > Desulfobacterota > Desulfovibrionia > Desulfovibrionales > Desulfovibrionaceae > Desulfovibrio. The sequence goes on along the minus strand of JAILMX010000070.1, from coordinate 1,373 downwards.
ACAATGGTGCAGCACATGGCGAAGGAAATGGCCGACTGGAAGGCCGACATCCCCATGGACGCCGAGTCCACGCAGAAATTCTGCGGCAAGATGGTGACGGAACTCAACACGCGTTTGTCCACCCTCGCGGCAGAACAGCCCAACAAGTTCAACGGCAACATCTTCGCTGCATTCAGGGCCGACTCCAACCGAAACATGTGGACGTTCAACGGCAAGGTGCTGGACCATTTGCCGGCCGAGCACCTGGAAGGAGAGCTGACAAGAAATGTGCCTTCCGCCATCGACCAGCAGTTCCTGAGCAAGCTCACGAACCAGTACGCATGGACAGACCTCGCCTCCCCGCTTGATGGCGTCTGGTCCCAGAGCGGCGATGATTCCGCAAACGAAATCAACGGAAGCGGACTCGCAAAAGCAAAACCCCTGGCTAACAACTTCAAGCGACAGCCGCAGGACTTCGCCGGCATGGAGAAAATCGCCGGCTCCCCGGCATTCACCATCACCGTCGCGCCCGACAAGAAGACCGCCGTCGTGGAAATCATCAGGCCCTATGTCATCTGCACGGACGAGCAGTCGGAAAGCCAGCCCGTCGGAACGGCCAATCTCGTCATGCGCGTCGAGTGCAAGCTTTCAGGCGGCGACCCGAACGTCAGGCCCGAAGTGACGAACGTGCAGGTCAGCCAGAAGCTGACGCCCCTGACATTCTGAACATGACCGGCGGCGCGCCCGCGTTGGCGGGCCGCCATACCCGATAACCATAGGAACAAGGAGATACTGCATGAACGGCGAACTGCTCATAAGCGAACTGGGCCGCGCAATCGGCATAGACCTGAAACTGTCCGACGCGGGCACCTGCGGCGTGTTCTTTGACGACGACGAGGTCCTTTTCGAGAGCCATGAAGGGAAGCTCTACCTCATCGCCGACCTCGGCTCGGCCGCCGGGCGCGAGGACGCCTACGGCCGCCTGCTGTCCGCGGACTATCTCGGACATGAATCCGGTCATGCCGTTATCGGGCTGGACGAGAACCGCGGGGAGTTCACACTGCACCGCATCCTCGAAGGCGATATGGACTACCCCGAATTCGAGAAGATACTGACGCTTTTCGTGAAGGCCGTCCGCTACTGGAAGGAATGGCTGTCCCTTCCTCCCGCGCAGGAAACGAACGATGGGCCGGCCTTCAATGGGGGGAAGATGATGGCGTAGCCGCCCGCCCTCCCTGAAGCCTGATTTCAGCGGTGAAAAAAATCATCGGCTCCTCCTTATTAGAGGAGAACGATGAATATTGCCCGCTGACAGGGGTATCCTTCAGGAAAAGACGCCATTCAACCTGTAAATACAAGGAGGACTGGCTATGACGCAGGTCGGCAGCATTTCG
>JAILMX010000118.1 GCA_024692205.1 Desulfovibrio sp. | reverse complement strand
ACATAAGTTTAACAAAACGCAAAAATCGGCTGACGGGTGAAAATTTTAGCCGTCTGAGTCCCGTAAAAAAAGTCAATGATTTTTATCGTTTACGAGATGTCTATTAAATTTTTGTCGATTATTAGCCCACGGATTCAGGATTTGAAAAGGTTTTTTGACGACATAGTGGCAGAGTACACGGAAAAACTGAGCGACATGCTATCTCATGTTCCTGCCTCGCCCGTATCGGCAACGCCGAAAGCACCTCCGGTTCTGCCGACTGACGACAGCGATGAAGCATGGAATAGGTATTTCCTTGAGACGATGCGGCAAGGGAAGCAGACGCCCACGCCCCTTACGCACGCCAGAATCAGAAATGTCGTTCATAACGCCGACGCTTGCGCCGAGTGGAGCAGATTACAGAGCTGAAGCTGTCCGCAATCGCGGGACTGGAACGGCGCTTGAAGGCATTGGAAATGCGGTTCAGGCAGTGACCGAAGACCCCGACGCCTTGCGCCCCGGTGAGACGAAGGCCATGCTGCGTGCGCGCATACGAACGGAACTCATGGAACAAACAGTGAATGCCCTATTTGCCCGCATTCACGCCCATGCCGCCGAAAACGGCCACAGTACGGGGCTTCGGCATAGACTTCGGTCGGCGACATCAATGGTGCCATATTTTCCGTGGACAAGGTGGGGCAATTTTGCGAGCGCATTAGCATTGTCTTGCCATGTACGGTGGTTTTCCGTATCCTTAAAGCAGGAGAACAACCATGACCCAACAACACGAAAAGATGTCACGCATAGACGCACGGATACCCCTGTCCATCCGCGACACCATAGACCGGGCCGCCGCCTTTCAAGGACGCAGCCGCACCGATTTTCTCATTTCGGCGGCAATTGAAAAAGCGGAACACGTCATTGCCGAGCAGACGCTTATCCGCCTCTCCTTACGGGATCAGGAAGTCCTTTCCGCCGCTCTTTCTTCTGAAGAGCCACGCGAAAGCCCCTCCTTCCTTGCGTCCGTGGCAGAGGAATATGAGGCATCGGTGCGATCCGAATGAATCTCGTCTTCAGCCTGCTCACGCCGGATATGGACAGGCGCGGCTTTGCCTGTGGCGAAGCCGGCCTTGATGCCTACCTGCAAAAACAGGCCGGACAGGATATGCGGCGCGGTTTCGCCACCGTTATAGCCGCTCGTGAATCTTCGCGTCCGGAAAAGGTCATCGGATTCTACTCACTTGCCGCTGCGTCCGTTCTGCTGGATGCGCTCCCTGAAGCAACGGTCCGCAAGATGCCGCGCTATCCTTCCGTGCCCGCCATACGGCTTGGACGGCTGGCGGTGATTCAAAAGATGCAGGGGCGGCATGTGGGAAGCCTGCTTGTGTGGGATGCCATGCGGAGATGTTGCCGCAATGAACTGGCCTGGGCGGTGATGCTGGTGGATGCGAAAAGCGACAGGCTTGCCGCTTTCTATGAAAAATTCCTGTTTCGCCGCTTTTCCGACAGAGATTGCAGCCTGTGGATCAGCCGTCGGCAAGTTGAACATATGCTTGCCCGGTGACAGGAGGAAATGATGAGGCAGACACCCCTGCACCGCGCATGGCTGGCCGTTGTCCAGACAATAAAGTTTTTCCTTTTGCCCAGGCCATGTCCTGCCGGTCGTATCTGTAGAGCCGGGATGAACTGCCCGGCCAATAATGCCTGTGTAGCTCCGGTGGTACGTCTGGAAAAGGAATGTGCGACGCGTAAGGAGGCGTTGCAATGAGCAAATGCCGTTACTGCAAATCGTCTGCGTATGGGAGCTGCCCCAAGAGTCCTAACGGAGTGCATGAGCATATCGACGACGACAAGCATTGCGAATTCTGCGGCTCCACCGCCTACGGCAGCTGCGCCAAAAGTCCCTTCAAGCGTCACCGGCACGGCCACGGCAACGACAAATGCGTCTGGTGCGGCTCCAAATCAACGGGAAGCTGTGCTAAAAGCCCTTCGAGGCGGCACGAGCGATAGGTCGATTCTCCCTTGTCCGCGTTAGCAAGAACTTGCTGTAGCCTTATTGCAGAGGTCAGGCCGCGGTTTTCTGCAGAAAATCGGCGTGACGACGAAGAGCTTTGCCATCTGGCCGAAGACATAGGCACATCCTCGGCGAACAGCGTGAAAGCCGAGCCAAACATTGCGGTGAACCTTTCCCCTCGCTGAATGCCGGCGACATTGACGCCGTACTTCGCCCGCAACTGGCTTTGCGTGAATGAAAGCCCGCATGGCGGCGAGTCGGTTTCAAGCCGCAGGGTCGGCATGCGAATGTCGGACCGGCGTCTTATGAGACCTTCGATGACGCCGCTTGGCTTGTCGTCCAGCGAATCATGCGGGAGTTCAGCTCGCGGATATGGGAGGCGACGAGGTCGATGTCCTGCCTGGGGACGAGATATTTCGTGAGCACGCTGTCGAAGATCTCGATGGAGGATTCGAATTCCTCGGCGATGGCCACGGATGCGCCCGCCTGCCTGAGCGGCGCGATTTCCCTCACGAAGCGCGTCCGGGCGACTATGTGCAGACCGGGGTTGAGCTTGTGGGCCACCTGCGTGACCGTGCGCACGACGTCCGGGTCGGATATGACGATGGCCATGACGCTGGCCTTGTCTATGCCGATATGCTTCAGAACGATCGGCTCAGTGGCGTCCCCATGCATGATGGGCTCGCGCCCGCGGTATTTGGCGACCGTCTCCGGGTTCATCTCAAGAATCGTGTACCGGATGCCGGATTTCTTTGCGGCGTAGGCAAGATGCCTGCCGTTTATGCCGAAGCCGAGGATGATGAGGTTCCCCTCCACCGCCTCAAGCGGTTCGCCCGGCGTCTTCTTTTCCGGCAGTTTCTTCCTGCCTGAAATCCTCGCCGCGATTTTCGGGGCCAGGGCGATGAGGGCGGGCGTCAGCATCATGGTTATGACGCTGACGGCGAGGAAGACCTGATGGTCGCTCTCTGTGAAGAGATGCATCTTGAGGCCCTTGTCCGCGATGACGAAGGCGAATTCGCCGACTTGCGCGAGAGAGAGGGAAGTGAGCACGGCCTCTTTCATGGAATAGCCCTGGAGGAGGACTAACGGTATGGTTACGATGGATTTGAATATGATGAAAAAACAGGTGCTCGCCAGGATCGTTCCCAAATGATCGAACAGAAAACGGACGTCAAGCAGCATTCCCACGGAAATGAAGAAAAGGCTTAAGAAGGCGTCCTTATAGGGCAAGATTCCGGATAAGACGCTCAAACTGTAGGGGGAACGTGCGAGCAGAAGGCCTGCCAGAAAGGCTCCCAGGGAGAGCGAGAGTCCGAGCGTGTTCGTCAGTGTCGCCATGCCTAGGCAGAGCCCGAGCGTCGTCAAGAGCAGCACTTCCTGAGCCTTTGTCTCTAATACGGCCTCCATGAGGCGGTCAAGCCACAGGCGGGCGGCGATGAGCACCGCGCCGAGAATCAACACTATCTTGCCGGTGGAGAAGAGCGCGGACTCCCATGAGAGGCTGACCGCCCCCGCGAGCAGCGGGACGCATATGAGCATCGGCGCCGCCATGATGTCCTGAAAAACAAGTATACCAAGGGAAAGTCGGCCGTAGGGCGTTTCGCTTCCCCCCTTTTCTGAATGAGCTGGAGCACTATGGCAGATGAGGAGAGGGCGACCAGGCATCCCCAGAGGATGCCTTCCTGCAAGGACGTATTCTCCGGATCTATCGTCAGCATCCAGAGCATGACCGCGAGTATCGTCAGGCCGATTTGGAGCGTGCCCCCGAGGAACACCGGCCTTCTTAGCCTTTTCAACGAATCTCCGGAAAGCTCCATGCCGATGGTGAACATCAGCATGGCGATGCCGATCTCGGCTATCTCGCTCACCGCGTGCTGGTCTGAGACGAGGCCGCAGGCATTCGGCCCGAAAATGGCGCCTGTGAGCAGAAAACCGACGATCGCGGGCAATTTCAGGCGGTTGCAGACAAGGCTGACCGCTATCGAGAGAAGAAAAAGGATGACGATTTCATCTAATATTCCGCCCATGGCCTATACCCCCGATGGAAACTTTTGCGTGCTCGAAATAGAAAATGAGAGAAAGTCCGATATGTTATGAATGAGCGGGAAATTTGTCCAGCACATTATTGCAATCTAATTGTCAGTTCCGATTGACAATGCATTTACCGAAAATTCCAAAACCCGGTGCCGGTCTCCGGATCAAACTGTCGATATATTACTCCATCGACAACAGGCCTTAGTTCAATCTCAGTTGTATATGAAACGGTAATTGATTTGATATGACCAGCTGCAACGCAGTGTTGATCGCCGTTTTTATAGGAAAACAAAGCATGCGTATGATGGTAGAGTTCATTGGTTTCATCGGAAATTATATTTCCAGTAATGGAAATAAGTTCTAGCATGCCTCGAAGTGTTTGCGTTTCAAATGTGTTTGTTTCAGGTAAATAGGTCTGTATCTGCGCTTCGCTGCAACCACCGATTCCATTATAAATAGCTGATGGAATCTGCTCTTTCTTACAGATATCCAGGATACAGCTTATGATCTCATCCCCTCTGTCCATTCGAATATATATCGTATTGCCAAATCTTCTATGATCCATGTTTTCCTCATTTCCAAATTTCGATACAGAATTTTTGGACGACGGTTTCAAACCATGGTATGCGCCCGCAGCAAGCGGTGAGGCACTCTCGTGATGCCGCACGCTTGCCGCTATCGGATCGATTTATAAGCCGCGATGCGCTTTGCCACATTGTCCTTGAGGTTGTTGTAATAGAAAGTGTAGTCGTCTTCGTGGAAGCTCTGCGGTCCAAAGAAATCGGCTGCTGCAGTTTGGTCGTATTTGGCATTCGTCACGATCACGCCCCGGCTTAGGTCTACTTTCGCGTCAGCCCCGATGTCGGAAATCTCGTAAGCGACGGTTTTCTCGTTCAGCATAAGCGAACCCAGATTTTCACTCGCCGGTGCGTATGTTTCGTCGAGCCTCCAGTTCAGAGGGTTGATGCTGATGGCGTTCGGCAGCACCACCACGTTTCGAGCGTTCTCCTTCACATTCTTTGGCCCTTCAGTGTTCCAGCTGATGATGACGCCCGTGTCGCTCTCTCCAGCCGCGAACTTTAGGTGCGGATTGGACGCGAGGTCGTCCTTCGTGACAGAGTAGCCGATGACATAGGCGGCCACCATGCGTCCATAGTACTCGGGATGGTCTTTGAAGTAGTTTTTCAGCACATGCTTCGTCATGGCCGAGCCCTGGCTGTGGCCCGCGATGATGAACGGACGACCCTGGTTGCAGTGCTCAAAGTAGTAGTCGAGTGCGGCAGTTATGTCATCGTAAGATATGCCGGAGAGTGCCACGTCAAGGCCCCCAGTCTTATTCGAGACTTCTCCAGCGTACCGCATGCCCGCCTGGCGGTAATACGGCATGAACAGGTTGGTGGAGTCTTCGAACACGCTCGCATTCGTCACGTATTCGCCCTGCACGCCAAGCAGCATCTCAATGTTGTTGAGCGCCGCGTAATCGGAAGATCCCTCTTCAAAGCTCGAGTCAACGTACACCGTCGAGTAGATGTAGAATGTATCAACGTCCTTGGTGATCATCGGAAGTTTGTGCCAGCAGGAAGCCTTGGAATAGTCGGGTGCTTTCCCTGCATCCGAGCCGATGGCAAGCACACCCATTCCGATGATGACGCTGATAACTGCGATGCATGACAGCATCATTGTAATACTCATACGAATCTTTTGCTTCATAATCATTTCCATTTGTTTTCATTGCTTATGAAAACACGCTTTTTGGCGTTAATTTGCCTGATGGAACCTGTCACGGCATATAATAGTTTGTCAGGAAATAGGTTCTCTCCCAATCAACAATCTTTAATTCGGACTCCTTTGCCGGATGGATGTCTTTCTCGTCGAGAACCATCACCTGCTTGTTACCCACGTCGTAGAGAGGCCATTCCTTTGCCTTGCCGTCAGGAGAGATTTCCGCACTGAGCGACGGATTACCGGTCTTGGCAAACTGAACCCACATCTTGCGCATGGTCTTCGTGAAGGTCGCGTCGAATGCTCTTCCCGTGAAGTCAGTCATTTCCGGATGATTGAACACCGCCGACAGTTCGATCGCATGTCCGGCTTTGGTCAAAGGAAGGGAGGACTCGGCCGTAAAGTAGTAAGTGTACGACTTGCCGCCGGCCTTGATCTGTTCCTCCGACAGTCTGATTTGCGGTGCAATAAACATCATCTGGCTGAAGAGACGGACGGTAGGTTCGTAGCTTTCTCCACGGATATCGCTGCAGTAGCTCTCCACCAGCGCCTTCTCCTTGTCCGTCAGCTGGGCGAGCTTCTCCGCCTTACGCTCCTTGGACCACGCATTCCAACGGTTCGCTCCGACGACACCCAAGAAGGTGTTCATTTCATCCTTGTTGCAGCCCTGAAGGAAGTCAATGTCCTTCGCGGCGCCGTTCGCGTATGCCTTCCACGGTTCCAGGGGCAGGTAGTTACCGTCCCTCTCTGGGAAAGTGCGTATGCCGAGTACTTGATACAACCCGTACAAGCGTGCCCACATGTCCGCGAATTTCTCGGCGCTGACCTTCCGCAGGTCTGCGACGGTTTTGCAGCCGAGAGCCTCCATCAGCTTGTTCGTGCACGCGATGGCCTGCTCCGGGCTCCTTGTCTGGGCGGGGGCGCCGCTTTGCGCGATGACACGCTTGAAATACCGATGGGAGCCTTTGATGAGCGGAAGCAGGGTACAGCTTGCACCGCCGGCGGACTCGCCCCAGATGGTCACGTTGTCGGGGTCGCCGCCAAAGCCCGCGATATTCTCATGCACCCACTTCAACGCCATCATCTGGTCCATGAGCCCCAGATTCGGCGCGTCCTGATAGGCCCCACCGTCTGGCAGGTGGGACAGATGCAGGAAGCCGAAGAAGCTGACCCTGTAAGCGATGGTGACAACGATGACGTCAGGGTTTTCTTTTACGAGGTTGCAGCAATCGTACTGCGGGTCAGCCACTCCGCCTACATCGAAGGCACCGCCGTAAATCCACACAATGACCGGCTTCTTTTCTGTCGCCTCGTCAGCCTTCCAGATGTTCAGGTACAGGCAGTCCTCGCCCGTACCGTATCCGGCAGCGGGGTCACCGGGTGCCTGAACAGGGCTTTTCCCATAGTAATAGGCCTCGTAAACGCCGTTGTCCGGAGCCATGTCCACCGGCGCTTTCCAACGCAGATCTCCGACAGGCTGCTTGCCGACAAAGGGAATGCCCTTGTAGACAATGATATTCTCCGTCTTCTTGCCGACGAAAGTGCCGTTGACGCACCGGACGGCCAGCGACCTGTCATAGCTTCCGTCAGTTATGCGTTTGTTCTCGACGGATTGTGCACGGAGCTGCTCTTTCGCTACACTGGCAGTTCCCGGCTCCTTGCGCGTCGCACCGTGTTCCTGCGCCTCTGCGGCGCTGGCGTGACTCTGCCCATCCAGTGCACGTATCGTCACAGACGCCGCCAAGAGAACGAACAATGACAGCAAAGATGCCGCCAATCTTTTCGTCCACGACCGTGAAAATTGCACATGTTTCATCAAGTAACCTCGCTGAATCTCGTTATTACCTGCTGAGCAGGCTGTCCATCAGGTCGAGCGTGGCCCTGTCGCCATCGGGGTCGGCTGCTCCCTTGCCGGATTCCAGCGCGTCAAGGCGTTGTTCTTTTGCCATTCCTCACGCAACAGTTTGACAAGCGAGTGGTGTTTGCCCGTGGGGGAGGGATGAAACCCCTCCCCCATGGTGCTCACTGCATCGTACTATTTTGCATTCCTGAAATCCGGGAAACGCCCATCCACATACAGAGGAGGAATGACTTTTGACATGGCGTATGCCACGCGGAAGGCATTCAAATCATCATAGGTGTTGCCGACGATCTGCACGCCGACGGGAACGTTTTTTCCGGACAGCTCGACCGGCACGTTCACGACCGGGTATCTGCTGGCAAGGTTCCAGATCGGCGTCAGAATAAGATTGGTGCTGGAAACGTCCTTCCCGTGCAGCTGCGCCGCCTTTCCGGGTGCCGCTTCAAGATCAGCGGGGAAGTACGGCGTTGCCAGCGTGGGCATGACCAGGGCGATGCAGCCCTTCTCGAAGACCTTCTGCTGGACGTCCCGGTGCAGCTTCGCCAGCGTCATTTCGGCGTTGACCTGATCCTGCGGAGTCAGCTTGCCAGCATACGTCTCCAGGTTCTTCACGTACGAGCTGAACTTGTCGCGATGCTTGTCCAGGCCGTCGAAGATGGCGTACATACTTGTCGACATAAGCCCCTTGAAGTAGGTCGGCATGAAGCTTTCGGCGTTGACGTCAAGCTCTATCCGTTCAACCTGCGCTCCGGCCTTCTTCAGCGCCGCGACTGCTGCGTCCATGGCATGGTCGGATTCCTTGCTCAGGCCGCCCTTGAGCCAGTTCTTGAAGTAGGCGACGGCGACTTTCTGCCCCTGAATCGGAGCGTATTCCAGGGGATAGTTGAGCTTGGGACGGATTGACGCATGGATCTCCGGGCTGGGCCCGGACATGATGTCCTGCATGAGCGCCATGTCGGCAAAGGTGCGGGCCAGCGGCCCCAGGGTTTCGTAGGCGTTGTCCGACGTGGCGACGCGGCCGAACGGCGGCTTGAATCCGTACAGCCCGTTCATGGCAGCGGGGATGCGGATGGAGCCGCCCATGTCGGAGCCGGTGGCCAGCGTGCAGAAGCCCGCAGCCAGCGCCGCGCATGAACCGCCAGACGACCCGCCGGTACCGTAGTAGAGATTCCACGGATTGCGGGACACGCCGTACAGACGCGACCAGGTCATAGGGCTGAGGTACTGCTCGGGCACCGTCGTCTGGAAGACGAATATCGCGCCCTCGCCACGGAGCTTCTGTATCATGGGACCGTCAGAATTGCCCGGCTCACGGTCCTTCAGGAGAATGGACGCGGCGTCCACTCGCCATCCCTTGACTTCATTCTCGTCCTTGACCCCAACGGTAATCCCTTCGAGCCTGCGCGCAGTGCCGTTCCGCCAGCGCTCGTCAGCTTTCTTGGCTTGCTTCCGCGCTTCGGCAAACTTGTCGAAGGTGATGGCATTGACCTTGCCGGCATTGAACGTGTCCAGCTCATTGACCAGATCGCGGCGCGATGCATTGTATTCGCCGTTGTACTTCTGGACGCGGCTGATCTGCGCTTCCAGGACTTCGCTGGGCGTTGCCTCGCCGGTCTTGAACAGCTCGATCAGCTTCACGGCCGGCATATACGCCAGCTCTTCCTGCGAAAACTTCGACTTGGCAAACACGGAATGCCCAGCTGATACGAACAGCACAAACAGTACTCCGGCCATGAATGCCGGAACAATTTTCTTAAAAAAAGCTTTTTTTCTTTTCATTTGCTATACCTCCCAGCAGCGATGAGTTTTTTGGTTGAAATCCTGATGCCATTGGGTTTCTGACGCTGTGCAAAGAGGGCCTTGGTAACTACGCATAGGGTTTCCTATGTGGAGACTGCTACTCAGGGCGGGTGCCACCGAAAAGACCTTGAGAGCGGGAAAACAGCGCACAAAAAAACCGGGAAGCGGTTTCCCGCCTCCCGGTAGAAAAAGGACAAAAAAGACCCGCCGTTACGTCTTGCTGACGGACGGTGAGTCTGTGTGTTGCAAGAACAATACCTCCCCGGCGTTGGATGCTGCGGGTTTGTGTGATCCAAGTTTCAATTCTTTTAGCCGAGTGTAACCCTCTTGGCAAGCACGGGCAGCCAGGATTATTGTTGGGAACCCTATGTTCTCTGTGTCCTGTGAGCCCGTCATTGGCATGGATTTGACGGGACTTTGAGCTTGGAGATTCAGCGAAAAGACGGCCACCCCGAGGGGCAGCCGTCCTGATGGTTGGTTCATTTACCCGGTTCCATAGTCAGTCATATGTTTAACGCCGGGCAGATTTCGTCCGAGCATGCTTCATCGACGATTGCGACGAGATAGGGTGCTAACAGCTTGCTAACCAAGGCATGGGATGGTTGCGTCCCCGAAAAACCGCTCCAGACAACGATTACGCGAGTGGTTAGCAATAGGTTAGCATATGAAAAGAAAAGGCAGCTACGATTTTTATCGTAACTGCCTGATTTCTTTGGTGGCGTCCCCAAGCGGATTTGAACCGCTATTGACGGCGTGAAAGCTGGAATCCCATGCCACTTTCATAGGGCAAAGACAAAAAACGGGAGGATTACTTCCAGGGGCGGTGATGACTCACCGCCTTTTTTTAGCAGTGGACTTCTTGAAATCAAAAAGTCTGTGCTGGCTGTTGCGTGCGGAGGGGATTGACAAGCTGTGAAGCTACGAATACACGTATATACAGTTTTATGAACCATCAGCTTGGAGGATTTTATGAATGAAAACAATGCTGCTCTGTCTCTATCGAGATGGGGTAATAGCATGGCAGTTCGGCTGCCAAAAAAGATCATTGAATCTCTCGGATGGCATGAGGGGGACAAATTGGAATGTGTTCAAAAGGACGGAACGATTTCGATAAAGAAAACACACAACGTAAAAATTCGTCCGTTGAATGAGGTTCTTGACAGTTTTCACACTGCCCAAGAAGTTCCTGAAATAGACTGGGGAAAGCCAGTGGGGCGTGAGGTATGGTAACTTACAACAATAGGGGCTTTATATGGCTTCAAACAAAAAAAGTCCCAAGAAAGGGACTCTGTACTGGGTGAATTTTTCGCCAACAAAAGGCCATGAGCAAGCCGGAAGAAGACCAGCTCTCGTTGTATCGTCTGATTTGTTCAATGAAAAAAGTGGCGGCATTGTATGGGTAATTCCTCTCACCAACACGAGAACAGGAACAGGAAAGCTTATAGTGCCAGAGGGATTGCCAGTACAAGGAGCTTTTATTCTTTCTCAAATCAAGGCGATTGATGCAAATGCTAGAGACTTAGAAGAGATCGGGTCGATTCCACAAGATCTTCTGGACGATATTTGTGGTCGCCTTGCGTCTGTCGTAGTCTCTGAATAATGAACGATGCCAGAGAATCTCAGATTCTGTGAAGAGCGGGCCAGCCTGATAAACTATCATGTATGCCAGGGCACTATAGGGCAGTCTTGCTTTTTTTGGCAAGATTTCTGAGCCCTTTGCCATAAAGGATCCTCCCATTCCTTTTTCCTCATTTTTTGGTGCAGAAGATTCAACACCTTTCAATGCTTGTGGATTTTATCCCAGGACAAATTATAGCGTGCGAGATATTTTCTTAGCCTGTCCGCATCATTGGGATTTTGCTTTGTTTTTCTGGAATTGGCAAAAAGCGCTCTCCCTGCTTCGGAAAGTGTGCTGCATTTTTGGCAGAAGCGGATCACAAAGGCAAGTTGAGGCACTTCAAAAAGATCCAGTTCATCAGCTTGCTCTCCCATGAGCGCCTGCAGCAGATCCATGTCATCGCCTGCATGCTGATCTGCTGTTTGCCCTGAAAGCTTACGCCAGCCCTTTGTCAGCCTTTCCCATTCCTCCCTCACCAATGACGTGCTTACCCGACTGTCCCCGGCCAGAACCCCAAGCCGCAGAACCGCCGCCGACAAGTCACGGAAATTGCCCCGCCAAAGTGCGTCTTCTCGTTTGGCCAAAGATAGAAACAGTTCCCGCGCCTCTTTGTTGAAGCGAATGCGCCTGCCGATTTTTGCGGAAACCTGTTCAATCTCGTATTCCAAATTGGGTTCGATGTCTTCCGGACGCTGTGCAAGCCCGGGCAGCTGAAAAGTCCAGGTATTGATCCGTGCCAGGAGATCTTCCCGAAATTTCCCTTCAGCCGCCTGCTGTTCAAGCTCCCTATTGGTGCCGCAAATAAGCTGAAAGTCGCTGAAGCTCTCCGTATCCGCACCCAGCGGGTAAAAGCGTTTTTCTTCTATGGCCCTGAGTAACATGGCCTGTTCGTCAAGGCCAAGTTCCCCAACCTCATCCAAAAAAAGCAGCCCACCGTCAGCCTGACGCAACAGCCCTGTCCTATCCGCCTCAGCACCTGAAAACGATCCTTTGCGGTGTCCAAAAAGTGTGGACATGGCCATGTCACCGCGCAGAGTGGCACAGTTCACGGTGACAAAGTCTCCCTGAACCAGATGCCGCTGTTTGCGTAGCTCGTAGATCAGCCCGGCAAGCCGCGATTTCCCTGAGCCGGTAGGTCCCATGAGCAGAATTGGTTCCCTGGATTCTGCCCCTACTTGTTCCATTTGGGCAATCATGGCATTGAAGGCGGCGTTGCGTGTTTCAATGCCCGATTTCAAAAATGACATGTCAGATTTTGTCTTACGCCGGAAACGCTCAGCCAGTTGTTCATAGCGGGAAAGGTTGAGATCAATAATGGCGTAGACTCCTGCCGGATCATTCACTTTTTGCGAAATTCCGGTCTGGATGAGGCGTGCCGGTATATGACGGGACTCCGTGAGTAAAAAGAGACAGATCTGCAGAACATGAGTGCCTGTGCTGATGTGCACGAGGTACTCTTCATTGTCAGTGTCAAAGGGGTAGCTTTCCGAAAAATCGTAAAGAGCTGTGTACACTTCTTCAAAATCCCACGGGTTGGTGAGGTCGAAGATGTGCCGGCAAATTTCTGTTTCCGGGGATACCTGCGAAAAATCCTTGGAAATGTGCCGCGCAAGCTTTTCATAGTCTGAGCCGTGAAGAAGCTCAAGCCGGTCCACGAGCAGGTCTTCCTGCATGCCCAGAGCCACGGTCGGACGCCAGGCATTCCAGCGGTTTTGTCCATAGCCTCCGTGAAGATCCAGCGTGGTGCCAAGGAAACCGATGACAACAGTTTTGCGTAGCATGCTTTATCCTGTCCTATAGAGTTTTATTTGCAAATATAAATACATGGAGAACTCGTATACGGCAAGAAAAGAAAAACTCTGTGATTTCAAGGGATTAGCAACACAGCCCCATTTGGCATGAAACATGCTTTAGGGGGTATATCACGTGCTCAGGGACCTCTGTCAGAGCGAGGAGACGGTCTGCATTCGTTGCTACCTTTTCTGTCAGTTGACCCTTGAGCATACAGAGAAGCCCAGCCGTATGACTGCGTTTCGGATAACTGCAGAGGCTTGCAAGCCCGGCACGGATTGGATTTGCCCTTGTGCTGAGCCTTGCATGGGCATTGCGTTAGCCCCGCAGGCAAAGAGATGGCCTGCGGGGCAAGGGGTGAAGCAGAGATGAGTAATGAGGAATTCCTTTTGATAGACGGCTTACGGGGTGAAGGCGGAGGACAGATGCTACGTGCTTCTCTGGCACTTTCCATGGCCCTGAAGCAGCCTTTTCATATGGTCAACATCCGTATGAAAAGGGTCAGGCCAGGCCTTAAGAGACAGCATCTGACCTGTGTACGCGCGGCGCAAGAAATCTGTGACGCCCAAGTTCAGGGCGCTGAGATCAATTCCTGCGAGATCTTCTTTTCTCCCGGAGAAGTCCGGCCAGGAAGCTATGATATTGCTGTGGGTACAGGCGGAAGTGTCTCTCTCGTCCTGCAGGCCCTGGTACCAGCCTTGCTATTCGCAGAAGCCAATTCAAGGATCACGGTGCGTGGCGGCACGCATGTGCCATACGCCCCTCCTTTTGAATTCATGAGCGAAACCCTTTTTCCCTGCCTTGAAAAGCTTGGCCCTGATCTTGAAACATACATGGAACGCCTTGGCTATATGCAAATGGGAGGCGGAGTCGTCCATGTCTCAATTACGCCTGGCCGCAAATCCTGTGCTTTTGACATGACGCAAAGCGAAACGCTGCATGAAGCCAGTGCGGTCATCTACGGGCACAATCTGCCAGAGGGCATTCTTGAACGTGAGACAAAGGTTCTGCTGGAACAAGGATCAGATCTGGGACTTACGGAACATTCTATCAGCCTGATCGACGGCGTGCATGACAGGCCTTTCCCCATAGCTGTTAATGGCGCTGGGAATATGGTTCTCGTCAAGATCCGTCAGGGCCAAAGAACAACGGTCTTTGCCGAGTGTGGCTGGCGTGGGCGAAGTGCTGAAGTCGTCGCAGGCCAGGCCTGCAAAAGGGCCGGAGAATATCTTCGCTCCGGCGCCGACGTGGAAGCCTGTCTGTCCGATCAGCTGCTTGTTCCCCTGGCACTGGCCGGAGGAGGCAGTTTCGTGACCCAGCGTCTGACCAGCCATGCAGCAACCTGCCTGCAGATCATCGAGATGTTTACGGGGCAGAAGGCCCATACACAGCATGAAGGAAAAAAAGTGCGCATTACCGTTCCTTCAGCACGGGAGGAAACATGCTGACATCCAAACAATTGAACGCCATGGGGATTCCCAATGAGACAAGCGTCATGCCTCTGGCCATGCGCCTGGTCAATGTCGCTCTGGGGCATGGTGCCGATGAAGGGAAAATGTGCGAATCCCTGCGCAGGCTCTCACAGAATCCTTCCGCAATGCAGGATGATCCGCTTCTGGGTGAGCTAGCAGAGGCCATGATGCACTGTCTTCCTGACGGCGGATTCTTTACGCCAAGGGCAATAGCCGCTCCGTGGCAGAGATGGGGTGACGGGGATGTGGAGGCCGGAGCCATTGAACAGATGGAGCACGCCTGCCTTCTGCCCAATGCTGTTCGCGGAGCGTTGATGCCTGACGCACATCTTGGCTATGGGCTGCCCATCGGAGGCGTCCTGGCTGTTAAAGGTGCGGTTATTCCCTATGCTGTGGGAGTGGATATTGCCTGCCGGATGCGTCTGAGCGTCCTGGATATGCCATTGACTGCTCTGGAAAACCGGCACGCTGATCTGGTAGCGGCCCTGGAAAGCCAGACCCGCTTTGGTGTTGGAGCCGCCTTTGCTGGCAGTGAGCGAAGGAAACACCCGGTCATGGACGAAGACTGGAGTCTGATTGCGGGCCTTGGATCGGGATTAGGCAAGGACAAGGCCTGGGCGCAGCTTGGCACAAGTGGCGGCGGCAACCATTTTGTCGAGTTTGGCGAGCTGCATGTGGACCAGCCCGTGGTTCTCGGCGGCATTTCTCTTGAGCCGGGCATCTATCTGGCCTTGCTCAGCCACTCAGGAAGCAGGGGGACAGGTGAAGGTGTTGCCAAGCACTTCAGTGCACTGGCCATGGGGCTGAGGCCCAATCTACCAGAAAAGCTGCGGCATCTGGCATGGCTGGGTCTGGAAAGCGAGCCAGGTCAGGCATACTGGTCCGCCATGGAATTGATGGGCCGTTACGCTTCGGCAAATCATGAACTGATCCACGGGCATGTATTGGCCCATCTGGGGACAAAAGCCCTGACGCATGTGGAAAATCACCACAATTTTGCCTGGATTGAAGTCCATGACGGCAAAAAGGTTGTCGTACACCGCAAGGGCGCAACTCCGGCAGCATCTGGCGTTCAGGGCATTATTCCGGGATCCATGGGGAGTTCTGGCTATGTCGTGCAGGGCCTTGGCAATGAGCAAGCCCTGGCGTCCTGCTCACATGGAGCCGGACGCCGCATGAGCCGGGCTGAAGCTTTCAGATCGCTTTCCCGCGAAAGCATGCAGGAGCTTCTTTTGCAGAGGAATGTGGAGCTTTTAGGCGGGTCGTTGGACGAATCCCCTGAGGCCTACAAGGATATTCAGGATGTCATGGCCGTTCAGGGAGACCTGGTTGAAATCCTGGCCAGATTTGAACCGCGTATTGTGAAGATGGCCCCGGAGCACAAAGAACGCCGATTTGGCAAAAAGGGGAGGAACTCCTAGACAGCGCCTTCAGATGCTTGCCGAAACGATCCAGGGCTTCTTTCCGCGTGCTTCGAAGAACCACCCTTTTTCGTCAGTTCGGGGAAGAGGCGGATAAAAACAAAATGCAGCAGGGCTGGCACGGCGCGGTTAGCGCCCCCGTGCACGGCGACAGCAGGATCAAGTGTTACGACCCCGACTCATCGCATGTGAGCCGGGGTCAGCCGTTATTCTGACAGCATCGGCATGGACAAGGCATCGTCCTCATGCACGCCCGCTTTCTAACACCGTAACGGCGCATTCCTTTTTCCAGAAAGAAACACCGTATTTCAGCACAGTCTTGATCTGTGGCGGCAATGCAGCGGCGTATTTTTTTTCCTCTCTCTGGGCAAGGGCTTCATCAGCCATCTTCTCCAGGTCGTCATAGTGTCCGGCTCGTTTCACTGCAATGATCACGGCTCGATTATTGAGGCCATCTTCCATGGTGATATCTGTGCGTCCAAGGCCACTTTCACGATTGGATCGTATGTCCGCTCCGGCTCCGCGCATGAGCCCTGCCAAGAAACCGTGGTAAAAGCTCTCGAGGCTGTCATAAAAGCTGATGGTGTCATACAATGCCTGCTTCAGTATCTTTTGAACGCTATGTGCATCCCCCTTCCAAAGGGCTTCGATGAAAGGCTTAAGTGTGTGGCTATCGAGCGTGTCTTCAAACCATGCTGATACGGTTTCAATAACGATTTCCCTGACTTCTTTATTGGGAATGACCAGTGCCGTGTTGCCATTGTCAGGCTGACTTGCTGCTTTCGTCAGGTAGCCGGTAAGATACAGCATGGTCCAGAGGCTTCGATCCTTTTTATCGACCATGTCATAGGTCAGATCTTCTTCAAGGCGTTCCTCAATAGGCTTTCCGCCAATCAGGTCTTCGATTTTCCTGCGGCTTTCCCGTCCTGACTTTTCTACCAATGTTCTGACAATGGCATTGCTGCTTGTATTTTTCCA